>CAZLOX010000001.1:0-12666 GCA_964561265.1 uncultured Lachnospiraceae bacterium
ATAAATTTAACTTGCGGAAACATTTCGGAAGATTGACATTGGATAAAATTGTGTGATTTTACTATGCCGATATTTCATATGTTTACCAATTTTTTGATCAAAAAATGAAAGGAGAATTAGTATTATGCAGGACAAATTTGCAAAAGAGGGACTTACTTTTGACGATGTACTGCTTTTGCCGCAGGCATCCGATTGTACTCCGAATGAAGTTGAGCTCTCCACAAATCTTACAAAAGATATAAAACTGAATATACCAATAATGAGTTCGGCAATGGATACCGTAACAGAGGCGGCTATGGCTATCGCTGTGGCAAGAGAAGGCGGTATCGGAATAATCCATAAGAACATGACAATAGAGGAACAGGCAAATGAGGTCGATAAGGTAAAGCGTTCGGAAAACGGAGTTATAGTAAATCCGTTCAGCCTTTCGCCGGAACATACAATAAAAGATGCCGATGAACTTATGGGTAAATATAAAATATCGGGCGTGCCGATAACAGATGAACATAATAAACTCGTGGGTATTATAACAAACCGTGACCTTCGCTTTGAAACTGATTTTTCAAAGAAAATAAAGGAATCCATGACCTATGAGGACAAACTTATAACTGCCCCCGAAGGCACAAACCTCGCTGAGGCGCAGAAAATACTTAGCAAAAATAAAGTTGAGAAACTTCCTATTGTCGATAAGAGCGGACATTTGAAAGGTCTTATCACAATAAAAGATATCGAAAAAGCTGTGCGTTATCCGAATTCGGCAAGAGATAAACGCGGCAGACTGCTTGCAGGCGCGGCTATCGGCGTTACAGATGACGCGCTTGACCGTGTAAGGGCTCTGGTCGATGTGAGTGTTGACGTTATAGTGCTTGATTCCGCGCACGGACATTCAAAAAATATTATAAATAAGGTAAAGGAAATTAAATCGGTATATCCGGATCTGCCGCTTATTGTAGGAAATATCGCGACAGGCGAAGCGGCGCTTGCGCTTATAGAAGCCGGCGCAGATTGTCTGAAAGTCGGAATCGGCCCCGGTTCTATATGCACAACACGCGTGATCGCAGGTATAGGCGCTCCGCAGGTTACAGCGATATATGATGTTGCGCAGGTTGCAAAGAATTACGGCGTACCGGTAATTGCAGACGGCGGAATAAAGTATTCCGGTGATATTACAAAAGCTATCGCAGCAGGCGCGGATGTTATTATGATAGGAAGTCTGTTTGCAGGATGCGATGAGAGTCCGGGAGAATTTGAAATTTATCAGGGCAGAAGATTTAAGGTATACCGCGGTATGGGTTCGCTTGCGGCAATGGAAAAGGGCAGTAAGGACAGATATTTCCAGACAGGCTCAAAGAAACTCGTTCCGGAAGGCGTTGAAGGACGCGTTCCTTATAAAGGTCCATTGTCAGATGTTGTATTCCAGCTTATGGGCGGTCTGCGTTCGGGTATGGGATACTGCGGAACAAGGACAATCAGCGATCTGAAGGAAAACGGCAAATTTGTAAGAATAACAGGTGCCGGTCTGAAGGAAAGCCATCCGCATGATATTTATATCACAAAAGAGGCTCCGAATTACAGTTATAATACACAGGCATAATAAAAATAAATAAGCTGGGGGTGCCGTAAGGCTGAGAGAATTTTATTCAACCCTTTGAACCTGATTCAGTGATACTGACGTAGGAAAGCACAAAAAAGCAGGCTCAGAAATTTTTTGTGTCTGCTTTTTTTCAGATTAAATATATCGCTTTAAGAAGGAGGCGAAAAATAATGAATATTATTTTAAACGGAGAAAGCGTAAATATAGAAGAAAATATATCAATATCCGGTTTGCTGGAATCAAGAGGAGTGTCTGTTTCATCCGCTGTTGTGGAATACAACGGAAATATAATACCCAAAGATAAATTTGATGATACAGTAATCGAAAGTGACGCTGTTATAGAAGTTCTGAGCTTTGTGGGCGGGGGATGATAAGACGGATATGTCCGATTATTTTGAAAGGAGATTTTATTTTATGGATGATAAGTTTATTGTTGGAGGAAAAGAATTAAAAAGCCGTCTTTTTGTCGGAACGGGAAAATTTTCAAGCGATGCGATTATTCCTGACGTGCTGAAAGAATCCGGCGCTGATGTTGTGACGGTTGCTCTGAGAAGAATGGATTTTGCAAATCCGGAGCATAATATGCTGAATTATATTTCAAAAGACTATACCTTAATGCCGAACACATCCGGCGCGCGCAACGCGGAAGAAGCGGTAAGAATTGCAAGACTTGCAAAAGCAGCCGGATGCGGAAACTGGATAAAGATAGAGGTAATATCCGACAACAAGTATCTTTTGCCGGACAACGCCGAAACTTTAAAAGCGGTTGATATTCTTGCAAGAGAGGATTTTGTAGTGCTGCCGTATATGTGTCCGGATCTTATGGCGGCAAGACGTATGCGTGATGCCGGAGCGGCGGCAATAATGCCCCTCGGCGCGCCTATCGGAACAAACAAAGGACTAAAAACGCGTGAACTTGTCAAAATTTTAATAGATGAAATAGACTTGCCGATCGTTGTGGACGCTGGAATAGGCAAGCCGTCAGAGGCGGCGGAGGCTATGGAACTCGGCGCGGGAGCGGTGTTGGTGAATACTGCTCTTGCAACGGCGGGTGACCCTGTTATGATGGCAAAGGCCTTTAAATCAGCTGTTGAGGCAGGACGTCTTGCGTATCTGGCAGGTACCGGAGCGGTAAGCGAATCTGCTGAAGCGTCATCGCCGCTTACAGGATTTTTAAGATAGAGCGGATAGAATCGAGGAGTTTGTTTAATGAGTTTTTTTGATAAATATTCAGAATATAAAAATTTTGATTTTGACGGATTTTTTTCGGGTATTACCGATGCGGACGTTATGCGCGCTCTGGGGAAGGACAGACTGAGCGAACTTGATTTTCTCACTCTCCTTTCCCCGAAATCGGCTGAACATATTGAAGATATCGCTCAGAAAGCGCACAGACTGACAATACAGAATTTTGGCAAAACGGTGACTTTGTTTACTCCGCTGTATCTATCAAATATATGTGAAAGTCAGTGCGTGTACTGCGGATTTAACAAAACAAATCATATAACGCGGTGCAAACTTAACTTTGATGAAGTCGAAGCGGAGGGAAAAGCGATTGCCGATATGGGATTTTCGCATATAATCATACTTACAGGAGAATCGCCGAAAGCGACTCCGGCGGCATATATTGCCGAATGTGCGAAGATATTGAAAAAATATGTCGCGTCTATCTCGGTGGAGGTATATTCTCTTGAAGTGGAGGATTACAAAATGCTTATTGCCGCCGGCGTGGATGGATTTACAATGTTTCAGGAAACGTATAATCCGGAGCTTTATGAAAAACTTCATCTTGCCGGAATAAAAAAGGATTATATGTACAGGCTTGATACGCCGGAACGCGCTGCTATGGCCGGAATGAACACTGTGAATGTCGGAGCCCTGCTCGGACTTGACAACTGGCGGAAAGAAAGCTTTTTCACTGCTCTGCACGCGAAATATATACAGGACAGATATCCGGCGACAGATGTTGCGGTATCACTTCCGCGTATACGTCCGCACGTGGGAGATGAATTTGTTCCGGACTGCATTGTGTCCGATGCCGACCTTGTGCAGATAATGACGGCGTCGCGCGTGTTTATACCGCGTCTTGGAATTACAATATCAACAAGGGAACGACCGGAATTCCGGAACAATATAATAGGGCTTGGAGTTACAAAGATATCCGCCGGCGCAAAAACTGAAGTGGGCGGACATTCCGGCGAGGAAAAAACAGAGGCGCAGTTTGACGTTTCGGACGAACGTGACATAGAAGAGATGGCGCAGATGATAGTAAAACGCGGTTATCAGCCCGTTTATAAGGATTGGTTTTAATGAATGAATTTGAAAAATCGGTACTGCAAAGAGTGGGAAAAGAAAAATATGAACGGATAACAAATACGCTTGTCGGAATAATCGGCTGCGGCGGACTTGGTTCAAATGCCGCGTCATATCTTGTGCGCAGCGGTTTCCGCCGGTTTATTATCATGGATTTTGACACCATTGATTACAGCAATTTAAACCGTCAGTTTTATTTTTACGAGGATGTGGGAAAGAAAAAAACCGATGTGCTTAAAGAGCATCTTATGCGGATAAATCCGGATATTGAGGTTGAAATGCTGTGCGGGCGTCTGGACAGGGATAATATAAATATATTCAGGAAAGTCGATGTGCTTATTGAAGCGGTGGATATTGCCGGAACAAAAGCGGATATAGTATCATTCGGCGCACAGAACGGTATATTCACAGTATCATCTTCCGGTATGGCAGGGTATGGTGACGGAAAGGATATGACAGTGAAAAAAATCGGCGGAGTGTATATTACCGGCGATATGAAAAGCGGTATAAGTCCGGATTTGCATCCTTACGCGCCTAAAGTGGCAATAGCGGCCGCGCTTGAGGCAGATATCGTTTTAAAGTATGTTATGGATAGTTAAATCAGACGTGGCTGTGGCAAAATGAATTTCGGGCAAGGTCAGTTACTATAAATGACAGCGCTTGTAATAACAATTAAATTCAACATACAAAAAGTCAGCTGCAAAATCACGGCGCGTGCAGAATAAAATTTGGACATTTGGAGCGTGTGAGAATTTATCCTGTCCGATTTTGCAGGCGGTCAATAAGTATCGGAAAGATGTCCGACGCTTACAGCGTAAGCGGTTTTGCGAAGCAAAACTACTGATACCGCGCAGCGAGCTGGCGAAAGGGGAGTTCTAAGAGGGGAAAACCTCCGCAGGTTTTCCCCTCTTAGCGGCGCTTTGGTTACTTTGCCGCTGTTGGTAAAGTAACTCGGGGGGTTGTGAACAAATGTAATCCAGAAAAATTTATAGGGGCGTCGATACGCCCCTTCGCAGTACATTTGTAATCCTTATTACAAAACCACATAACGGTGTTGCATCAAAATAAGTTTTGCTGCAGCACCGTTTTATTTTGCCGGAAAAATTATTCCTTAAATTTCCTTTACATAAAGTTTACAAAAAATTAAGATAGCTATGATATTTATTATATCATTAAAAAGGTATAATGTAAATATATGCTTGTATAAAACAATAGAAAAAGGAGGAAAATAATATGGATATTTTTTCGTTGATCACATTGTTCGGTGGACTTGCAATGTTCCTTTACGGAATAAACGTTATGGGTGAAGGACTGGAAAAGCTGGGCGGCGGCAAATTTGAATCAGTTCTGGAAAAATTGACATCAAATCCGGTCAAGGGAGTGCTTCTTGGTGCTGTCATTACAGCAGTAATACAATCATCATCCGCGACAACCGTTATGGTGGTGGGATTTGTAAATTCCGGTATCATAAAACTTTCTCAGGCGATAGGCATAATTATGGGTGCCAATATCGGAACAACAATTACATCATGGATCCTAAGTTTGTCGGGCATCAGCGGCGACAGTATGCTGCTGCAGATTTTAAAGCCTACAAATTTTACTCCTGTATTTGCACTTATAGGCATAATTTTATTGATGTTTACCAAAAGCGAATCAAAAAAGAATATAGGAAATATACTTATCGGTTTCGCAGTACTTATGTTTGGAATGGACAATATGTCATCGGCGGTTAAACCGCTGGCGGATGTTCCGCAGTTTACAAGCATATTTGCAATGTTTAAAAATCCTGTTCTGGGAGTTCTGGCGTGTGCGCTGCTTACCGCCGTAATACAGTCCTCCTCGGCATCGGTGGGTATTCTGCAGGCACTTTCGGCAACCGGACAAATTCAGTTCGGCGCGGCAATTCCTATTATAATGGGTCAGAATATAGGCGCCTGTGTTACTGCGCTTCTATCATGTATAGGCGCGAATAAAAATGCAAAACGCGCCGCTATGGTTCACTTGTATTTTAATATTATAGGAACAATTGTCTTTCTCCTGCTTTTCTATGTGTCTGACGCGTTTATTCATTATTCTTTTGTGGATAAGCCGATAAATGTGTTTTATATAGCGGTAGTTCATACTATATTCAATGTTGTGGCAACGGCGCTTCTGCTGCCTTTCAATAAGCTTCTTGAAAAAATAGCTATACTGACAATTAAAGATGATGAGGAAAAAGAACATATCAATCTGTTGGACGAGCGTTTTCTCCGCACTCCGTCATATGCTATTGAGAGATGTTTTGTTATAGCTGAAAATATGGCATATACCGCGCAGGAATCAATTATAACATCCATTGATGCTATACAGAAATATTCTGAGGAAAAGGATAAACTGATAGTGAGCAATGAAAAGCTTACCGATAAATATGAGGATATACTCGGAACATATCTGGTAAAACTATCAACAAAGGATCTGTCGGTAAGCGATTCGCAGAATGTGTCGGTACTTCTGCACGCAATAGGAGATTTTGAAAGAATTGCCGATTACGGCGTGAGCATTCTTAATATTGCGCGTGAGATAAACACAAAAAAACTGAGTTTTTCAGATAAAGCGCGCGAGGAACTCTCTGTTTTGAAAGAAGCGGTTGACGAGATACTTCAGCTTACGGTAGAGTCCTTTACAACGCGCAACTGGACAGAGGCTGTCGGCAAGGCGGAAAAGGTTGAGGTTCTGGAGGATGTTATAGACTCTCTGCGGACAGAGCTTAAAAACCGCCATATAAGACGTTTGCAGGACGGAAGATGTTCCATTGAACAGGGATTTATTTTCAACGATTATATAAGAAATCTTGAAAAAGTGTCGGATCACTGTCTGAATATCGCGCTCTGTCTTATACAGATAAATGAGGAAGCCTATGATATACACAGTTATATAAAGAACAGACGGAAAACAAGTTCTGAGTACAGAATAAGTTATGTTGACTATATCAAAAAGTATGCTCTGCCGTATTCGGCATCAGGCATAAAGAACAAACAGCCGGCGGATAAATAAGAGGTGTTTTTATGAGCAGAATTTACTGCGTTGAGGACGATGAATCAATACGTGACCTGATTTCGTATGCCGTTAAATCAAGCGGAATAGATATAATCAGTTTTGAAAATGCGGCTGGATTTGAAGAGGCGCTGAAAGCCGGTCTGCCGGATATGGTTCTTCTTGATATTATGCTGCCCGACAAGGACGGCATACAGCTTTTAAAGGAACTGCGCGCCGATGAGCCGACAAAAAATATTCCGGTTATCATTATCACGGCAAAGGATCTTGAAAGCGATAAAATAAAGGGATTTGATCTCGGCGCTGACGATTACGTTACAAAGCCTTTCAGCATATTGGAATTGATTTCACGCATAAAGGCGGTGCTGAGACGTTCCGGAACGTATAAACCTGATGATAACATAATAGAATACAACGGAATAAAACTGAACAATTCCGGAAGACTTGTATCGGTTGACGGGAAAAATATATCTCTTACATATAAGGAATTTGAACTGTTATACAGTCTTCTGAAAGAGAGAGGAAACGCCGTAAGGCGTGAAACACTGCTTAACAAAATATGGGGATATGAGTACGAGGGCGAAACAAGGACTCTTGATGTGCATATAGGAAGTCTGCGCCATAAAATGGGCGATAAAGGCAAGATGATAGAAACTGTGCGGAATGTGGGATATAAAATAAATTAACTGAGGAGTGTATTATGGCTTCGCTTATATCTTTAGGGTTCGAAAAAACAATGGAAAGAAAACTTAATTCAGTAGGTATTCATTCGGCTGAAGAATTGATGAATATTGGAAGCAAACAAGCTTTTTTTCGCCTGAAGGCAAAATATCCGAATACTTGTGTTGTTATTCTCTATTATCTGGAGGCGGCTATCCGCGGCGTTGAAATTAAGCAGCTGGATGCTGCCTGCAAATCAGAGTTAAAGGACTATTTCAAAAATTTATAATTTATTTGGGAGGAAAAAACATGAGCATGATTGCAGTTTATCAGCAGACAACTGATGAAATTATAAAAGATTTAAAAAACAGCGGAGATGCGGCGGATTATGTCTGGGAAGCACAGGAAAGTGATGACACAGATGTATGCGATATAGATAAAATGTGGGATGCGCTGCATTTTCTTCTGACGTCAAAAACTCTGCAGGAACCAATTGAAGATAATCTGCTGAGTGAGGCGGTTGTAGGTCAGTCAATTCTTTCTGAGGATGAATTTATATCCGGTATATATTCTGACAGAGTTCAGGAGATTGCGCAGGCATTGGGCGAAATTGATTTTGAAAAATATATTGAAAAATTCAATATGGAGGATTTTTATAAAAACGACATATACCCCGCTATCTGGGACAGGGAAGAGGAAAAGGAACTGATTATAGAGGATTTGCGCTATTCTTTTAAAACCATAAAGGAATTTTATACGAGAATGGCAGAGAAAAAATGCGCTGTTATAGTGTCAATTTGCTGATAAGGGGTTTTTATCAGAATTATGAGAAAAACAATATATAAAAATATATGCGCGCTGACGGTGTCAGTGATTATTTTAAGCGCTGTGTTTATTTTCGCGGTATGTTATCTTTATTTTGATAAATCATATGACGGCGAGAGCTTTTTTGAAGCCTTCATACATACAGCGCCTTATCTGGCAGTTATTGCGGCGGCGGTTACTGCCGTATCGCTTATAGCCGCCGGAAGAATAACGGACAGGATAATGAATCCGCTGAAAGCGATAGCCGAAGGACGCGTAAGTTCGGGAAATGATGTGTATGACGAACTGCGTCCGGTATTTGCGAGGATTATTCAGGATAATATTGAAAGGGAAAAAACAGAGAAGATACGGCGTGAATTTACCGCGAACGTGTCGCATGAGCTGAAAACTCCGCTTACTGCAATATACGGCTATGCACAGATGATAAATAATGGTATGGTGCAGTCGCAGGAGGATATGTATAAATTTTCGGGCAAGATTGAAAAGGAGTCGTCAAGGCTTATTCTGCTTGTGAACGATATTATAAAGCTATCTCATCTTGATGAAAATAATACTGAATCAGACGATAACGAAGTGCTGGACTTAGATGAACTTGCGCAGGAAACGATGTCGAGTGTGGAGGGGTATGCTGTCGGAAAAAATATAAAGCTGTATTACAGCGGTGAATCTGCATTTATCAACGGAAGCCGGACTCTTATTTCAGAGCTTATATATAATCTTCTGGATAATGCTGTAAAGTATAATAAGGAGAAAGGTTCTGTCAATATGGCGGTCGGAAATCTGGTTGACGGAGTGGAGCTTGCGGTTCAGGATACCGGCATTGGAATACCTGATGAAGAGCAGGAACGTATATTTGAAAGATTTTACTGTGTGGATAAGAGTCATTCAAAGACAGTGGGAGGAACAGGACTTGGATTGTCGATAGTGAAGCATATCGCTATACGATACGGCGCGGAGATAAATGTGAAAAGCCGTGTTGGTGAAGGCAGTGTTATCACGGTGATATTTAAAAAAGCGGATGCAACAGAATAATAACTATATAATAGGCGATTGTAAAATGAAAATAGGATTTTAGGGGGATAACTTCAACCGAATAATGAAGATGGAGGAATTACTTAAATTTTGATGGATTATAAATTATAGTTTCAGGAGGTACGATATGTCAGACATACTTCACGATATATTTAAAAACAAAAAAGTTAATCTGTCAAAACTCGTGTCATTTGGTTTTGAGCAAGAAAACTCGCTATATACTTACAGCAGAATTTTTGCAGAGAGCGGATTCAGATTGACAGTTTCTATTACAAATCAAGGAGAAATTTCGGCAGCAGTTATTGACCCTGCTGCAGGAGAGCCATATACGTTGCATCTTTCTGACAATGCAGTTGGCAGCTTCGTTGGCGGTATCAAGAATGAATATGAAAAAATACTTGCAGATATAGCTGATAAATGCTTTGAGCCTGATGTATTTAAGAGCGAACAGGCAAAAGCAGTAATTAATTATCTGAGAGATACATACAGTGATGAACTTGAATATCTGTGGCAGAAATTTCCTGATAATGCGGTAGTGCGCAGAAAAGATAATAAAAAATGGTATGCTGCTTTACTTACCGTATCCCGCCGAAAATTGGGCATTGATTCGGACGAAATGATAGAAATTCTCGATTTACGAATGAAACCGGAGGATATAGAAACTATCGTAGATAACAAAAAATACTTTCCCGGTTATCATATGAATAAAAAGCATTGGATTACTATTTGCCTTGACAGTACTTTATCTGTCGGAGAAATTTTCGGTAAAATTGATGAAAGCTATTTATTAGCAAAGAAATGAGAGGTGAAAAATGGTAAGTGTCAGAATAATTGACCGGGAACATAAAAATAACATTAATATCCCGAATCAGCCGTTCAGGCTGTTCGGACTTATGCTGCCATCCTATAATAACGGTAAATGGGAACATACTGTGATAAACTTACCGCCGGAAAATCACACTGAAATGTGCTTTCCCGATGAAAATTACGATTATGATGAACTTTCACAAAACAGCGTGTTTATCGGCGCATATGATGACGATAAATGTATTGGTCTTGCCATTCTCAAACATGACTGGCGTAAGTTTATGTATCTGTACGATTTGAAAGTGAATGCAGATTACAGAAGGAAGCATATCGGCGCAATGCTGATAGAAAAATCCAAAGAAATCGCTTTGGAACACGGATACATAGGACTATACACGCAGGGACAGGACAACAATCTCGCCGCGTGCCTTTTCTACTTAAATAACGGCTTTATCATCGGAGGACTGGATACCCACGTTTACACAGGCACATTGCAGGAAGGAAAAAGCGATATTCTGTTTTACTGTGATGTTAAAAGTCATATATAAGCCGAAATTACAGAGGTGATTACATGGAATTTATAACTTATCAGGATAAATATAAGCAGCAAATTATAGACTTGATTTTATCAATACAAAATGAAGAGGCAGGAATAAACTTATCTTTAGAAGAACAGCCGGATTTGCTGGATATAACATCTTTTTATAGAAAACAGGGCGGTGAATTTTGGCTTGCGGCAGAGAATGATATAGTTATCGGAACAATAGCAATTATGAATTACGGGAATGGAAATTCTGCGTTAAAAAAGTTTTTTGTCCGCAAAGAATACAGGAATAAAAAGATTGGTTACTCATTGTATAAAATTCTGCTGCAATATGCAAAAGAAAAAAACTTTTGTACAATCTTACTTGATACTCCATCTGTAGCAAAGGCGTCACACAGGTTTTATGAAAAAGCCGGTTTCCGAAGGATACAAAATGAATCATTGCCGTTTCATTATGAATATATTGATAGAAATTCGTATTTATATTTATTGGATATTACTGGATAAAAGATTTAACTGTTAAGGGGGCTTGTATATGAGTACGATGAAAGAAAAAATGCACACGGGTGAATTGTATTTACCGGGCGATGATGAAATTATGGAATGGCAGACAAAATGTCTTGACAGGCTGTATGTCTGCCGTCAGGACTTTCTATCATTCCGCCGTTCATTCCTATGAAGGTTGAACTGCCGGTGTCTTTAATTTTTTTAATAATCATTGTCATCTTCTCCGTTTCAAATACAGCAAAAATCCTGTCGCTGTATACCGGACAGGATTTTCTGTTACTTTACCGCATCAATCATATCAATAAGTCTGTTGCACATTTCTCTTATGCTTGCCTTGTAACGGTCTACTTCCATTTGCAGAACGTCATATGAACTTTTCAGTTTTGCCACCTCGTCATTTGCGGTTTTTATGACATTCGCCGCTTTATGTTCAGCTTCTTTTACCACATCGTCACTTGCCGACTGGGCAAAAAGAATGGAATTTTGCAGTGTTTCTTTCATCGAGTTATATTCAGTAAGGGAATTTTTAAGCAGTTCAAGTTCTGATTTCAGACGATTGTTTTCATTATATAACTTTGTATAATCCACGATAATATCATCCATAAAATCGTCTACTTCGTCATAACTGTATCCTCTTAAAGATCTTCCGAAAGTTATATTTTCAATATCAGACGGTTTTAACATAATAACTACCTCCGTTATTTATAGAATTTCAATGTAATATGTCTGCGTCCTTTGGATGTGGTTTTTCCGACAGAGTCCAGAATAAATCTTCCGTATCCTTTTACCGATATCAGGTCGCCGGGTTTTATCTCTTTGGAAACGTCCGTGATTTCCCTGTGATTAAGCATAGCCGTTTTTCCGCTTATCAGCTTTGCGCCTGTGCTTCGCGGCAGATTATATGCCGCGGATACAACAGCGTCAAAACGCGTTGATGCGCATACGGCGTCTTTGAATATATATTCCTGCTTTATAGGTTTGATATCGGATTTGTCAAGGACGGCGCATTTTACGCCGCAGCTGCCGACTTTGGTGAGATTTCGCACAATAAAATCCGCAATATCATTGTATGCGAATACATACGCGTCACTTCCGTCGATTTTAATGTCGCCTATCTTCATCCGCTCTATGCCGAGCCCAAGGACAGAGCCGAGATAATCTCTGTGGCTTAATTCGCGGGCATATGTTCTGGATATTTTTATACATGATATAGGAAATTCATCTTCATCCGGTTCATCCCATTCGGGAAACGCGCCGAAAACAACTCTTTCCGCTTCCGGATATCCGCCGTAAAACAAAGCGGTATCTCCCAGCGGTATATTGTCTTTTATCAAAGTCATTTCCTCCTGAG
>CAZLOX010000001.1:12676-40419 GCA_964561265.1 uncultured Lachnospiraceae bacterium
ATAAAGGAAGAAAAACGTGGTTTTGCATATTTATCGCAGAGCGATATTATATCTTCTATCTTAGAGAAAAGAATTTTATCCAAGATTTGTTCACTCCGTTCCGAAATTATTTATAATTTGCACTCTGTAAAAAAACAGCCGTTTTTAACGCGACTGTTTTGTGCAGAGTAATTATCTTATGGAATCTGAATCCGAAACAAAGTCACCGGAAAGCGATACATTTGACGGAGCAGCAGAAAAAATACCTTCGGAAAGTTTTTTCATATCGCCGTCAATGCCAACAATAACACCTGAGATAAAATCAACAATTCTTCTCATATCCTCAACGTTGGAAACATTGTTGACATCAAAAACTACAGATCTTCTCTCTTTAAGTGTATTGGCGATTTCCATAGCGTCCATAAATGCACGCGGTCTGAAGCCTACAATGTGCATTGAAGCATTTGTATTCGGCATAGAAACTACATTATTATTTCTCTTTGAATACGAACGTCTT
This sequence comes from uncultured Lachnospiraceae bacterium, assembly GCA_964561265.1. Classification (GTDB taxonomy): domain Bacteria; phylum Bacillota; class Clostridia; order UBA1381; family UBA1381; genus JAFLUR01. Next base: position 13,173 of record CAZLOX010000001.1, read on the forward strand.
TCCACAACGGGCTCATTGTATTCTTCGTCCTCATAATCATCATCATCAATATCATTAGCAAATAAAAAATCTTTTGCTTTTTCCAAAACAGAATTCATAAATATTTATACCTCCTAAAGTATATTTTAAACTCTCACAGAGTAATCACGTTCTCCGAATATAGCGCTTCCGATTCTTACAATATTTGCACCCTCGCATATTGCATCTTCATAATCTCCGCTCATACCCATAGATAAATATCTCATATCTATATTATCGTACTTTTTTCCGCGTTTGTCAATATAAATTTTATAAATGTTAGAAAAATGTAATCTATTAGACTCTCCGGAGGCGAGTTTCGGGGCAATTGTCATCAGTCCCTTGACTTTTATGTTCGGACAAAGCGCCGCGTGTTCAAGCAATAAGTCCAGCTCATCAGGTTTTATGCCGAATTTTGTCTCCTCATTGGCTATATTTATCTGAATAAGCGTTTCCATAATTTTATTGTGTTCCGCCGCTCTTTTGTTTATTTCATCCATCAGCCTGATGCTGTCAACCGAATGTATCAGTTTTACCTTATCTATAATATATTTTACCTTATTGGTTTGCAGATGACCTATCAGATGCCAGTTGGTCTGATTAACGTCTGGATATTTTCTTACTATTTCCTGCACTTTATTTTCAGCGATATCGGTTATTCCGTATCCCAGAGCCTCATTGATAATATTTGGTTCATGGGTTTTGGTTACTGCCAGAAGAGTTATATCTTCGCTTTTTCTGCCCGATTTTTCCGCCGCAAGCGCGATTTTTTCTTTCACCTCGTCTATTCTTTCTTTAATATTCACAAAAAACATATCCTTTCTATTTTTCACCGATAATAATTTTGTCGTTCTGCTTTATTTCATTTGCGGAGTCTTCCGGTGAGCGTATAATAACAAATTCCTCGTCCTCATCTGTATATACAACTTCACACGGTTTAAAGACTTCACTGAGAGTTTCCTCCACCATAACGCCGGTCTGATTGTCCTGCACGCGTATGGCATATATCGGCAGACGATATCCGGTATAATTCCGGAGAACCACTTCAACGCCGCTTGACCGCAGCGCCAGTATTCCGTTTATATATTTTTCGCATTTTATAAAAAGAATAACACTGCCGTTTTCTTCTTCGGATATTGCGTATACCTCCGCGCTTATCTCCGCGCTCGGAGCAGCGTCAAATCTCAGGGTAACGCTGTCGCCGACTTTTGTGTTTGATAACTTGTCCGTCTCGGTTTTAAGCGCTGTGTACCATCGGTTATTATCCACTATTTTGCATATATCATCGCCGATTGATATTTCCGATGAGGAGGGTTTTGCTGTGCTGCTTATAAGAGAGTCAAAATCTGCGATGCTCATATTAAGCATATTATCGGGGGTGATTATGTTTTCAAGTCCGTCGGTTGCATTTATAAACACACCGGCGATTTTTGAATAAATATCATATTTTTTTCCGCTGATTTTATTTTCAAGCTCTTCTTTTTTTCCCTCAAGCTCTGCCAGCTCGGCATTATCGGAGTTTTTCTGACCCGCGCGCACATCTTTTATCTCTGATTTTATCTTGTATATTTCGCTTATATTTCCGTCATATACAGCCTCGGTAATATTATTGACATACGACATTACAAGGCTTTCCTCCGGCAGATTGGAATTTGTGCTTTGCAGTGAATTTGTTTTTATATTCTGTATTTTTTTATCTGTATTATTCAATTCTTTCAGTACATCGGCATTTACTGATGAACCGTATACTGTGGCAATTTTACGATTTTTCCCCACTCTGTCCCCGTCTGATACATAAGCATAGACCATGCCGCCGTTTTCCGCTGTATTTACCGATTCGTTTTTTATAATAAGAGCATCCGCCCTTATACTTTCTTCACATTTTGTTATATACGCCACTTCGGTGTTTACCGGCGTTTTTACATATCTGACTCCGTAAAATACTGATATACCGGCGGCTATAAGAATTATAATAAAGATATTTTTTCCCATTTCACCGCTCCTTTTCTCCGAGCAGATACGCAAGTGAACCTGCCGCGTCGTAATTGCTTCCGAGTAAATTCATTATAAGTTTGTTGTTTATAAAATCACTGCGTCCGTTTCTGATAAGATCGGTAATCCATGCAACGATAAGAGCGTCATTCAGTTTTATTTTTTTCTGCGTGATTATATTGAAAATACTGTCCTCCGACAACTTTTCTTTCATTTTCCGGTAATAAACATTGTAGCGCTTATATCGTTTTATCACCTTATCAATAAGTTCATTCATCTCATAAGCGCGGAAACGGTCTACCGCGAAAGCCGATGCCGCTTTTTCTATTCCGCTTAAAATGCTCTGAGAATATATATTTCTGCTTCTGACAAGGCTGTTTGTTTCAATATAATATTTATCGCCGGCAAGATGACCGAAAATTCTGAATGTATCAAGATAGCCCATTTTTATGCTTTTCCGTATTTTTGACGCGTCAAAATCCATTGTGCCGATGATGTTTTCGGAGCATTTCAGATTAAATATGTTAATGCCTGTTGAATCAATATTTTTAACCATGCCAAAACCGCCGACATCAACGGCAAGTATATTTTTGAAGCCTTTATCGAGCATCATATTTACCGGAATGTTATTTTTTATACATCCGTCGAAAAATACCTTGTCATTATATGACGGCGAAGGAATACCGAACATAGCCGCGCTTGCGATTATATAATCCGCCATATGACCTTTTGGAATATCGTCTTTCCAGATATCGGTTCCGCGCTTGTCTGTGACAGAATAGACCGACAGACCGTAATCAATGCGCGACGAACGGATTTTGTCTTCATTTATCAGACTGTGTATCAGAAGTTTGAACGGCGTTACGTCAATAGCCTGATTTTTGCAGATATCAGCGGCTATATGGGGGATATTTTTAATATCGAAAAGATTCTGCGCGTCGGGATAGGAAGCATTTACGATATCTTTCAGGGATATGTCTGTCCACATCCTGGCAAGCAGATCAAAATCACCCTGCGCGATTATTGCCCCGTTGACAGCGCCTATGCTTGTGCCGCATACAGCCGAAACATTGAAATCCATCTCTTCCAGCGCGCGCCATACTCCGGTCTCATATGAACCTTTTGCTCCTCCGCCTCCGAATACAACGCCGATTTCTTTCATTCAAACACCTCTAACGTTTGGGATTTAAAATATCTCTCCAGTCAAGATCTCCTCTTTCAAGAAAGTGTATAAGTACTTCCGCTGTCGCAAGATTAGTAGCAATAGGTATGTTGTGCACATCGCATAAGCGAATAATTGATGCTGTGTCGGTATCGTAGCTTTCCGGAGTGAGAGGATCGCGGAAAAAAAGAACAAGATCTATTTCATTATACGATATTCTTGCTGCGATTTGCTGATCTCCTCCCTGCGCTCCGGGTAAAAATGTATAAACTTTCATTTTTGTATTTTCAATAATAAGTTTTCCGGTTGTTGCCGTTGCATACAGAGAATGCTGTGCGAGTATTCCTTTATATGCAATACAGAATTGTACAATCAATTCTTTCTTTTTATCATGCGCCATGATTGCTATATTCATTTTTTCACTCTCCCTCTCCTTTGTTTATTATAGTTCCGGTTTATTGTTTGTTATGACGACGGTGAAGAACGCTTCATTTTTGTTATGGGAATATTCGCCACAAGCGCCGGAATTTCACGCTGACCGTCCTCGCTCTGAACGCGGGTAAGCTGTATGTCAAATTCATCATTGTTTATTTCAACATATTTAAGAAGAACTTCAAGCAGTTCTCCTTTCAGCGTTTCAAGAAACTCCGGAGATACATTTGCCCTGTCGTGGATGAGAACAAACTGAAGTCTGTTTTTTGCATCATCTTTAGATTTTGTCTTTTTTCCTTTGAACAAGCTGAAAAATTCCATTTATCAACCTCCGCCTTCCTATCTTTTACCTCCGAATAATCTTGCAATTTTAGATATAAAACTTTCATTTATAGAAAGATCCATAAACGGAACATCCTCTCCCATAATTCTTGCGGCAATATTTCTGTACGCCGTGCCGGCTTTTGATTTTTCAACCGTAACGATAGGCTCGCCTCTGTTTGTTGAAGTTATTATATCCTCATCGTCGGGTACAACGCCTATAAGCTGAATTGCCAGCAGCTCCGATATATCGTCAATTCCCATCATATCATCCCGCTGAACAAGCTCTGCTCTGAGGCGGTTTACTATAAGGCGTGTGTTATGTAGTTCGTTCGCTTCGAGAAGACCTATGATTCTGTCCGCATCTCTCAGAGCTGCGACTTCGGGTGTAGTGACAAGCACTGCTCTGTCTGCTCCGGCTATCGCGTTTTTAAAGCCCTGCTCAATTCCGGCGGGACAGTCTATCAGCACATAATCAGCATCTTTTTTCAGTTCTTCGCAAAGTTTTTTCATCTGTTCCGGCGTAACCGCATTTTTATCTCTTGTCTGAGCAGCCGGAATAAGATAGAGCCCTTCAAACCGCTTGTCCTTTATCATTGCCTGATTTATTCTGCATTTTTCTTCAACAACGTCTACTATATCGTATACAATTCTGTTTTCGAGTCCAAGAACTATATCAAGATTTCGCAGACCGATATCGGTATCCACAAGAACTACTTTTTTTCCTTTAAGAGCCAGAGCCGTACCTACATTTGCGCTTGTGGTTGTTTTTCCGACCCCTCCTTTTCCTGATGTTATTACTATTACCTCGCCCATTTACAGACCTCCCAATAAAAAATCGTGCGCGAATGATATAAACGTCTGTTCAGCATCTGTCTGCACACGGCCTGCCTGTACATTTTTCGTTATCTTAAAGCTGAATTTTCAGACATACGCAGGTATGCACTCAAAATTTTTATATAATCTGACGAAAAATATTACGGCGCAGTCGGTGATATTAAACAGGTTCCGAAACGAAAATGCCGCGCAAAAACCCCATCTGTTAAATTATGGAATTTAAAATATAATGCCATTTGTTTATATTATATCATATCTGCACACGATTGTCTATATTTTTTTGTTAAAAATAATCACAATTATTTAGAGTTTATTTGTAATTAAATCAGTCGTTTGGTGGCTGTAATTGTCAAAATAACAAGCATATGTATAATTTTTGCTGTATTTAACCATTTATTTGGTGAAATTCAGATATTCGTCTATATATATTTCGTTATCGCGTATATATGCGCGTTCCGGCAGAGTGGTGTTGTGCACGTCGTTATCCGGCGGACGGGTTATAATTCCGGCAATCCTTATCTGTGTCGGCATCATACTGACAGCGGCAATATACGCCTCGCGGTTTCCGGTGCAGCCGGCATGAACAATTCCGCGTACCGTTCCCATTACCACAATATTTCCTGCCGCAATAACTTCGGCGCCGGGATTGACGTCACCTATTATAACAAGATTTCCCTCGGATTCCACTCTCTGACCGCTGCGGACTGTTCCCTCGCAGAATTTTGTGTATCCCGCTCGTATGTCGCTGAAAATTCCGGGCTTTTTATTATCTTCTGAGTATCCTATCGTTATATCCGAATCAGAAAGTATTCTCAGGATATTCTGTTCCAGTTCCAGCTTTTCAGCCTGAGTGAGTTTTCTGCCGGCAATATTTATGCGGCAGCTTCCTTTTGAGAAAAAATTTACCGCGCCTTCAAGTCTTGATGTCAGATCCTCCAAAACAACGCTGAAAGGCACCTCCGGCGATAAAACCGCTTTTACTCCGTTTCTGTCGCCCTTGAGCGCTGAATATTCCTTTATCACTTAAAATTCCCCCTCTACTGCAATACAGTTCCTATTGTGTAATTATCTTCCTCAGTGGTTTGATTTACTTTAAAATATTCATCAAAAATATCTCTTGCCACATTTGCCGCATTAGCACCTCTTACGCCGTGCTCAATGACAACGCATACCGCAATCTCCGGTTCCTCAAACGGAGCAAACGCGACAAAAAGAGCATTGTTGCTGACTGTTTTTCCTACCTGAGCGGTACCGGTTTTTCCGCCTATTGATATCGGATAGTTGTCGAAAATACTGCTCGCGGAACCTTCCTCGACAACTCTTCTCATACCATTTTTTACAGCGTCCACAGTTTCAGGCATCATATCTATTTTTTCCACTATCTCCGGTTCGGTTTCGATTACGGAACTTCCGTCTACCGATGAACGCACGGCTTTTATTATATTTGTCTTGTGACGCGTTCCGCCGTTGGCTATCGTGGCGATATAATTGGCAAGCTGTATCGGTGAAAATGTGCTGATAGACTGACCTATTGCGGCCTGAATTGTATCTCCGGCGTACCATTTTTTATCTTCGGCTGTAGTGCCGAGCTTTTCCTTTACTTCCGGACTTGCCATATTTCCTCTGCGTTCCTCGCTGAATCCCAGTCCCGTAAGTTCTCCGAGTCCGAATTTTTTCGCGTATTCGCTCAGCGTGGAAATACCCATTCTTCTTCCGGCTTCATAAAAGAAATAATTGCACGAATTTTCTATCGCGCCCGAAACATTCAGTTTTCCGTGTGTTTTGTTCTGTTCTGTCCATATCCAGCATCTTGGCTGATAAGATTCATAAAATGTGTAAATACCCTTGTCCTCTATTATTTCATCAACACCCACATTTCCGCTTTCAACTGCGGCTATTGCCGAAAGCGGCTTGAAGGTGGAACCCGGCGTATATAATCCGGCGAGAGCCCTGTTCCACATAGGCGTGTCCTTATCTTCCCTGAGCATTGCGTAATCTTCGTTGAATGTGGCAGGATTGTAGGTCGGATAGGAGGCGAGAGTGAGTATGTCGCTGTTTTTCACATCCAGTACCACAACCGCTCCGGCATTCGCATCTCCGCCTTTTTTTGTTGTATTTTTTCCGTTTTCACGTATCGTTGCAATATTGCGCTGAAGAGATTCCTCCGCGACTTTCTGGAGATCCAGATCCAGCGTAAGTATAACATTGTTTCCAGGTATCGGCGCGACATCCTGTATCAGTTTTACATTGTTGCCATTTATAACCTGTTCGGAGCTTGTAAAGCCGTCTGTTCCGCGGAGATATTCCTCCGCAATGCTTTCGACTCCCTGCTTGCCGACATATTCATTATAGCCGTATCCCTTGTCCTTGAGTTTTTCATATTCCTCCGCGTTCATTTTGCCTATGCGTCCGAGGATATGCGCGGCTGTGCTTCCTTCATTATAATTGCGCACATATTCATTCACAACGCTTATTCCGTCAAATTCCGTCTGCCGTTCCTTGATTTTTGTAACAACGTTTATATCAATATCATTCGCAATTATAAAAGGAGTTCTTGCCGAAAATCCGCCGGCAAGTTCCGCGTCGTAACGGATTCCTATAAGCCGTCTTACATCGGCATCACTGTATTTATCGTCTATTTTATAATAGTTCTTATAAAAAATAATAAGTTCCGCCGGAGTCATATTTTCATTAAGATCTATAAGTTTTTTGTCCTTGCTGTCCTTGATTTTTTTAAACCATTCCGACTTTTCATCCTCAGCGCTGCCGTCGTCGTTTTTATCTTCAAAAGTGTATTCTCCGCTGCTGATATCCACCGGAAATGAATCCTCGTATACATATCCCGACTCTTCAAGAATATTCAGGCATCTGAGCAGGATCTCATATGTTTCATCGGTTGTTTTGGCTGTTTTGAGAAACTGCAGCGCGTATCCGACACGGTTGCTTACCAGCGGACGGCCGTATCTGTCATATATTTCCCCTCTTGGCGCTTTCACAGATGTGGAATTGGCAACACGGTTCTTTGACATGGCGAGATATTGTTCGCCAAGAGCAGTCTGAAGATATCCCGTACGGAGAACGAGCGCCGCCGCCGCTATCGCGGCCGTAATTTTAAGTATAAAAAACCTGTTATCCTTCATAAAATCTCTCCTCTAATTCCGTTTGCGTATCTTTTTTGAAAGATCCGGAGAATTTTTCTTAAAAAGCGTGAGTTTGCATAACGGATATATCACAAGCGTCATAATCATATTGTAGATCGAAAGCGGGAGTATGACGTGTCTTATACCGCTGAGCAGCGCGCCGTTTATATCAGCGGCAAAAATCATATACATAAACTCGCTTATAAATGTAAACACAAACACCATAGGAATGGCGAATATGATTTTCTCCTTGAAAAAATGTTCTCCGAAAGAATAGCATATCAGAGATGACACCGAAAGGGAGAGCGCATTGTAAAACATTGTGTTTCCGCACAGAGCGTCCATGACAACTCCGCATATGAGCGGAACTGCCGTACAGCAGGCAAAGCTCTCCTCAAGCACAGCGTAGCATATCACAAACACAAACACTATATTCGGGCGCACACCGGCTATATCCCAGTAAGCGCATACGCTTGTCTGAAAAACGGCAAGCATAAAAATCCATACCGCAATATATATATTTCTTTTCAGTCTGTTATTCTGCATCACAAATCACCAATACCTCATAAAGATTGTTGAAGTCAACCACAGGCTGTACTTCGGCATACTGCAGTGTTCCTGTGCTGTCCGAATTTATTCTTACAATTGTGCCCACCATCATTCCGGCCGGATATATTCCTCCGAGACCTGATGTTTCAAGAAGATCTCCGACTATAATGGAGGTGTCCTTTGAGATGAAGCTCATACGGCAGTTTCCTGTGCGGCTGAGTTCGGAATCACCCTCTACAATAGCGGGATCGCCTGTTCTTATAACTCTTACGCCGAGAGCGTTGTCAAGATTGATTATTGCCGATACTCTTGACCATGTTGTGCCGGCTTCGGTAACCTGTCCGACAACGCCGCCGCCGGTTACAACTACCGAGCCTTCCTTTACGCCGTGTTTCAGACCTTTGTCTATAACAATTGTTTCGCTCCAGTTGTTAGGTTCGTATGAAATAATTCTTGACGCTATCGTGTTGTATTCACTCATCTGAGTATTTTTAATATCCAGAAGTTCTTTCAGCCGTTCGTTTTCCGCCTTATACGACTCAACGCTGCGCGCCTCTTTTTTCAGCGTGTTTATCTCGTTTACAAGCCGTTCGTTTTCTTCCTTATAGCTGCGCATTTCCCATATTGATACCGCCAGCTCGTCTATCGACGACGACACCCATGACGCCGCCGACTGCGCCGGAGAAAGAATTACCCCGACTATATTGGTAAGATAATTTGTTCCGCCGGCTATCTGCAGTACTCCCGCCGCTATTAAAACCGCAGACAATATTATTATTATCGTAATGACAATCTTATTTTTAAAAAAAGACATTGATAAATCCTTTCTTTATCTGCGGCCGCGGTTAATGGACATTTTAACAAGAGCGTCTATGTCTTCAAGCGCTTTTCCGGTGCCGAGAGCCACACAGTCAAGCGGATTGTCCGCGATATATACCGGTATGCCGGTAGATTCGGAAATAAGCTTGTCAAATCCGCGTATCAGCGCGCCTCCGCCTGTAAGGAATATTCCGCTTTCCATTATATCGGACGCAAGTTCCGGCGGTGTTTTTTCGAGCGTGAATTTTATCGCTTCAATCATTTCACCGATATTTTCGCTCATTGCCTCGCGTATTTCTGCCGCTGAAACCTCTATATTTTTCGGAAGTCCCGACAGCATATCGCGTCCTCTTACGTCATATTTGCCTTCATTGTTATACTTATAGGCAGAGCCTATTGTGATTTTTATTTCTTCGGCGGTTCTGTCACCTATATTAAGATTATATTCCTTTTTTATGAAACTTATGATAGAATTATCCAGAGCATTGCCGGCAATTCTTATTGAGCGGCTTGTTACAATTCCGCCGAGGGAAATAACCGCAACTTCTGTTGTGCCGCCGCCGATATCAACTACCATGCTTCCGGACGGTTCCTCAACCGGCAGTCCCGCGCCGATAGCCGCCGCCATAGGCTCTTCTATAAGACATACATCCTTTGCGCCTGCCAGCAGAACAGATTCTTCAACTGCGCGTCTTTCCACGTCAGTAATTCCAGACGGAACGCACACTACAACTCTCGGCTTGAACACTCTTTTATTTCCGCTGTTAGCTTTTATAATAAAGTGCTTTATCATTTCCTGCGTCACGTCAAAATCCGCAATAACGCCCTCTTTCATAGGTCTTATCGCAACTATGTTGCCCGGTGTTCTGCCGAGCATTTCCTTAGCCTCGTTTCCGACAGCAAGAACGCGGTTTTCATATTTGTCTATCGCAACTACTGACGGTTCACGTATTATAATACCTTTTCCTCTCATGTGAACAAGAGTGTTTGCTGTGCCCAAATCTATTCCTATATCCTTTGCAAAAACTGCCATTTTAAATTCCTCCCAAAATATCAAAATCAAATTCTTTTTCCAGCAGGTCTGCCAGTGTTTTTACCGGCAGTCCGACAACATTAAAATAGTCTCCGTGTATTTCCTTTATCAGAAGAGCGCCGGCTCCCTGTATCCCGTAAGCGCCTGCCTTGTCCATAGGCTCTCCGGTCTGTATATAAGCGTTTATTTTATTCTGCGAAAGTTCGTCAAATATAACGCTTGTTTCGCATACTTCGGTCGCCTCAAATGCGCTCTGCGTGTCTGTGACGCATATTCCGGTATAAACGCTGTGCTGTTTTCCTGACAGCATCGCAAGCATTCTTGCCGCGTCGCCTTTATCCTTAGGCTTTCCCAGAATTTCTCCGCCGTATACAACAATTGTATCAGCGGCTATGATAAGCGTTCTTTCCTTCGGTTTTATCTTCTTAAATACCGCGTTTGCTTTCAGGAGAGCCAGCTCCTGAACATATATATGCGGCGGAAGATTTTCTTTATCTATAATACTCTCATCCGCACCGCTTTCGGCGATTTCAAAACTCAGACCGAGCTGCGATAAAATATCGCGCCGCCGCGGTGATGCGGACGCCAAAATAATTTTCAAAACAACTGCCCCTTTCAGTACTGGCGGGTAATTCTTAATCTACGCCTCTGTAAAAATGTCCGCGCGTGTATATGCCGTCTATCAGTCTTACATCGGCTTTTTCGTCTTTCAAAGCATATTTATACATATTTATTATTTTATCACATTCAAAAAATTTTTCAACAGTAAATATCAATCTTATTGAATTTATTTTCAGATTTTTTAAATCGTCCATCTTATCCGCCATATAAACCGGCTTTGAATTAAGCAGTGATGATATGCAGCCATCTCCGCAGAGAATGGGGAAAATCTCACCCATGCGGTCTTTCAGCGAAAAGATGTTGTCTTTTTTGCCGCGGCATTTTCCGTAAAGCTTTCCGGGACACGCTCTCATTGTCATAAGAGCAAGTCTGCCGTATGCGATAAGTTCGACATTATCATCGGATTTATTCAGAAAATTCTTTATCTCTTTCAGATTCATTTCGGGCGAAAGAGTTATCCTTTTCAGTTTATCCTTATAAAAATCCGCCGCGTAATTATTCATTATATTGAGCCGGTAATTTCCGTAACACTCATAATTCTTATATTTTTCCGCCTGATACGGATAATTTACCATAACAGCCTTTGCTCCTGCCGGAACCTGAAAATCCGGCATATCGTCATGTATCACGGCAGGCGGTTTTATTATGAGAAGCGTTTCAGGGGAAACGTTTTTTTTCGCGTATTCATACAATGTATGCGGAATATATATTTTCTGTATATTATGCTTGACAGCCGCTTCCAGCTGTTCCCTGTCATTCACTTCGGCGGTGATTTCAATGCCGGTGTCTTTTCTTTCGGTATAATCGCGGTATTCAAGAGTGAAACGGCGGGCAGGCGTTATTTTTGTCCTTTCCTTTGTAAGGAGTTCCGCCGCGTGGCGTCTTACCGCGTTTATCTCGCTTATCGGCAAAGATAATCCCTCGTCTAAATCTATATTGACTTCACCCGGAAAATATACCGATGAACCCAGTTTTGTTATCTGTTCTTTCAGACGGTCTTCGTCTATCGGAATATTTATTGCAGTTTCCGGAATAAGATCGCCCTGCGCATGAACGGTGTGTCCGTCATAATCGCTGAAAGTCACAGAAAACGGCTTATCCTTTTTCAGCTCTGCCGTTATATCTATCTTCACAAGGCGGAATCTTGCGTTTTCTTTGCATTTATTCGTTACATCGCCTGAGAATATTCTGTCGCCCATATTGCCCGGGTCGTTGAAACTCATCATTTTGTCGTTTATCTGATTTTTATAATAAGCCTTTGTAAAACCGCTTCTGTTGAACGCCGCCATAAGCGAGGTGCGGTCGTTTTTATCCACACGGTGTGTTTCGATGAATTTCCGGTATATTCCGGAAGTAAGCGCGACATATTCCGCGCGTTTTAACCGGCCCTCTATTTTAAGTGACGCGACGCCCATTTTTTCAAGTTCGCCGACTTCTTCAAGCAGCGACATATCCTTCGGACTTAAAAGACTTCCTCTTTTCACTTCGCTTCCGTTTTTCAGAAGAGCGTATTTGAGCCGGCAAGGCTGCGCGCATCGTCCTCTGTTTCCGCTGCGGCCGCCTATTATACTGCTCATAAGGCACTGACCGGAATAGCATATGCACAGCGCTCCATGCACAAACGCCTCTATTTCACAGTCTGTATTTTTGCATATATATTCAAGATTTTTCTTAGAGAGTTCGCGCGATACGACTACTCTCTTAAAGCCTGTTTTATACAGATACTCGACTCCGGCAAGGTTGTGCGCCGTCATCTGCGTGCTTGCGTGCAGTTTCAGATCAGGCGCAATCTTTTTTATAACGCTGAACGCGCCGATATCCTGTACGATAATTCCGTCAATGCCGGTAGGGCAGAGTTTGTGGATATAATTGCACAAAAAGGCGATTTCCCTGTCCTTTATAAGGGTGTTTACAGCGACATAAACCTTTACTCCGCGAAGATGGCAGTACTGTACCGCCTCGGTTATCGCGTCAATCGTGAAATTTTCTGCGCTTTGTCTTGCCGAAAAAAATTCTCCTCCTATGTATACCGCGTCGGCTCCGCTCTGCACAGCCGCGTATAAAGCGGCAGAATTTCCCGCAGGTGCAAGAAGTTCCATAAAAAAATCCCTCCCAATAAATCAAGGCATCTGATCAATAAGTTCAAGCATTTCAGTTTCAAGCTCCGCAATTTTGCCCTCAAGCAGAGCTATTTTGTCATATGCCTTTGTCAGTTCCTCCTGTGAGCCGGCGTTATCCGCCGCGGAAACTGCCTGTTCTTCAAGTTCCTTTATCCTCTTTATCTTTTCGCTTATTTCAATCTGATTTTCATACAGTTTCTTTTCAAGAGCTTTGACATTTTCTTCTGCAGCGGTCATATCGTCTTTCATCCGCCTGCTTTCGTCAGCGATAATATCGATCTGCTCTTTATATCTCATCAGATGCTTGTTTTCATTTTTAAGCTTCAATTCATTTTCTGTCTTTTCCGAAATCTGATTTTCAAGTTCGGCAAGTTTGCTCTGCATAATTTCATCATTGTCGGTTTTGCTTTTTCTGAGTTTTTCTATCTCGCCGGATAATTCAAGTATCTGTCCGTCTTTTTCGTTTATTGCCGCTGTCATAAATTCTGTGCTTTCCTTTAAGTTTTCGATTTCATTCCGGCTTTTTTCGGCGTTGTTTCTGTATTCATCAGCTTTGTCCGCTTTTTCTTTAAGTTCGGAAATATCATCTTTGCATACTGTTATTTCATCCGAAAGCATTATATTTTCATTTTGCAGCTTATTTATTTTTTCGCTCTGCCTTGTATTTTCACCCTGCAGACCGTTTATGCGGTTCTGCAGTTCTGTGTTGCTGCGTTTAAGAGCATTTATTTCATCAGAATGACTGCTGTTCTCGTTTCTGAGAATATCCATCTTTTTAAGACGGTCAGCGCTTTCATTCTTTACCGCGTTCAATTCGCCGTACAGTTTTGTATTTTCGGCTCTGAGCGTGCCTATCTTCTCAGACAATTCAGTATTCTTTGTTTTAAGACCGGCTATTTCTGATGATAAGCCGGAATTGCCGTTTTTAAGCTGTTTTATTTCGTCCTCTTTTTTCAGGAGATTTTTATTGCTTTCGGCAAGTTTTTCTATTTCCTTGTTTTTCTCGGCTATACTGTTCGCGTATTCAATGGCTTTCCTCTGAAGTCTGTTCAGTTTTTCCTGAAGCTCGGATTTTGATGTATCGGCATTTTCCATAGCTTTTCTGAGTTTTTCAAGTTCATCTTTGAACTTTCTGTTTTCCTCCGAAAGTTCAGCGGCCTGCTTTTCAAAACCTTTAAGACGTTCATTTTCATTTTCAAGCGAGAGGATTTTTTCGTTCATACCGGTCGATATGTTTTCGCGGGTTTTCAGGTCGCTGCGGAGATCTGCAAGTTCCGAATCTCTTTTTTCCTTTTCGGCAGAAAGTTCAGCGGCCTGTTTTTCAAAACCTTTAAGGCGTTCGTTTTCATGTTCAAGCGAAAGTATTTTTTCGTTCATTTCGTTTGATATTTCCTCATAGGTATTCAGGTCGCCGCGGAGATCTGCAAGCTCCGCATCTCTTTTTTCCTTTTCAGCAAAAAGTTCATTCGCCTGTTTTTCAAAGCCTTTAAGACGTTCGTTCTCATGTTCAAGCTAAAGTCTTTTTTCATTCATTTTAACCGCTGCGGCTTCATGGGTTTTTGCAGTGTTTTGTATAGATGCGTCTTTACGGCGGTTTTCTTCCGAAAGTTCCTTTATTTGTTGTTTAAGCTTTTCGGTTTCCGCCAGATGACTGTCAAGAGCGTTTTTTTGTTCCTGAAGTTCAGTCAGTTTTTTTTTTACATCTTCCTGCAGTTTTGCGTTTTCCTCGCGCAAAGCGCGTATCTGCTTTTCAAGTTCGCTGTTTTTCTTGCGTTCCTGCATACATTCCGCAAGACGCTTTTCAAGTTCTGACGAATAGCCGTCATTTTCTTTTTTCAGCTTTGCAAGCTTTTTTTCAAACTCGTCGGAATTTTTTTTCAGCTTTTCGGTGTGTTCGTTTATAGCTCCGCGCATAACGACATTTTCGGCAAGCAGTTTTTCCATCTGAAGTTCAAGATCCTTTATTTTCTGGTTCCTTTCTTCAAACGCTTTTTCCGATCTTTCTTTCATTTGTTCTTTTAGTTCATCAATTTCTCCGCGGCAGACTTCAAGTTCTTTGTTTGCCTTGTCTGCCAGTTCTCTGTATGAGAAAAATTCATCACATATATTAAGCGCAGACAGAACCGCGGCCTGTTTATTGTCAAGCATTGAATTGTTTGAAAGAACATTGTCCATACATACATTAACGTATTCGCCAAGTTCGAATATGTACGATCTGTCCTTTGCCGCAGTTATAGGGTATTCTTCTCCGCCTATTGTCAAAGTAACCTTATTCGTATTCATAATTCTTTTTCTCCGTTTCTTTTATAAACATACAGCTTTTCCGGCTATATATCCGGTAGACCATGCCCATTGCAGATTATATCCTCCGCATTCGCCGTCCGCGTCAAGCAGTTCGCCGGTTATATACACTCCCGGCATTTTTTTTGACTGCATATCCGCATCCACTTCATTTGTCGGTATTCCGCCCTTTGTGACCTGTGAATTATTCCATCCGCGGGTCCGTATAAATTTAAAATCCCAGTTCTTTATTTTTTCCGCTATATTATATATCTGTTTATCCGAAAGAGTTTCACCCTTTTTTGACAAAGGCGCAATACCGCATTCTTTTAATATAGCGTATATGATTCTTTTATTTAAAAATCCGGTAAAAAAATCTTCAAGCCGTCTTTCGCCCGTTACGGCCCTGCGCATAAAAAGCATATCGGATATTTCACCGCGTGAGAATGTGTTCATAATGTCAAGCCTGAATATTATTTCTCCGGTTTTGCCGTGGGGGAGTTTTGATGAGAGATTGAATACCGGAGGGCCTGAAAGACCGTATTCGGTGAAAAGCACTTCTCCGTATTCTTCCGCTGTCTTTTTTCCGCCGAATATCAGACTTACCGCGCAGTCTTTTTTTATCCCTTTAAGTCCTTTTTCGATAGTTGTTTCAGCCTGAACAAGCGACGGATACAGCGGTGTAACCGTATGTCCGAGTTTTTTCAGTATTTCATAACCGCTTCCGTTTGAGCCGAGTGACGGTGAAGAACGCCCTCCGCACGCGACTATCACTTTATCCGCGGATACAGTTTCTCCCGTATAAGAGATTATCTCAAATCTTTTATTTTTTTTCCTTATTGTTTCAGCCTCAAAATTACACGTCACCTTTATCTTCAAATCCTCCATGCGAAGCCGCAGCACGTCAAGTACAGACGACGCTTCTTCCGTGTATGGATATACTTTTCCGCTGTCTTCAATTTTTGTCATAAGACCTATCGACTCAAAAAAATCAATAGTTTTTTCAGCGTCAAACCTGTGCAGAACTCCCGAAATAAATCCTGCATTTCCGCCGGAATAATTCCCGCGCGACGTGTTTATATTGGTAAGATTGCATCTTCCGTTGCCTGTGGCGAGAATTTTTTTTCCTATCCTGCCGAGCCTTTCGAGGATTTCCACTTCCGCGCCTTCTTCCGCAGCCGAAAGAGCCGCCATAATCCCCGATGCTCCTCCGCCTATAATCACTGCTTTCATATTTATCTCTCCTACGAGCTGTTTTTATTTTGTCCGGACAACAGTTCCGAACAAATTTCCTTTGCCGAGGCAAAAACCGGCAGAGCGAAAAACATTCCCGCTATACCGAAATATCCTCCGCCCGCTGCTATTGCGAATATAACTTCAAGCGGATTTAAGCTTAATTTTCTGCCGACTATTTTTACCGATATGAAATTCGCGTCCGCCTGCTGCAGAGCGATAAGAAATACCGCAAGCCAGACGGTCTTGACTGCGCCGTCGGTTATAAATGTCAGCAGAAGAGCGACAGATACCGATGTGAACGCTCCGATATACGGTATCATATTGAATATGCCGATTATTATTCCCAGCACAAGAGCGTATCTTATTTTCATTATCCCCATAATTATACATGCAAGTGCCGCAACAACAACGGCGTCTGCCGCCTGTGAAATTATATATTTTGAAAATACTTCGTTTATGATACATACGCATTTTTCCGAAAATTCAAATATATTTTCCGGCATAACGGTGCGTGCGGTTTTTCCGATGTGTTTTAATAATTTCCGGTTAAACGCCAGTGTGTATACAGATACTATCACAGCTATAAAAATGTCGAAGATACTGCCTGTAAAGCCGATTATATTTTTTGCGTATGTCCCGATATCGGAAAAGGAAAAATAGCCTCCGTTTTCGGGTATAAGCGCGGAAAGGTAATTTATAAATCCAACATCGCTGTATTTCCGCAGAAACTCACGTGTTTTCACATAATATTCCGGCGCGTTTTTTATAAGTTCGGCTGTGCTTTGCCGCAGCGGGGGAAAGAGTGCCGCTGAGGCGAGAGCAATCAGCGCGAAAAGCAGTATATAAGTGACGGCAACCGCAGCGGTATGCGGTTTGTTTTTTATAAAGGTGTATTTCTGCAGCAGACCGGAAATAGCTTTTGCCGGTATATTCAGGATATACGCTATGGCAAATCCCCATATGAACGGACGGAGTATATCGGCGGTTTTTGAAAAAAACGCGGATATTCCCTCTGTGCCGAAAAGGTATTTATAAGTTATTACTGCCGCAAAAAGTATAATTATACAGGTTATACGGTCAGGGCGCAAAGCAAAACGTTTCAATTTCTGCCTTCCTTTCACAAATAGTTCTTTTATTAAACTATTTTTACCCATTTTCTATAATATTATATCAAATATAAATGAATATTTCAATACAATTAAAGCAATTATCAAAAAAATATTTCAAAATAAACGCAAAAAAGGTATAAATAAAATTTCGCCTTGAAATTCTGTAAAAATAATACAAAAACACCGCGGATTATGAAGTGCAGTCATAGTCCGCGGTGCGGGGTTATTTGTTTAAAAGAGGGGTCATAACATCCCAGATCATAATTTTTGAATTATCATGTTTTTTACTGATTATGTGTATTGAATTTCCGGCAGGGATGCTGTAAGTTTTTTTGCTGATATCCTCCAGCGAGCCGTCAGCTGCATAGACAGCTTCGTATATATCCGCATAGTCACAGTATCCGCTGCCGCTGTGATATGCTGTGACATATGTTTTATCATCAGAAGTCAGATATTCGCATGAAAAATCTTTTGGCCTTATCACAACATTCTGATAATTTTCCTCTGCATTGACCAGTACGCTCTGATATTTTTCATCGCTGTCAACGCAGAATACGTTTATTCCGCCGTAAACTTCAAGATAAGCTATTCCGTTTTTATTTGTGACCGCGTTTTTATTTGTGCCCTTTACGCTCACTGTACGTCCCGATACCGGACTGCCGTCTTTGTCTTCAACATTTACCATTACTGTATAAGGCGAAGGTATTGCGTTAAGCGTCATAAGGCTCATACTGCGGATTTTCACAGCTTCACCCGATAAGCTGGAATCAGCCGCAAAGTCTATTCTTGATATATTCACTGCCTCTGAATTTATTGCTGATGTTGATATTTCACGTTCATTTTCATCATATATATGCTCTGTATACTGTCCGTCCGAATATGTCAGCTGATAATCATACCATTTGCCGTATTCAAGTCCTTTGTCGCCTGCGCGGAAACTTGTAATGATTTCATCGCCGTCTCCGATTTTTATAATGATATTGCCGCTGTTGTTTTCAAAGAATATGTTCATATCAAACACATATGATTCTTCCGGATTAAAGTCGTCAATATCGTTGATTGTCATATAAGCGTGTCTGTCGGCATTTGCCCATTTTCCGGCGCTTGCGGTTATACCTTCAGTTCCGCCTTTGAAGCCTGTGACTCCATCACCAAGACTGCCGCGGTTGCCTACATTAAATGTGATACTGTCTATAACGGCAGTTTGTTTTTCTGTTCCCTGAAACATGGATATAGCGCTGTACTTGCTGTCAGAAAAATCAGCATTGAATATAGTACGCTGTGAGTCTTTTTTTGCAAATTCAATAATTTTTTCCGCGCGTATATTTCTGTATGATGCTGTGAGTGTTGTTTTTTCACAGCCGGGTTCAGCTGTAAGCATGGCGGTATCTCCGTATGCTTCAATTTTTGCCGTATCTGCGCGCCAGCTTATTTCATCGGTGTAGATTCTTACTCCGTTCTGGTCGTAAACATATGCTTTGTATGCCGGAAGATATGTTGTCTGCCGTACATTAAGTGCGGGACTGTCCTCGCCGGTTATTTCAATGCTCTGTGCCTGCGGTTCATAATTGTTTTCAACAACGCTTACAGCGCATTTTACGGAAATATTTCCGGCTGTTACAGTAATATCGGTGTTTCCGGCTTTTTTAGCGTGTATAACTCCGTTTTCGCTTATTTCCGCTATATCTGTATTCCCTGACGCGTATGTGATTTTTTCATCGGCGGAACAGGGGAGTACTTTAGCGTTGATAACATCATATGAATCTGTCTTTAAGGTGATTTTTTCTCTTTCAAGCTTAAGTGATGAAACCGCTGCCGCAGTTTTTTTCAATGTGATGTCAAGCGTTATTTTTTCTTTGTCTATCACCAATGTTTCTTCGTAATTTTCATATCCGCTTCTTGATACAGCAACCAATGAAGAATCTCCCTTGACGGCTTTTGCTGAAACGCTGCCGTTTTCGTCTGTATATACGGTATTATCGCCTATTGAAACTTTAGCGCCCTCAATCGGAGTGCCGTTTTCATCAGAAACATTTACCTGCACTTTTGACGCGTTGAATGAATCATCATCCATATAATAGCCTATATGAGGCGGCTGATTATACGCGGTTTGTTCCGCCGCAACGCCTGCGCGGTAAACACCGTCCTGCATGAGCGATGCCATTTTATAGTTGGTCTGAATGTTTGTTGTGTACACCCGGAGAGCCGAACCGTTTGTTTTCGGATAGACAAGTTCTTCGCGCCAGTCGCCGAAAAGGTCTGCCTGCAATGATGGATTTGCCTTTGTTCCGTTTACGCTCACAACTCCCGTAGGTTTAAAAAGATCTGTCATTCTGCTTCCGTTCCATGATGTGATGGTAGTTCCGTCAAGGAGTTCATCGTATAAGTCACCGTCCCAGAATATGCGGAAATTCATCGACGGTTTTCTTCTTGTAAGAGAAGTGTGAGTAGTATAATTTGTTCCGCCGCTGCAGTAATAAACGCTGTTTTTTGAACTCCATATCTGATAATATCCGCCTGCGCCGACATTTGCCATTACACCGCGTCCGGTGTCGTCGCCTCCGCCTTCATGAAACATTATCTCTCCGGTGTTTGCGTCTATAACCGACATTCCGTAATTGATATTGACTGTTTCGCCGCTCATTGTGTTTGGACCGGAATCTTCATGGACGGTAAAAAATTCATATCCGTCATGTGTCGGGTCATAATCGCCTATATGCAGAGCGTCACCGTGCTCCATAAAGGTACACCAGCGCGGTTTGAAACTGTTGTCGTCTTTTACTTCCATACAAAGCGCGCCTGTGATAAATTCGTCCTTGCCGTCGCCGTCAACATCAGCGACGGTGCAGTTGTGGTTGCCCTGTCCGACATATATTTCCGCGCCTTCGTAATAACCCGGCTGACCTTCTAAAGTATCAAACTGATAATCAACGTTTAAACTGTTTCCGTCAAAGCTTATTCCGCTTATGCCGGTACGCTGACGGTAGTTTCTGCCGAAATAATAACCGCGCAGATAAACCGCGTACGGTTTAACTCCGTCAAGATACGCGATATCCGCAAGAAAACGGTTCGAGCGGTTGCCGAAATCATCGCCGAAACTTTCACCGTTTCCGATACGTTTGGTCGGAAAATCTATCGTGTCCATTGCAATGCCGGTTTCACCGTTGAAAACAGTTAAAAATTCTCTTCCTGTTATAATCCGGCCGTATCCTCTGTAATCGGCTGTTTCATTCTCCGTATCCGTAATACCTGATATTGAACTGTCATTTTTGGCGCTGTGCGAAACATATGCGCCGGACGCGTCTTTTGAGCCGAGAGAAGTCTGGCACATCATCTCCGCCTTGCCGTCACCGTCAAAGTCATACACAAGAAACTGTACGGTATGCGCGCTTGAATACACGTTTCTGCCGAGATTTATATCATTTTCCCACAGTTTTGTTCCGTCCAGCTTATACGCTCCGAAACGCACAGTTCCGGAATATTCATCTCCGTTTTCGCCGGGGGAGCCTACGTCCCTTTCGTTGGAAGTCCATTTTACGATTATTTCATATTCGCCGTCGCCGTCAAGATCGCCTGCCGAACAGTCTGCCGGAAAGAAATAATATGTATTTATTTCAGTGCCGTTCGGATATGATATTGTTTCAGGTTCAGGAATTTCAAGCGGAATTTCAAAATAGTTGCTTCCCGATGCAAAGGCGGAAACTTCTTTTGACATCTCTCCGGCAAATGCTCCGTTCACAGCTTCAACGGTATAGACAGAGTCTGTGCTGCCCTTGCTGTCAAGATAATTTGTGGTTTTGCTTTCAGTCGCGATAAGTTTTTTGTCGCGGTATATGTTAAAAGCAACATTTTCTTCCGCGCTGCCGAAAACGGAATCCTCGGTTTTATCCAGCCGCCATGAAAGATAAATGCCGTTATTCACGTTCATAGCGACAAGTCCGCGGTCAAGATGTTCGTAATATTTTTCGTATGTTTCTGCTTTCGCGGTATCCGCCCTGAAATCCGGCATACCGGACACAAGCACAGACGCTGTAAGCAAAGCGGCGATAAATTTTATGATTTTCATAATTTTTCCTTTCTGCGCAGCGCGCAATACCGGATTAAATCCGGAAACTGCATTATCAAAACCTGCTTGGCAGTGTTCAGCAGGTTTTTTATAATTTTCATCTTTAATAAATATATTTTAATACAAATTAGGAAGATAGTCAAGTGATTTTGTATATAAAATCACTTAAATACATAAAAAAATTATATATAGTACAAAAAAAACACACATGATTTCAAATATCCATTGTACAGGATATAAGCTTATCTATTCCGCGTCTATCATTTGAATCTTATTCTCAATTAAGTGTTCGATATTGTAACAAACTTTCAATGAAAAGATGGCAATTCCCACAACAATCAATGCTGCCGCATAAAAAGGAAGGTATGTATATCTACCGATATGCTCGAAAACAAAGCCGTAGATAAGCTGACCAATAGGTGCTGAACACATACAAACGCAAATAACGCACGATATAACTTTTCCGATTAAATTAGTTGGTGACAAAATCTGAATATACGACATCATCTGAATTTGTAACAGTGTAGACAAAATCATAAGTATGCTGCAACAGATAACAATGATAACATAAATTGCAATTGACAAATGCAGCATTTGTAAAGCCATTCCGGATAATAATGCGGATAATGCACAGCCTATAATTATGTATGGGAATGCTTTCGGTTTTAATTTTTTCGATAGTATTCCTGCCAGCAAACCTCCGACGATACTGCCGGCGGCGATAACACCCTGTGCATATCCGTAAAGACGGTTTGCAGTATTTTCAGGAAATCCTAACATTTGTGTTATTAAAACCGGCACGGCAATTACAAATAATGCGCTTAAAAGTAAGCTGACAAAACCGTAGATAAGCGATATTGAACATATGGCAGGCTGACTTTTAAATATAAATCCGAAACTATCTTTCATATCATTAAATCCGGTAAGAAAAATATTACCTTTGCGCTGTTTCTTTTGAAATGGAATATGAATAAAAATTTCCATTACGGCAGATGTGAAGAAACACGCAATACTTACATACAGAATAGGAACAAGTCCAATAGTAGTGAATAATAATCCGCCGATAACAGGACCTGTCATACTCGCAAAGGAATTGATTACGTCAACAATAGAGTTTGCCTGCATTAAATGTTCTGTTCCTGCGAGTATAGGTATACTTGCCTTTACAGCAGGCTGATACGCTCCTTGTATTCCATATAAAATCATCATTGTTACAGCTATAAGAGGTACTATATCCAATTTTCCTGTCAGTAATGAAAAACATAATACTAACGCAGATGTGCAGAAATCTAAAACAACCATAATATTCCGCTTATTTACCCTATCAGCAATAATACCGCCGATTGGAAACAGCACAAGCATAGGAATAAATGCACACGCAGAAATAGTCCCGAACAGAACAGACGATCCTGTTAGATTGAGTAAATAAAGCGGCAAGACATATCTTAATATCTGGTTTCCGAAAATAGAAATAATCTGTCCGATTATTACAAGTAAAAAATCTTTTGAGAATAGAGTATTGTTTTTCATAGTAAAATCTCCTTTTAATTTATTGTTTCCTTGTCAACAATAATACTATACCACAATATTGTTTCCTTGTCAACAATATTTTTTCGGAAAAATAAAACTCTGCCTCAAATGACAGAGTTTTAAGTTGATTTACATTTTGTCATATCCGGCAGATTTCATATCTAAACCAAGTTTTGCAATTTCTTTATCTAAATGGCGATTATAGATATTTGCAAAACGAAGCATAGTATTAATTTCCTCTTGTGATACCTGTTCAAATACAATCTTATCACGATGTTCAATTTCTTTATGAAAATTTTCGTGCATCTCAAAAATCGCACGTCCTTTTTTTGTAAGACGGAAATAAACTTCTTTTTTATTGTCGGATTTCTGATAACTTTCGATTAAATCTTTGCTTATCATTTTTTTTGTTAATTTGCTGATTGCACCTCTTGTCATATAAAATTCCCCGGCAAGTTTTGTGACATTAGGCTCTTCATTATTGCCTATATAGTCAATACAATGTACCTCAGAGGGTTTATACTCTTTTATTTTTTCTTTCATCTTATATCCATCAAGCCAAGTCTTTTTATTGAATAAATCCCAATATTCCGCAAGGACACGCTGCTTATTTTCCATTTTAATTCCTCCATTAAACCAGATACACATATATTATATTCCATTTTTGTTTCTTTGTCAACAAAAAGAATATATCTCCGTATCACCTTGTAAATATTGAAAATAAGTATTGTTAAAAGTTATGAAAGCCTTAAATATATGCTGTCAGTTTTGCAGCATATCCAGAATGGCATTGCCGATAAAATCCGCTTCAGCATTTTTTACAGGGTACAAGTCGAATATAATAATTTCATTATCGCCTTTATTGAGTATTCCCGCCGGAACATACAAAGTCTGCTGAGGGCCTTTTCGCCAGTAACGCCCGATATTGAATCCGTTAATCATGGCAAATCCCTTCGTGAAACCGCTTGGTCTGAGATATGTGTCATGCACCTCATCAATATTTAAGACAGCTTTATATACCGCCGGCTGCTCATATGAAATACCCTCCTTTATCGCTGTAACGGTTTTCATTGGGAAGGTTGTTATATCATATTCGGTAATTTCATTTCCGCCTATTTTCACATTCTGCAAAAGACCTTTTTTGTCATATATTCTTGGACCGTAGTTGACGCGTCCGGTGTTTTCTATAAGGATTTTCAATTTATCCGCGCCTGCAATATGAACCGGTTCATAATCCATACCGCGCTCATATTCGCCTATATATTTATTATCGGCATAAAACATTGCTCTGTCATGTGGTTCGCCTATATCAATACAGCCTTCCATACCCGATACATTCATTTCATATAGAATATATCCGAAATCCTGTCCGAGTTCCTCCATACATTTTACAGGCGTGTTTTTATATATTGTTCCGAAAGTTTCGGCATTATCAAACAGACCGGATGCCTGAAATTCAGTGATTTTTCCGTATGCGCGCGCTGCACTGTGAACTTCTTCAATATCGCCGCTGCCGGTAAGCAGTTCCTTTATAAGTCTGTATTGTTTTGTTATTTTTCCTTCTTCGGTGAGCGCGGCGCCGTAGTCATAGCTTGTTATGCAGGGTTCAAAGTGCGGATTGCAGTTGGAACCGTTGTAAAAACCGAAATTTGTGCCGCCGCTGAACATATATATATTGAAGTGTCCGCCCATATCTATCATGCTTTTCAGTTCGCCGACAGCGCTTTCCGGCTCGCGTGTATGATGCGGAACGCCCCATTGGTCAAACCAGCCGTTCCAGAATTCCATACATATTTTCGGTTCTCCCGGACGCAGACTTTCAAGTCTGCCGAATGCCTGTTCCGATCTTGAACCGTAATTTGCCGTCATTAAAATTCCGTCCAGACTGCCGTCCTCAAGATGAGTTTCGCCAACTCCGTCGGAGGTGAACATCAGAATATCAACGCCGAGTTCAAGGTATGTATTTCTGATCCATTCAAGATATGCCGTATCAGGCTGACGCAGACCGCCGTATTCGTTTTCAATCTGAATTGCGACTATATTTCCGCCGTTTGTCGAGAAATGCGGTCTGAGTTTTTTTATAGTTTCTGAGAAAAAACTTTTTACGCATTTCAGAAACGGCTCATTATAATGACGCAGTTCGATGCCGTCTATATTAAGCAGCCATGACGGAAATCCGCCCATTTCCCATTCCGCGCAGATATAAGGGCCGGGACGGACAATTGCGTATAAGCCGAGTTCCTCCGCTGTTTTGATGAATTTCTCAACGTCCGCTATGCCGTCAAAACAAAACTGTCCCTGTTTCGGCTCGTGTATATTCCATGGGAGATATGTTTCAACGGTATTCAGTCCGCATTGTTTTAGTTTCAGAAGTCTTTCGCGCCACTGTGACGGATGTATTCTGAAATAATGAATCGTACCCGAATACATTTTAAATTCTTTGTCATTGAGATATAATTTTCCGTCTTTAACAATCAATCTGTTCATTTTCGGTAAATCCTTTCCAAATAAAAAATAAGGCGGAACAGCGCGGATCTATGTATAGCTGTATTTTGCATAAACCGGTGTTTCCGTAATATTTTAAGTATAACAGAAAATAAGATTTTGTCAACAGAAAATTAAAATTTTTGTTTCTGTAATTTCGCTGTCCGTAACGGATGCTTTTATTAAGGATATATAAAAAAATCAAAATATTGTATTGACAATATAAAACAGTTATAGTATTATAAAAGAAAGGCAGAACCTATTACGGTCAGCCGCAGATTTGGATTACAAAGTAACCGCATCCTTTGGTCTGGGCGGTTGCTTTGCTTTTATGGAGATAATAATTAAAATTTAAGGAGGGAGAAGAATGGCTCAGGATAGCGGTGAATTTACGCTTGTAAAAGAAGCTAAAGGAGTTTGGGATAATATATTTTTAGAAAGTGTTACAATACCTGATAATATTATTGATATAAAAGATTGGGCATTTTCATTCTGTAATAACTTATCAGAAATAACCATACCAGATAGTGTTGCGAGCATAGGAAGCGGTGCCTTTGCATTCTGTATAAGCCTACAGGAAATAACCATACCCAATAGTGTAAAAAGTATAGGAGATTGTGCATTTGAATTTTGTAACAGATTAAAAGAGATAATCATTTCTTATGGCGTTAAAAATATAGGAAATGATGCATTTGCATTTTGTACAAGTCTAACAGAAATAAAAATACCAAATAGTGTTAAACATATAAGAAGTCGTGCATTTCTGGGCTGTAATAATATTAAAAAAATAATTATCTCTAATAAAGTTACGAGAATCAGAGATTATGTATTTGCATTCTGTGATAACTTGTCAGAAATAGCCATACCAAATAGTGTTAAGCGTATTGAAAACAGTGCATTTATATTCTGTACAAAGTTAATAAAAATAACAATCCCAAACAGTGTAACAAGCATAGAAGATAATGCCTTCTATGGCTGTGAAAGTCTTACTATAAATGCGCATGAAGGCAGTTATGCGGAGCGGTTTGCAAAAGAACATAATATACCTTTTGAAAAAATTTAAGGAGAAAATACATGGAAGCTGAAATTGACAATATACAAAAATATGAAAATTACCGCGAACAAATGGGACGGTTAAATAAGGCTATCAGTAATGGATTCTTTTTAGAGGCAATTTTTATTGAATATGCAGTTCTTGAGGACAGGATTGAGTCCGTTTTAAGACACAGCGGTAAATTTAATCCGAACAAGCATAGAACGCTGGAGTCTAAACTTAAGCGGATGGAGGAAATGCAGAGGGAAAAGAAAGGATTACTTCGCCGATACATTTCAGATGAATTTATTGAATCAATCAAGGAATGGAAAGGTAAAAGAAACCGTTTAATTCATGCGTTGATGAAACAAGAGCTGCATACCGAGGATTTAGAACAAGTATCTGCCGAGGGCAAGGAAATCATTAAAACTCTGAACAGCAAGACAACATCATATAAAAGAATGC
>CAZLOX010000001.1:40429-42232 GCA_964561265.1 uncultured Lachnospiraceae bacterium
ATTATAAATACAAAAAACGCGCCGGAACATTGCAATTTCTCCGACGCGTTTTTTGTCCGCTTTATTTCATAAAAAAGTAAACTATTCCGGCGATAAACGACGCGATAGTGCCGTATAAAA
Source organism: uncultured Lachnospiraceae bacterium (assembly GCA_964561265.1). Classification (GTDB taxonomy): domain Bacteria; phylum Bacillota; class Clostridia; order UBA1381; family UBA1381; genus JAFLUR01. The sequence continues at coordinate 40,550 of CAZLOX010000001.1, forward strand.
TCACAGGTCCTGCTATGGTGAACACCTTTGCGCCGACTCCAAGCACAAAACCCTCCGTTTTTGCCTCAAGAGCCGGCGACGCAACGGAATTTGCAAAACCGGTTATCGGCACGATTGTTCCCGCTCCGGCGAATTTAGCGATTTTTTCATATAAATCCAGCCCTGTAAGCAGCGCGCTTATGAATATAAGCGTTACTGAGGCGGCAGTCGCGGCAAGTTCATCTGATATATTGAGCCTTTTATACAAACCTAAAATAAACTGTCCGACACAGCATATAAGTCCGCCTATAAGAAACGCGAAAAGACAATTTTTCAGTATCGGCGAATTCGGCGTTTGTTTCTGGACATATTTTTCATATTCTTCTTTTGACATTTTATCCAACATAACAATTCCTCCGTAAAATTTATTTTCACACAATAGTATTAACAGCATATAATATAATTATTACATAATAAAAGGGAGATGGGTTGCAGTGAAGATTGTAGTTTTTAAAATGCCGAAATGTTTTTCGGGTATAGTCCGCGCGGTGCTGAAAATGAATTAAAACATAGTTTCAGTTCAGAAAAAGAAATGAGTCATGCCGAAAAGGATGAGTCATTTCTTTTTTTGTGAACATTTTGCTTGTATTTTATAAGAATATATGATATAATAGTAAAAATCAAAACTAAATAGTGTAAATAATACAGTCATTTAAGGGGGGACTGCTTATCAATTTTAAACTGCTTGATATAATTCATAAAAAATATACGGCTTTTTATATACTGGCGGTCATATTTCTGTTGTCATTGATCCCGCTTTTTCTTATTGCGCGCGATAATTCAGCCTGTGCGGATGATTACGCTTACAGTCTATGGGTACACCGCGCATGGACAAACACACATTCATTTATAAATGTTATAAAAGCCGCGTATACACGTACAAAGTACATATATAAAGGATGGCAGGGGAGTTTTTCCGCTGTTTTTGTTTTCACTCTCCAGCCGGCGGCATTCGGAGAAAAATTTTATTGTCTTGTACCTGTGATAATGCTTGGAGGATTGATTCTTTCAACATTCTTTTTTTGCTGTTCATTTTTCGGAAAAATGTTAGGCGGCGGATTGAAGTATATTTTTATAGCGGCAGTCTGGCTTTTTGCGGAAATACAGATGATTCCGAGTGCGGTGCAGGGATTTTACTGGTTTAACGGAGCGTCGTACTATACGTTTTTCTATTCGCTTTCGCTTATTCTGTTCGGACTGATGATTTTATTTGTCAGAACGGCTGCCCCGGTAAAAAAGTGGATTTATTTTGCGTTTATATGTATACTGTCCGCTGTAATCGGAGGAAGTAATTATATTACCGCGCTGCTTACCGTTCTGATATTTATAATTTGTATTGCGGTTCTTGGAATACGCGGAAACAGATTGGCTTTGTTTCTGACAATACCGCTTATTTTACTGCTCACAGCATTTTTTGCAAGTATCACAGCGCCGGGCAATGCGGTAAGACAGGCTCAGTATGTTTCGCCGGGAGCGGTGAAAGCTATACTTGATTCATTTTATTTTGCATTTATCAGTGTGGCTTATAAGGCAAATTTAATGATTTTGCCGTGGACGGTGCTTTTATTTCCGGTTCTCTGGAATATTGCTCCTGCAAGCGGATTGAAGTTCAGGTGTCCGCTGTTGGTGCTGATTTTTACATTC
>CAZLOX010000001.1:42242-50183 GCA_964561265.1 uncultured Lachnospiraceae bacterium
TTTACGCCGCCTATATATGCTATGGGTTTTGTTGGCGGTGAAAGAATTGAAAATATTATTTTTTATTCATATATGTTTCTGCTGATTTTCAATTCGTTTTATATTCTGGGATGGTGCAGAAGAAAATTCGCCTGCAAAAACTTTAACCGTATTATGAACAGCGGCATTCTGCCGGTAGTGATTCTGGTGCTGTCATTTGGTTTCCTGGCAGGATATGACGCCATGCCCGATAGAAATGTGACATCGGTAAGCGCGGTAAATTCGCTCAGAAAAGGTGAAGCTGAAAAATATTATAAAGAATTTGAGAAAAGACTGAAAATACTGAAAGATAATTCAATTCAGGATGTGACTTTTCTGCCGTATAGGAATAAACCTTATCTTTTATTTTTTGACGACGCGACAGATAATAAGGATGACTGGAGAAACAAATCTTTCGCAAAGTATTACGGAAAAGACAGTATTGTTGTAAGATGGGCGGACAGTTGGTATAACAAATAAAAAAAGCGGCACAAAGAATTATTTTATTGAGCCTCCGATTAAATTCTGAAGAATTTAATCGGAGGCTCAATGTTTTAAACTGGTGTTTTTTGTATGAAAATTTTGCTTTTGCGTAAGTCATTTCTTTTCATTGCGGCTGTTCTGTTTGTCGGGGAGATTTTCAAGGGCAAATTCACAGCATTGAATAACAACCTGATTAAAGGAAACATCCTGCTCACCGGCAATTTTACTTATTTTTTCAATAAGCGTGTCCGGCATACGGATAGTTCTGTTTGAGCTTGTTGGTTTTTTTATTATAAAATCCATAATATCACCTCTTTCTATAATATTATTTTACCTGTATTTGATAATCTGTAATATATTCAAAAATATAATTAAAAATTAAGTTAAATTTTACTTGCAAATTATAAAAACATATGATATAGTAGTAAAAAATAAAAAAGGGCATACATCAAAAATGAACAATGCGATATATTATAAATGATAAAGATTTTTAAGAGGTGGTACTTATGAAGTCTGAATTAACCGGTATAACTCATAAAAAATATACGGCTTTTTATATAATGACAGGCGTATTTTTATTGTCATTGATTCCGCTTTTGCTTATTGCGCGCTACAATTCGGCATGCGCCGACGACTACACATACAGCGGCTGGGTGCACTGCGTATGGGAAAATACACATTCATTTGCGGAAGTGATAAAAGCCGCATATATTCGTGCAAAATTTGCATATACGGAGTGGCAGGGGAGTTTTTCGGCGGTTTTCCTTTTTGCTTTGCAGCCGGCGGCATTCGGAGAAAAATTTTATTGTCTTGTGCCTGTGATAATGCTTGGAGGATTGATTTTTTCAACATTGTTTTTCTGCCGCGCGTTTTTCGGAAAAATGTCAGGCGGCGGATTGAAATATATTTTTATAGCGGTAGTCTGGCTTTTTGCGGAAATACAGATGATTCCGAGTGCGGTGCAGGGGTTTTACTGGTTTAACGGCGCGTCATACTATACGTTTTTCTATTCGCTTTCGCTTATTCTGTTCGGACTGATGATTTTGTTTGTTCAGGCGGATTTTACGATAAAAAAATGGATTTATTTTGCGTTTATCTGTATACTGTCCGCTGTAACGGGAGGCGGAAATTATGTTACCGCACTGCTCACTGTTCTGATATTTCTGCTTTGTATTATCGGTCTGGGAATACGCGGAAACAAATCGGCCTTGTTTCTGACAATACCGTTTATTTTACTGCTCACAGCGTTTTTTATAAGTATCACAGCGCCGGGCAATGCGGTAAGACAGGCTCAGTATATTTCGCCGGGAGTTGTGAAAACTGTGCTTGATTCATTCAGTTTTGCTTTTGCAAGTATGACGGATAAGGTGAATTTAATGCTTTTGCCGTGGACAGTGCTTTTGTTTCCGGTTCTGTGGAATACTGCGCAGGACAGCGGATGGAAATTCCGGTATCCGCTGATTGTGCTGATTTTTACATTCTGTCTTTATGCGGCTCAGTTTGCGCCGCCTGTGTATGCGATGGGTTTTGTGGGTGATGAAAGAATTGAAAATATTATTTTTTATTCATATATGTTCCTGCTGATATTTAATTCGTTTTATATTCTTGGATGGTGCGGGAGAAAATTCGCCTGCAAAAAATTTGACCGCATTATGAACAGCGATATTCTGCCTGTACTGCTTTTGGATTTGTCGTTTGTTTTTCTGGCAGGATATAACGCCATTCCGGAGAGAAATGTAACATCAGTAAGCGCGGTAAATTCGCTCAGAGAAGGTGAAGCCGAAAAATATTATGAAGAATTTGGCGAAAGGCTGAAAATTCTGAAAGATAATTCAGCGCAGAATGTGATTTTTCTGCCGTATGACAATAAACCGTATCTTTTATTTTTTGATGACGCGACCGATAATAAGGACGACTGGAGAAACTCATCTTTTGCAAAATATTACGGAAAAAACAGTATTGTTGTAAAATAATTTGCAGTTTATTTGTGTGGAATAAAATAAATTTGACAAAATTTTTAATAAAGAGTATAATATAGTCAGTGATAAAATAGAATAAAGCGGCGGCGGCTGTTCCGACACTTCCGGAGAGGGGGTGCGGCATATGGTACATAGCGATATAATAAGTACGATAATATTTATAATCGTAATAACATTTGCTATCCGTAGCATAAAAAAATAGTCGCCCCATTTGCTCATAGGGCGACGGTGTTGGCTTTCAAAGCTAACATAATAAAACCTTTTTGCGGAATGGTTGTTTCCGCTTTATGAACTAATTATATCACTGAAAGCGAAGCGTGTCAAGCAAATTTTTGCAATTTGCCTGACTCGTTTTGTTTTTTTCAGAATCATCGGCTTGACAGGCAAAGAATTATATGGTAATATAAAAAAGTAACAATAAAGGCTTATTTTATCGCGGAAAAACGCAGGAAGGGCGGAGGTGAAAAAAAGGCGCGTTTTTGCTGAAAAAAATTTATTAAAAAAAAAAGGAATGAACAGTATGGCAGGAAAACTGAAAAGGCTTGCGGCGCTTTTAACGGCGGCGGTTATGGCTGTGGCGGTATTGCCTGTGAGCGCGGAGCAGGCGGACTCTTCGGATAATTGGAAGAATGTGTCGGGGGGGGTAGATGATGTCACTTTAATGGCAGAAGGAACTCCGTATGGGGATTATTTATATTATAGGATATTAGATGATGGTACAGTAGAGATTTCAGATTGTAATGAGTCGGTAACAGAGATAACTATACCAAGTATGATTGACGGCAGAGCTGTAACAAGTATTGGAGCGGCTGCATTTTATGATTGCAGTAACTTAACAAGTGTAACAATTCCGGATAGTATTGCAAGCATTGGAAATGGTGCATTTCGAGATTGCATTAGCTTAACCAGTATAACAATCCCAAATAGTATTATAAGCATTAGATATGGTACATTTATGCGTTGCAGTAACTTAACCAGTATAACAATCCCGAATAGTGTTATAAGCATTGGAAATTGGGCATTTGCTGATTGTAGCAACTTAGCTAATGTAACAATCCCAGAAAGTGTTACGAGCATTGGAAATTGGGCATTTTCGTCTTGCGAAAGCCTAACCAGTATAATTATTCCAGAAAGTGTTACGAGCATTGGAGATTCTGTATTTGCTTCTTGCTATAACTTAACCAATATAACAATCCCGGAAGGTATAACAAGCATTGGAGGGAATGCATTTTATGCTTGTGAAAGCTTAATAAGTGTAATAATCCCAAAAAGTGTAACAAGTATTGAATATGGTGTATTTGAGGGTTGTAGTGGCTTAACGAGTATAACAATCCCGGAAAATGTAACAAGTATTGGAAGCAGTGTATTTGATAGTTGTAGTAGCTTAACGAGTATAGCAATCCAGGAAAGTGTAACAAGCATTGGGAGCTAGGCATTTAATAAATGCAGTAGCTTAACCAATATATCAATCCCGAAAAGTGTAACAAGTATTGAAATGGGGACATTTCAATATTGTAGTAGCTTAACAGATGTATATTACACCGGTACAGAGCAGCAGTGGCGAAATATTGATATAGATAATTATGGGAATTATAACAACCCGCTTATAAATGCAACAATACATTACAACAGCAAAATGCCGGAGCAAACACCTGTACCGACAGCAAAGCCTATTGGTGAAACTGTTTTAGTTGGAAAATATGAAGAAAATATAACTCTTGAAACAAATGTTCACAACAATAAAATTGAATTTACCGCGACAGCGCTCAGCGATATTGGTATTCCGGAAGAAATGGATATTTATGTTGCTCAGTATGACGCGAACGGAACTATGACCGGAATAAAGAAGGCAGAATCCGGATTTACAGACGGAGAATGCCGTGTTTCAGCCGATATGCCTGAATCCGGCAGCTATAAGGTCATGCTGTGGGATGAAAACAACACACCGGTTATAGAAGCAATATCCGGCGGAATATAAATAAAATAAGTCTTTAATTTCAAAGCAACGGGCAGAAAAACACCTAATAAAAACAATATTGCATAAAAGAACTCTCAGAAAACGGCTTTTTGGCTGTCATTCTGAGAGTTTTTCACTTTAAACAAAATTATTTTTCACTGCTCCCCAGTTTGCCCGCTCCTCTTTCTGATGAAATGGAAATCAGTTCCTCATGGGAAATTTCAACACTCTGTGATTCCGGCACAGGCAGGAGCAGAGCCTGACAGACGGCTTTGCTATAAGGATATACTATGTAATCATCTTTCAGCGGTTCGGTGTATTCTTCCTTGGTTATAAGTATAGGCTTGTCGTTGTAATTTGTTATCGCAACAAACCATTCCCCCCTAAAACCGCTGTCTATAATACCGCATCTTTGTCCCATTCCTTTTGTTCCCGTAGAACCGCGTTCTTTAAGAACCAGTACATAATCCGATGAAAAAGCCGAGGTAATCCCTGTCGGTATTATGGCTGTTTCGTGAGGCTGTATCAATCTGTATTCTTCCTCAAAGCAGACATATATATCATATCCGGCATCCTCTTTTCTTTTTGTCGGTATTACCGCATCGCTTTTTACTTTTGCAAAATATATGTTTTCCATAATATTTACCTCTTTAGTCTGATATGTATGATTTTTATATTATAATATCATAATTGGAAATAATTGTCAATAAGAATGTTCTAAATTTTTATACCAACCCATTTTCCTGCCTTAAACCTGGTCGTTGCAAAAATATACCTTGAAACCTGATCCGCCAGAACGCCCAGCCATATTCCTGCTATGCCCCATCCGAGGGTATATCCGCATAAATAGGAAAATCCGGTACGTATTACAGTAACGCTTATTGTCGACGCGGTTGCCGTATAAAGTGTGTCGCCCGCTCCGCGCAGACATCCCATATATATAACCTGACGTATCTGAAATAACACAACAAATATTATAATGTGCATGATTCCGACACCGATTTCCACGATTTCCGCTTCTTTAAAGAATAATCCCATAAGCATTCTTGCACCGAAGAAATAGAGAAGTGCGAGAACTACCGATATTATTCCGCCTATCATCTGGCAGGCGCCTCCGAATTCTTTCGCCTTTTCCGGTTTTTTCTCTCCCAGACTTCTCCCGATAAGCGCCACAGCCGCCGACTGCAGACCGTCTCCGAACGAGAATGACAATCCCATTATATTCATTCCTATCTGATGAGCCGCCATTGCCGCGTTGCCCTGATGAGCCGCCATAATTGCCGTTGCTATAAAGCCGATTCGCATAAGAAACTGTTCAAAGAAAATACCGTATCCGACAGTTATAATATTTTTGAGAGCCTCCAGTGACGGACGGATTTTTTCTTTTATTATGTAAGGAATACTTACGAAAAAGTCGGGTTTCATTATTGAAATAATACTCATAATGCACGCGACAACCGTTCCCAATACAGTTGCGAGAGCCGCCCCCATGATTCCGAGCGCAGGAAATCCGCAGTGACCGTTGATTAAAAAATAGTTAAAAATAATATTGAGCGTATTTGATGTAACATTTGTAATCATGGTTATTTTTGTATTTCCGGCTCCGCGCTGAGCCGAGTTTATACCCATCTGAATACAGTTGAAGATCATACCGCCCATAATGATCCGGTAGTACAGGACAGCGTTGTCATGTGTTTCAGGTGATGAACCGCATAAACGCATAATCTGTGGTGAAAATGCGACAAGCACCGTGCTTAAAATTACTGCCAGACCTATAATCAGCGTGACTGCGCTGAAAAGAACAGAATTCGCCTCACGCCGTTTATTTTCGCCGAAACGCCGCGCGACAATTGCCGATAAAGACACGTTTATCGCGATAAAAATTGATAATCCCATAAATTTGGGCTGTGTGGTGAGTCCGACAGCCGCAACGGCGTCCGAACCGAGCGAGCTTACCATAAATGAATCGACCAGACCGGCAAATGCTGCAAAGAAAGACTCAATTATTGCCGGAACAGCCATATTCAGTGCCGCAGATATTGTTCGTTTGTTGTATTTTTTCATAAGACCTTAGTTTCATCTCTTTTCTTAAATTTAATTCCATTATACCATATATTTTTAAATAAAGCAACTCAAAAATTGCCGTTAAGAGTAATAATAAGTTTGGATATTATACACAACGCAAATTCAGAACAGCGGATTTAATATGTCATTTTGCCGGTATATTTTTTTCAAAAAAGATATTGACAAACGGTGTTAGTTGTGCTAAACTAACTATTGGGGTTAGATAGCACTAACCAATGATAAATTTGTTTTTTAACAGAACGGAGGTCAGTTATGATGCCTTTAACACTTGCAAATGTTGATGAAGATAATATTATAAAAAAAATCGGCGGCAAGCCCGAAGTGAAAAAACATCTTGAAAATCTCGGATTTGTAGTCGGGGGAAATATAAGGATTATCAGCCGCCTCGGCGATAATGTTATCGTAAATGTTAAAGAGGCAAGAGTTGCCGTAAGTCAGGAAATGGCACAGAAAATTATGGTTTGATACGGAAATGCCGGCAGGCGTTTCCTTAAGCAATATTATTCAGGAGGATACAAATTATGCAGACATTGAAAAATGTGAAGATCGGTCAGACGGTTAAGGTAGTCAAACTTCACGGTGAAGGCGCGGTTAAACGCCGTATAATGGATATGGGCATTACAAAGGGCGCGGAAATTTATATCCGTAAAGTTGCGCCGCTTGGTGATCCTATTGAGATAACCGTGAGAGGCTATGAACTGTCGCTCAGAAAAGCTGACGCGGACATGATCGAAGTTGAATAACAATAAATGGATACAAAAATAATTTAATATTTTTTATGTGTTAGTTAGTCTGAACTAATATGAAAGTGAGGAATATATAATGGATATACGAATAGCCCTTGCGGGCAATCCGAATGCCGGAAAAACAACCCTTTTTAACGCTCTTACCGGCTCAAATCAGTTTGTGGGAAACTGGCCGGGCGTTACTGTGGAAAAAAAAGAAGGCAAATTAAAAAAACATGACGGAGTAATCATCACCGACCTGCCGGGTATATACTCGCTCTCGCCGTATACTCTTGAGGAAGTTGTAGCGAGAAATTATCTTATCGGCGAACGCCCCGACGCTATACTCAATATCATAGACGGAAGCAATCTTGAGAGAAATCTCTACCTTACAACTCAGCTTACAGAACTGGGTATTCCGGTTGTAGTCGCTATAAATATGATGGACGTTGTAAAGAAAAACGGCGATAAAATCAATGTGGCGGAACTCTCGCGCGAACTCGGATGCAAAATAGTTGAAATATCCGCGCTGAAAGAAAACGGCATTGCCGAAGCGGCGGAGGCGGCAATAGAGGCGGCTAAAAACGGCAAAACTGTTCCTATGCACACATTTTCCGGTGCGGTTGAACACGCTATCGCTCATATTGAAGAAGCCGCCGTCCATGATATGCCGGAGGAACAGCAGAGATGGTAT
>CAZLOX010000002.1:0-47443 GCA_964561265.1 uncultured Lachnospiraceae bacterium
TTTTCCCCTCTTAGAACTTCCCTTTCGCCAACTCGCTGCGTGGTTAGTGACCGCCTTTTTGTATACTGAAATTAGCTGTTATTACAAATGATATTATTTATAAATGGATACAGCAAAACAGTTTTGCTGTATCTCTTTATATTATTTTACTTTTTCAGTCCCTGCATATATTCATCCATAGCATTTGCTACTTTCTTTGAATATGCTACCGCTTCAACTACAGTCTTTGCGCCGAGTACAACATCTCCTGCCGCAAATATACCGTCGCGTGTCGTTTCGCCGAAAGTATTTGTAACGAGCAAACCTCTTTCATTGACATCAAGCCCTGATGTAGTAGCAACAATACGGTCAGTCGGGCCCTGACTTATTGCTATAAATGTGGTATCTGCCGGATAGAGCGTTTCCGTTCCCTTTATAGGAGATAAATTGCCGTGTCCGTCACATTCAAGCTCCGCAAATATAACGCCGTCATCAACAATTTCCACAGGCTCTACATGAACAACAAATTCAACGCCGTCTATTTTTGCATAGTCAACCTCATGCGGACTTGCCGCCAGATGGTCGCTTCTTGAAAATACGGTGACTTTTTTAGCGCCGTGTCTGAGAGCGGTGCGCGCCACATCCATTGCGCTGTTGCCCGCGCCTATAATATTGACAGTTTCACCAAGCTTGTAAACGCTTGGATTGGTAAGATAATTGATTGCATAATGCACGTTGCCGAGCGTTTCACCTTTAATGTGCAGTGTGTTCGGACGCCACACTCCCGTGCCGACAAATACCGCGCTGTATCCGTCGCGGAACATATCATCTATACTGATAGTCGTGCCGATTGTGGTATTCGGACGTATCTTTATGCCGAGTTCCCATAATTTTCTTTTGTAGCGTGCAAGAATGGTTTTCGGAAGGCGGAATTCCGGAATGCCGTATTGGAGTACGCCGCCTATTTTGTCCTTTGATTCAAAAATTGTAATATCATATCCGCGTCTGGCAAGAATGACCGCGATAGTTATTCCTGCCGGCCCTGAACCGATTATGCCCGCTTTCATACCGTTTTTTTTGATATCGGAGAATTTCAGCTTATCAAAATAATTTTCCGAAATATAATTTTCAATACTGCTTATATGTATCGGAGAGCCTTTATGATTAAGCACGCAATGCCCCTCGCACTGATTTCCGTGATTGCATATAAGGGAACATACGATAGACAGCGGATTATTTTCAAAAAGCATTTCACCGGCGGCGTTTATATTTCCGTCAAGAAATGTGTGTATCATATCCGGTATTGGCGTATGAATGGGACAGCCTTCTCTGCACATGGGTTTTTTGCAGTTCAGACAGCGTTTTGCTTCGTTTATAACATGGATAGCCATTATTTTTCAATCCTTTCTGTAAAATTTTATATATTTATTGTATCATATATATTCCAAAAAATCAAGCAGAAGGATTGTAGTTTTTGTGCAATTTTCCGATAATGACTTAAATAAAAATTATTATCTGCCGTTGGCGGATTTATCAAGTGTCGGGACTTCAAAATCTATTATTCTTTCCTTCGGCGGTTCTATGGTAGGGACATTGACAGGCTCGGTTGTGGAAACAGGTTCAATGGCAGGCGAGGATTTCCTTGACGGTTTTCTTGTAGAAACAGGTATTTCTGTCGGTGTCTGATTTTCCGTCTGATGAATTACTTCCGGAGTTTGCTTTGCCTGTTGTTTTTCGGCCGGTGGTATTTCGTCTGACGGTTGTTTTTGTGCGTCTTCGTTCTGTGGAGGTTCGGCGCTTGTTTCCGGATTTTCCGTGGGAATTACTGTTGCCGCCGGCAAAACTACCGAATTATCTTCCGACGGTGCCGGTTCGGTATTGTCCTGATTGTTCTTTCTGCTCATAACAAACGGTATTGAAGAAAGCAGAAAAAATACCGCTATGATACATACCGTCATAATAATCGCTATATTCCGCCTGTATGAGCCGTCATCTTTTGCGGCTGCATTCATATTGCCGACCGCTATTTTACCGCATTTCGGACATATTATACTGTTGTCGGGTATTCTCTTTTTACAGTTCCTGCAAATCATATCTGTTCTCCTTACAAATCAAATTCCTTTAAAGTGTCAAATCTGTCGCCCTGAAATATGTTGTATTTCTGCATATATTTGTCTATCTCATTGAGAACAACAAATTTTTTCAGACTCCAGAGCGGAGCGATAAGTTCGTCGCGTCCGCCGTCGCCGGTTAATCTCTGTATGACGGTATCGGGATGAAAACACCTCAGCTGTCCGCATACGACCCGCACATATTCGTCAAGTTCCATAACTCTGATTTTTCCGCTGAGATATTCGCTTTCCATACGCGTATTTCTGAGAATATGAAGAAGATGGATTTTCACGGAATACGGCATTAACAGAGCGACACGGCGCGCGTTTGTGAGCATCATTTCCTCCGTTTCATCGGGCAGACCGTTGATAAGATGAACGCATACCTTTATATTTCTTTCTGTAAGTCTGCCGTAGCCGGTGAGAAAATCATCATATGTATGACAGCGGTTTATCCGTTCGCCGGTTTCATCAAAGGTAGTCTGCAATCCGAGTTCTACGGTGAGATATGTGCGCTGATTAAGTTCCGACAAATATTCAAGGACATCATCTTCCAGAGCGTCCGCCCTTGTCGCTATGCTAAGTCCGACAACATTTTTCTCTTTAAGAACAGGCTCAAATTTTTCCCTCAGAACTTCCGCCGGAGCGTATGTATTTGTATTCGCCTGAAAATACGGGATGTATAATCCTTCCTCCCATTTTTTGTGCATCATGTTTTTGATTTCGTGGAACTGTTCAATTATTCCGCAGTCCGGATTTCCGGCGAAAGCTCCGCTGCCTCCGGAACAGTACGCGCACCCTCCGACTCCCTTGCTGCCGTCAATATTCGGACAGGTAAACCCTCCGTTCAGAGCAACCTTGAACACCTTGGAGCCGAATTTCTGCTGCAGATGGTAATTCCATGTATGATATCTTTTGTTATTATCTGAATATATAAAACCGCTTTTCATTTTTCACCTCATAAAAGCCTGTTTAGTATACCTAAACAGGCTCCTGAATAAATCAGTTATTAAACTATGCAGGCTCCGCCGGCAATGTCATTTATTGTGGTAAGCGCGGTAAGATTTCCGTCTGTTGTTTCAGCGGACAAAATCATACCGTTTGATTCAAGTCCCATAATTTTGCGCGGGGCAAGATTTGCTATAAAGATAACATTTTTTCCTATAAGTTCTTCCGGTTTATGGAATTTTGATATTCCGGATAATATCTGACGTTTCTCGCCGCCGGCGTCAAGCAGGAATCTCAAAAGTTTTGATGACTTCGGAACTTTCTCACATTCCAGAACTTTTCCGACTCTTATATCCAGCTTTTCAAAATCTTCAAAAGGAATAATATCCTTGTAAGGCTCAGGAACAGGGCCTTCAGGCTCGCTTTCGGCTTCTGTTTCCGCCGCGATTTCAGCCAGTGTTTTTTCGATATCAATTCTCGAAAACAGCGGAACAGCCTCACCTATTTTAGTGCCGGACTTGATCTGTCCGAAAGACGCAATACTTTCATATGAAATATCGTCAAAATTAAGCTGTGCCGATATTGCCGCTGACGTATCGGGCATAAATGATGATAACAGCGACGCGATAAAGCGTATCGCTTCGGCTAAATTATAAAGCACGGTCTGCAGACGTGATTTATCCTCCGATTTTGCAAGAATCCACGGCGTGGTTTCATCAATGTATTTATTCGCGCGGTTCGCAATCTTCCATATTTCATCAAGCGCGTCCGCAATATGCCATCCCTGCATAGCGTTTTCAACCGCGTTTTTCGCGTTAAGACACACATTTTTCAAATCAGCGTCAAGTTCGTCCTCCGCGCCGGCATCCTTTATTTCACCGCCGAAATATTTGTTTATCATAGCGGCAGTTCTGTTCACGAGATTGCCCAGAGTATTCGCTAAATCCGAATTGTAGCGGTTCAGGAATATTTCATATGTGATTGTTCCGTCCTGCGCGAAAGGCATTTCATGCAGCGCATAGTACCTTACCGCGTCAACTCCGAATCTTTTAACAAGCTCATCGGCGTATATAACGTTTCCGCGCGATTTGCTCATTTTTTCCTCGCCGAAAAGCATCCACGGATGTCCGAATACCTGTTTAGGCAGCGGTTCGCCGAGAGCCATAAGCATAATAGGCCAGTATATGGTGTGGAAACGCAGGATATCTTTGCCGATTATATGCACGTCCGCCGGCCAGTATTTGTTGTACAATTCACCTTTTTCATCGGGAGAATATCCGAGCGCGGTTATATAATTTGAAAGCGCGTCAATCCATACATAAACAACATGTTTGCTGTCAAATTCAACCGGAATACCCCATGAAAAACTTGTTCGTGAAACGCACAGGTCCTGAAGTCCGGGCTTTATGAAGTTGTTTATCATTTCTTTTTTTCTTGATTCAGGCTGTATAAATTCAGGATTTTCCTCGATATATTTCATCAGCCTGTCCTGATATTTTGATATTTTAAAGAAGTACGCTTCTTCCTTTGTAGGATGAACTTCGCGTCCGCAGTCGGGGCATTTTCCGTCAACAAGCTGACTCTGCGTCCAGAAACTTTCGCACGGTGTGCAGTACAATCCCTCATATTCGCTTTTGTATATATCGCCTTGTTCGTAAAGTTTTGTAAATATTTTCTGAACAGATTTTTTGTGATACTCGTCTGTTGTGCGTATGAATTTATCATAGCTTATATTCAGCAGAGCCGCGATTTCCTTTATCTGGTCGGAAATATGGTCAACGTGTTCTTTCGGAGATATGCCGGCATTTTCCGCTATCTCCTGTATTTTCTGTCCATGCTCATCGGTGCCTGTGAGGAAAAAAACGTCATCCCCGAGATATCTGCGGAATCTTGCGATCGCGTCGGTCAGAACTATCTCGTAGGTATTTCCTATATGAGGTTTCTTCGATGTATATGCAATGGCAGTTGTTATATAAAACTTACTCATATAAATACTCCTTTGTTTATTTTTTGTAAAGGAAACGCTGAATAAATCAATATAAAAAAATAGTTTTAGTCCCCCGACGTCAGTAGTTTTGCTACGCAAAACCGCTTACTATGTAAGCGTCGGACATCTTTCCGATACTTGCGGAAAATAGCTCGTAAGTGGTGAATTTCCGTAGGAAATTCATTCAGTAGTTTTGCTACGCAAAACCGCTTACTATGTAAGCATCGGATATCTTTCCGATACTTATGAAGAGCGTACATTTTCCGCAAAACTATTTTTTTATTACCTTAAATCAGCCTTTCCTAAATTCCTTTTTTATGCCGTTTACCAACGATTTGACCCATGCTTTCGGTTTGTCAAAAACGCCGGCATGGTAAAAACTGATAATAAGCATCAAAGTTACAGGGCCTAAAATCATTCCGCCGATACTGAAAAATTTATATCCGGCATACATCGACATCAGTGTGGCGAGCGGATGCATACCTATATTTGAACTAAGTATTTTCGGCTCTATCATCTGACGCGTCAATGCGACAATAAGATATATAATAAGAAGTCCTACGCCCTTTTTTATATCTGAACTGACAAAGCTGATTATCGCCCATGGTATAAGTGCGATACCCGTTCCGAAAAACGGTATCGCGTCCACAACGGCTATAATAAGCGCGGCCAGAAGTATATAATCCGCTTTTATAAAATAAAATCCCGTAAGCAGTATCACAAACACTATGCACATTATAGAAAGCTGAGCTTTTATATATCCGCCCAGATACCGGCGGACTTCATCGCCGACACGCCGGAATGATTCGGCTGCTTTGGACGGAATTATTTTTTTTACCGTCTGCGCAACAGTGCCGTCGTCTGATATCAGAAAATATGACGACAAAATAAAGACGATAAATCCGACAAAAAATCCGGGAAGCTTTTTTGCCAGATTGCCTGTTTTAGCCATTATCGGAGATGATTTTGAATTAAGCATATCCGACAGCGATTCGGAAAAACCTGTGCCAATATCCGAAACAATACGCTGAATATTATCCGGCAGATTTGCATAGATAATATTCCATTTATCCGAAAAACGCATCATAAGATTCTGTGTGTTTCCGATAATATCCGGAAAGGACATATAGAAAGTTCTCGCCTCGTCAATAAGTTTAAGGACAACAGCGGTAATTATTGTTCCTATAATGCCGAATGCAATGACCAATACCGCGATCGCCGCAAGCTGCCGCGGAAATTTCAGTTTTGTCCTGAAAAATTCCGCGGCGGGTTTTGTCAGCAGGGAAAATATATATCCGAGCAGAAACGGAAGCGTCAGATCTATAACGGCAATCAGTATATTTCCTATTCCGCCGAGACAAAAATACAGCGCAGTCCCGAAAATTATTATCATAATTAAAATAACAGCTGTTTTTACGGGTTCTTTTCTGAATTTTATAAAAATCACCTCTCCGGTTTATCTGTCAAGAAAATACGACATCAGAGTATAGCCCTCCGCTATGTATTTTCCTGTTTTTTCAGCGTTTTTCTCGTTGTACGCAAGCTGAGAGCCGTTTTCCCTGCGGCTGTCGTATATAACATACGGAACAGGGTCGGAAACGTGCGTTTTAAGGCTGAGAGGTGTCGGGTGGTCCGGCATAATAAGCATTTTATAATCCGTACCTTTGAGATTTTCGCGTAAAAATCCCACAACCTTTTCATCTATAAGCTCTATCGACTTTATCTTGTTGTCGACTTCACCCCTGTGTCCGCACTCGTCCGGCGCTTCCATATGAATATACACAAAATCACTGTCTTTCAGCGAATCAAGAGCCGCTTTTGCTTTTCCGTCAAAGTTGGTGTCAACATTTCCTGTTGCGCCTTCAACGTCAATGCTGTTCATATCGGCGCATTTAGCGATGCCCTTTATAAGGTCAACCGCCGAAATAACACTTGCTTTAAGATTGAATTTGGATTCAAATGTATCAAGCATAGGCTTTGAACCCTCGCCCCATACCCATATTGAAGTGGCGGGATGTTTGCCGTTTTCTATTCTTTTTTTATTGACGGGATGATTTTTAAATATCTTCTCGCTTTTTTTCATCATATCCAATATGATATCCGCGCCTTCGCCTTTGGGAAGATAATCGGTTATTTTTCTGTCCGATATATCATGCGGCGGAGTAAGGGTAACATTCAATGAACCGCCTTCCCATACCATCAGATGACGGTAGCTGACTCCGCTGTAAAAATTTATCATATCCGATGAAAGCTCCGCCTGCACTGCCGCTATAAGTTCAGCCGCCTCCTGCGTGGATATTTCATCGCTTGAATAATCCAGCATGGTTTTGTCGGCATAATTTTCCTCATCGGACAATGTTACAAGATTGCATCTGAAAGTAACGTCATTATCCTTTAACGGCACGCCTATGCTTGCCGCTTCAAGAGGGGAACGGCCGGTATAGTATTTGTCTGCCTTATATCCCATAACCGACAAGTTAGCGACATCGCTGCCGGGTTTTATGCCGTCGGGAACAGTCTTGACAAGTCCGAGTTCGCCGTGGGCGGACATATAATCTATATTTGGCTTTTCCGCAACGTCAAGCGGGGTTTTTCCGCCGAGACTTTCCACAGGATAATCTGCCATACCGTCGCCCAATATTACAATGTACTTCATATATTTTACCTCCGAATATTATTTTATATTTGCTTAAATAACAGGCGTTTTTATTCTGTAAAACGCCGCAAGTGTGCCTTCTCCGGTATGAGTGCCTATAATAGGCCCGATTTCACCGCGCATGGTAAGGCGCGCGTTTTCTTTCTCAAGAAGCTGCGCAAATTCCGCGCTCATTTTTTCATCGGACGCGACAATCATAAATTCATTTTTTTCAGCGTCAAAATTCGGGTCAGCCTTGATTTTTTCAAGCAGTTTTTTCGGAATTTTCTTTTTGCCTCTGAATTTGTCGATTGATTCTATAAGCCCTTTTCTTATTGAAAGCACCGGCTTTATATCTAAAAGCGTTCCGATTGTCATAACGGTTTTGCTTATTCTTCCGCCCTTCTGTAGATAGGTCAGATCGTTCACAACAAAAGCGACATCCCAGCTTTTCATATATTCTTCGCATAAAGTCAGGATTTCATCCGCCGTTTTGCCCTCTTTTGCCAGATGTGACGCGTATACCGCCGTCTGAGCGATATGCACTGTGAAAGATTTTGTATCCACAATGCGGATATCAGCGTTCGGATATTCATTTGCGATAATATCATTTTTCACAAGATTGAGAGTGGAATACTGTCCGCTTGCTTTTGACGATATGGTAAACACGATCACTGAGTCATAATTTTTTGCTGATTCAAGCAATGTATCGTGCATTGTCATATACGGCGTCTGCGCTGTTGTCGGAATTTCCTTTGAGGATTTCAGAAGCGCGTAAAATTCCTTGTTTGTTATTTCAGTCCATGTATTGTAAGCCCTGTCGTTGAACACGCTTATTATCGGCAGTACTGAAATATCATATTTTTCAGCGGTTTCATGCGATATATCGCTGCTTGTGTCAACTATTATTTTTATATTCATAGTATTCTCCTTTCCTTTCCTTTCATTCCAGTCATACTGTGTTAAAGCACCGCGCTGCTGCAGATTTTCAAATCCCGTCTGTCTGAGAGCCTCATACACCACAATGGCAGCGGAATTTGAAAGGTTAAGGCTGCGCGCCTCGCTTATCATAGGTATCCGTATACAGTTTTCTTTATTCTCAAACAAAAGGTCCTCGGGCAGTCCTTTTGTTTCCTTGCCGAATAATATGTAATCGCCGTCTTTAAATTCCACGTCGGAATAATTGCGGAGTGATTTTGTGCTTGCGTAGAAAAATCTTTTGTCTTTGTTTTTATTAAAAAAATCGTCAAGATCATCATAATACTGAACTCCGAGAAGATGCCAGTAATCCAGTCCGGCGCGTTTGAGTTTTTTATCGTCTATTTCAAACCCCATAGGTTTAACGATATGGAGCCGCGAACCGGTCGCCGCGCAGGTCCGCGCTATATTTCCGGTATTCTGCGGTATCTGCGGTTCCACAAGAACTATATTAAACATAAGTATTTCCTTTCTTATTACAATGCAGAGAAACAATAATATATTACATTATACAATATTAAGAAAAATTTTTCAATAGGAACAGGAGAATTTAATCAGAAATTTTTTATTACATTAAATCGGTGTTTTCATAAAAAAATGTAAACGCGATGCGGAATTTAAAAAAAATATACAAAATAACTTGATATTTAATAAAAAAGAGTATATAATATAAGTTAAATAAATATGTAATTATTTTTAGGAGAGGATTTTATGGCAAGAAACAATAGAAATACATACGGCAGAGGCGGCAGCAGCCGTAAGAGAAAAATTCAGATAAGGCGCTGGACTCTTGCGGTTCTGATTTTACTGATAATAATAAGCCTTATAGTTGTGGCGGCAAAATTTTTGTTTGCCGGCAATGATGATGAAGAACAATCCTCCGCAACGTCTGCCCCGACAGCTGGAGTTACGGCAGATTCTGACGTATCGCCGCATCCTTCGATGATTACAGAACCGGATAAAGCGGTACCGGTTACTGCGTCACCGGTCGCTGAAACACCTTCGCCGGAAGGTACGGCAAATCCGGAAGAATCACCTTCTTCCGACCCGCAGGCAGACCCTGTATCGGCACCGGCGAATGAACTGGCATCGACAAATCTTCTGGATTCTGTGAAGAATGCCGACGGCGTAAAAACAGCATACCTGACATTTGATGACGGCCCGACAAAAAGCGTTACTCCGAGAATACTGGACACGCTGAGAAAGTATAACATAAAAGCTACATTTTTTGAGATAGGTTCAGGCATAGAGTCAAATCCGGATATGGCAAGAAGGGTGTATGACGAGGGACATCTTATAGCTAATCATTCATACGCGCACAATTATGGTGAACTGTATGCAAGCGAGGAGAGTTTCTCGGCGGAAGTTCTGAAAACAGAATCGCTTATAAAAAGTGTCACAGGGCAGGAAACTATATTCAAACTTTTCAGATTTCCGGGCGGAGGTTTTAAATCTTCCAAGGACAGATGGAGCGATAATAAGCAGAAATACAAAGACTGGCTGAAAGATAACGGTTATGTATACTGTGACTGGAACAGTCTGAACGGCGACGCGGAAGGCGGAGCGAAAACAAAGGACCAGCTTATAGAGGGCGTTAAAAGTTCGATAGGTTCACAGGAGGATGTTGTAATACTGATGCACGATGCGGCGGCAAAATCAACAACAGCTGACGCACTTCCGGAAATATGCGAATATCTAATAAGTCAGGGATTTGAATTCAGACGCCTTGATGAATTTAACAAATAATCATATTGGTTATTCTGGATTTTTGTTAAAATTGATGAAATTGAAAAAAGCACTTGATTTTTATAATATAATATGGTAAAATAAAATCGTATTATCATTAAATTTTATGGAGGTGAAAATTGTGCCTAATATTAAATCAGCGAAAAAAAGAGTTAAGGTAACAAAGAAAAAGACTCTTATCAATCAAATGCACAAAACAGCTTTGAAAACTGCTGTAAAGAAGGCTGAAGCAGCTATCGCGTCAGGTGATAAGGAAGCAAGCAAAGCTGCGTTTAACTATGCTGTAAAGAAACTTGATCAGAGCGTATCACATGGCATTCTTCACAAGAACGCTGCATCGAGAAAAAAATCACAGCTTGCTCTTAAATTAGCTAAATTAGGTTAATTTATCTGATTGACTTGAAGAAAATTTCCGGATATTCCATTGTGAATATCCGGTTTTTTTAAATTAGTTAATAAGAATTTACCGGAAAAATTTTTTTTATTGCTTGACAGCATATATAATTTATGCTATAATTGTTTTGTAAAATGAATGAAAGGAATAAAAATCATGAATAATATGATTCGGACAGCCGAATACTTTTATTGCTTTAGCTTTAGTGACTTTTATTACGCTAAGGTTTTTTTGCCGTCCGGATGTATTTGCTGATTTATATAATATCATATAGATATTACAGCGGTAATCGGATGGATTACCGCTTTTTTATTTGTTTTGACAGCTATCGCTGCATAATAAATATTTGCAGCGTATAACATAAAAATAATTATTTTCAAAGGAGATTAAAATTATGGTAATTATATTGAAATCAACGGCAACAAAATCGGATGAAGAAGCTGTAATAAAGCAGATAAGCGATATGGGATTCTCGCCTGTGCATATTCAGGGTGAACATTCCGCTATAATAGGCGTTGTAGGCGACACATCCAAGATCAACGAGAGCGTTTTTCTCTCAAATGACGCGATCCGCGATGTAAAAAGAATTTCAGAACCGTATAAACTGGCAAACCGCAAAGTACATCCCGAACCAAGTGTTTTTGATATTTCGGGAAGAAAAGTCGGAGAGGGATATTTCTCGGTTATGGCCGGTCCGTGTTCGGTGGAAACGCATGATCAGCTTTGCAGTGTGGCCGAATCGGTGAAAAAAAGCGGAGCCGCATTTCTGCGCGGCGGCGCGTTCAAACCGCGCACATCTCCATACGCGTTTCAGGGACTTGGCGTTGACGGACTGAAACTGCTGGTTGAAGCGAAACAGGAAACAGGTCTGCCTATCGTTACGGAGATTATGAATCCAAAGGATCTGCCTTTATTTGAAGATGTGGATATTATTCAGGTCGGCGCGAGAAATATGCAGAATTTTGAACTTTTAAAAGAACTGGGATATGTAAATAAGCCGATACTTCTGAAACGCGGTCTTGCCAGCACTATACAGGAATGGGTTATGAGCGCCGAATATATTATGTCGGGCGGAAACGAGCAGGTAATATTCTGTGAACGCGGTATAAGAACTTATGAAACATTTACAAGAAATACTCTTGATTTGTCCGCTGTTAAGAAAATCTCTCATCTGCCGGTAATCATTGATCCGAGCCACGCTACCGGAATACCGTGGATGGTTAAGCCTCTTGCAAAAGCGGCTGTGGCAGTAGGCGCGGACGGCATTATGATAGAGGTTCATAACAATCCTGCAAAGGCATTGTGCGACGGTTCGCAGTCGCTTACTCCGGCGCAGTTTGACGATGTGATGGATACTATAAAAAGATATGCTGAATTTGAAGGGAAAATGCTGGATTAACAAAGGACAGAGCCTGCCGGTTTGATATATCGGCAGGTTCTTAAGATATTTTCAGAAGAAAAAAGGATATATTATAAGCAATGTATAATATATTATATAATGATTTAAAATTATGATAACGGAGGGATCGGAAATGGCGGCAGATACTCAGAATTTAGTTGATATCATTCTTGACAGCTACTCAAAATACGACACTACTGTAAAAATAGAATCGGCGCATATGCTTAATAAGGATGTTTTAATAGAGGTTGCGGAGGAAATACGAAAGATTTTATTCCCCGGATTTTTTTCGGAACACAATATCAGGAAAGAATATCTTAGCTTTATTGTCGGAGAAAGGCTGGAGTTTATTCAGTATAATCTGAAAAAGCAGATTACAAGGGCTCTTGATGATGACGATCTGCGGAATGGAGTTAAACATGACGACATTTCCGAAAGAGCCGAAAATATAGTATATGAATTTATTAAAAGCATACCCAAAGTGAGGGAATATTTGTATACGGATATTCAGGCGGCATATGACGGCGATCCGGCAGCGTCCAATACTGATGAAATTATCTTTTCATATCCCGGTCTGTTTGCTGTTACCATATACCGCATCGCTCATGAATTATGGCTTCTGGATGTTCCTATGATTCCGAGAATTATGACTGAATATGCGCACAGCAAAACGGGAATTGACATACATCCGGGCGCGCAGATAGGGAAATACTTTTTTATAGACCACGGAACCGGAATAGTTATCGGAAGTACAACTGAAATAGGAGAAAATGTAAAGATTTATCAGGGTGTGACATTAGGCGCGCTTTCAACAAGGCACGGTCAGCTTCTGCACGGCGTGAAACGTCATCCGACAATCGGAAACAACGTGACTATATATTCCGGAACATCTGTTCTCGGCGG
This sequence comes from uncultured Lachnospiraceae bacterium, assembly GCA_964561265.1. GTDB lineage: Bacteria > Bacillota > Clostridia > UBA1381 > UBA1381 > JAFLUR01. Next base: position 13,081 of record CAZLOX010000002.1, read on the forward strand.
CAGTACGGTGATAGGAAATGATGTCACAATAGGCGGCAACGCATTTATTGTGTCGTCAATTCCGGATGGCATGAAGGTAAGCATAAGAAATCCCGAACTGCAGTACAGCAAGGGAATTTCGCCGGATGATTCCGATGAGGAAGGCTTCTGGGACTGGATCATATAAGAGGCTGTCAGGCAGATTTTTACTTTAGCGGAGGAATTTTTATGGAAATAAGCATTAAACGTGACGGGTTGTCACTGCGTGGTGATTTAATCCGTCCTAATTCACAAAAAAGCCCTGTGGCGGTAATATTTCATGGATTGATGGCAAACAGAGGAAAAGATAAGTCATATATGTTCTGCAAAATGGCGGACGCACTGATTAACGCCGGCATAGCCGTTGTGAAATTTGATTTTGACGGACACGGCGAAAGTGACGGTGATTTTTCGGATATGAATGTTTACAGCGAAATTCTTGATGCGGCAAAAATTATAGATTATGTCCGCGCTCTTGATTTTGTGACGGATATTTATATTGTCGGACATTCGCAGGGAGCGCTTGTCGGCGGTATGACGGCGGGGTATTATCGTGAATATGTAAAAAAACTTGTTATGCTTGCTCCGGCGGCAAGCTTAAAAGATGATGCACTCAAAGGGTCTTGTTTCGGAATATCCTATGATATATATAATACGCCGGAATATATCACTATGACAAATGTAGAAAATCAGAAATTCAATGTGGGCGGATTATATTTCAGACTGGCGCGGACACTTCCGGTATATGAAACCACATCAATGTTTGAGGGCGAGACGCTTATTATTCATGGATCAAATGACGAGGCGGTTTCTCTTTCCGGCGCAAAAAAATATACCGAATATATGAAAAATGCAGTGCTTGAAATTATAGAGGGAGAAACTCACGGATTTGAGTTGTCGCTGGATAAAACAGTAGACAGAATCGTGGAATTTTTAAAATAAAAAAATCGTTTGCTGTGTATCGGCAAACGATTTTTTTGAGATGTCATTTTATGAGAAATCCTTTCTGTACTGCGACGGCTTTTGTCCGGTGTGCTTTTTAAACTGCGTTATAAAATTGCTTGTGTCGAGAAATCCGCATAACTCCGCAATAGCGGCAACTGATTTATCGGTGGAGCGAAGCAGTGTTTTTGACATATTTATTCTGTAATTTGTAAGGTAACTGTACGGAGTTATCCCCATTGCGCGCCGGAAACAGCGTATAAAGTGATATTTTGAAATATGAACGTTTTTTATCATATCGTCTAAGGATATAGAGTCTGCATAATTGTCTTTTATAAATGCAATCACATTCCGGATATCGTCCGATACTTCTTTTTCAGCATGAATTTTCTCATCGTCCAGCGAAGAAAGGTGGATATCACTTAAAAGCGAATGTATTTCGGAGGATGCCGCGATACAGGAATTTAAGTCATTTTTGGCGGTGTATTGTATTATTCTTGACATTCTTTTTTTAAATCCGCTGAATTTGTCCATATTTACAGGAAGAAGGTTATTGTCGGGATAGATAATATCAAACAGCGGTGCCGCACCGCTGCCGTTGAAGTGTATCCAGAAAAATTCCCATGTTTCCGACACAGAATAGTATTCGTGAAGATTATGGCAGTCAATAATGATACAGTGTTCCGGCAGAAGCTGTATAGCGGTATCTGACGTGTGAACACAGCCCTGACCGCTGACTGTATACAGCAGAAGAAAACTGTCGTGAAAGTTTCTCTGTACTTTATAATCGCCGTTAGCCGTAAAATGTCCGGTTTCAGAAATGAAAAAGGGGAGTGTTTTTGCGGGAGTAGTAGGCGTTGCCGTTATCCATAATGAGTTGTCTGATATGCTTTCTTCGTATTTTTTCATCTGTACAGTTTTCAAGCGCGCTGGAACGGTCTGTCGACTATCCGGCTGCGCTGAAATTCCTCCTTATCAAACCGGTATTTTCTTATAAATTATATATATTATCAATTTATTTGTCAAGCGTATACGGATAAAAAAGCTTATCGGCTGAAATATTCGGCAGAATAGCCAATTTATTTATAGCGTATTTGTGCATATTAGATTCATTCAGGCGGAAACGTTTCAGATGATTACAGAAAAAACGCGGAAGGATTACCTTCCGCGTTTTGTATAAAGATTTTGCAGTGTTATTGCTCAACTTTTTCTATCCCGCTCAATTCATTATCACGATAGACTGTACGGACATTGATTCCGCCCTGCTCTGACGATGTAAATGAAAATGCGCCGCCGGAAGGAGTTATATCCGCGAATATGTGTACAAGCTCGCCGTTATAATAAACATTTCCTATACCGCTTGCGTCAGGCGCTTCAACATACGATATGCCATACGGTTTGTACTTTGAAAATATATCTTCAAAGGTACGGCCGCCGCCGGTACCGTCAGCCTCTGATGTTTCCTGCAAAATCACATATCCTATATTCGTATTTTCAGCCAGATTAACATCGCCGCCTGCTGAAACGGCATCTCCATAGGTCACAGCGGAAAGAACCGAAGGTATAAATGTACGGGCTTTAAATTCCTCATCAGAATAAGGAGCTAATCCTGTCAGATTTCCCATCGGATCATAGCTGCCGTCGCCGTTGTCAACGCGTTCGCGCACAGTGTGAACATCAACATCACCCTTTTTTTCGCTGTCGGCATATTCTATCTTTACAGCCATTCCGTCATTGCCCATATCAACGCCGTCAAAGAAATATCTTACTCTCTGACCTTTGTAGTATAAGATATCGGCGTTCTTATCCCATGACAGACCGTATTTGGTGTATTCCTCAAAATCGAATGATGTAGCAGGGCTTTCGCTTATTCCCGATGCAAGCATAACATCATCTGAGCCTTCAACCGTTTTTGAAATCAATACACCGTTTTTGATATCCTGTAATATTTTTTCATACAGCGCAATGGTTTCATCAACAATCTCTCTGCTCCAGACAAACTCTCCGCGGGTGCCTGTCCAGGCCTTCTGACCTATCATAGATTCAAGATTTATCTTTTCCTGTTCAAGCCATTTGGCATATTCGTCATAAGTCCACCATTCTACATTGGGGGACTCATAAACGGCATTGCCGGACAGGATAGTCCTGTCCTCTGATATAGTAGTATAGTTTGCAGTATCCGGAAGGGTATTTGTGGCGAATGCCACAGTTGTACCGGCTACCAGACAAATTGCAGCGGCAGCTGCTGCCGGAGTAATTTTTGTAAATTTCATAATTGCATTTATCCTTTCTTTAAGAGCGTTTCTGCTGAAACTGCTGCTGAACTGATACGAACCGGCTTTCTGTTCTTCCATCTGGATAAGAGCCATAGCATAGGAAGATTTTCCGCCTCCAAGTATACGGATAACCTTTTCATCGCACGACAGCTCGATATCTCTGTTAGCGGTAATGTACATAATCCACACCATCGGATTAAACCAATGAACGCATAACGAAACGGTGAGCAGAAATTTAAAAATCGCGTCAAAACGTCTGATATGCACATATTCGTGAGTCAGCACGTATTTAAGAATGTTCGTATCGTTCCAGTCAGTTTCCTTGGGCATCAGTATAACAGGCCGGAACAAACCGTATGTTAAAGGCGAGGAGATACGGTCGTAAACGCGGATTGAGAGCGGCCGTAATATCTGATGTTCTTCAAGCCAGTTTTTCAAAAAATCATTTTCAACGGGGAGGCTTTCGGCAAATCTTTTTCGCCATACAAAATACGAAACCGCAAAATAGGAGCCTGCCGCAAGCGTACCAATGATCCATACAGCTGTTTTAAGGCTGATAAACGGCACAGTTTCCGGAGAAATCAGTTCAGTATAAACTGCCGCGTCTGCTGTATTAACGGAATCTATATCATACGCGGCAGGCGCAGTATTTGTTTCGGTTACTTCAGACATTTGATTATGCGGAGCAACTATTGAGTACACGCTCAGTTTACAAGGCAATGAATAAGGAATAAGAAGCCGCGCCAGAACGATCCACCATAAAATGCAGAATGTCATTTTAGGCAGTCTGTTAAGCGTAAATGCGCGGATAAGCACAATCACCGTTATCATAACCGCTCACAGAGTGCTCATTTGTATCAGATTCATTTTTCTGCCTCTCCCATTTTTTTAACAAGCTGTTTAAGTTCATCTATCTGACAGGCAGACAGGTTTTTTCTTCCAAGAAGCGCGGTGAAAAGCTTATCAACAGAGCCGTCATACAATTTTCCGATAAGTTCATCTGTTTCTGCTTCCTGCGCCTTTTCCTTAGATACCAGAGCGTGGCACATAAAGTTCGGCTCGGTACGCAGAATAGCCTCTTTCGCTATACACTTCTTGATAACAGTGTAAGTTGTATTCATATTCCAGCCGATATCCTCCTTTAATTTGTCGGATATCTGCTTTGCTGTCATATCACCATCCTTCCATAAAACACTCATGACTTTAAGTTCCGAGTCAAAAAGTTTGACTGCCATAATACCAACTCCTTTTCAAACTATTGCAATAGTTTATAATTGCAGTATATCACAGAATTTTGTATTTGTCAACACTATTCCAGTAGTTTGATAAAAAAGTTTCAAAATAAACTTTTTTGAGTTTATACGTCTGCTGTTTGCTCCGGACAAGAACAAATTTTTAAATACTGTTGTTATAAACAAATTTATTTATATTGTATTTGTGCATATTATTGTGCATTATGTGATTTATTCAATAAAAATCATTGCAAATCAAATCAATGTGTGATATAATTACATCAATATAAATTACATAATGAAAGGACGGGCGTTTAAGATGAATTTAAAAAGAATTACCGCGGCGGTTTTAATGTCTGCCGTCTTTGTGGCATCGGTGAATATTCCGCTTGTTTCTGCCGATAATGCTTTTACGGCAAACACGGAAGTGACATTTGAGGAAAACAGCGGATATACACTTGCCGGCGGGGCGGCTATTGATGACGGAAGAAACGGAAAAGCGCTGTCGCTTGACGGAAACGGACAGTATGCGGAAATATCGGATGTTTCGGTCATTAACAGTATGGAAGGGGATTTTTCCGTAAGCGTGTGGTTTTATCCGGAAAACAATGCAGTATGGACAAGAGTATTTGATATAGGAACAGGTACAGATCAGTATATTTTTCTTGCGCCGTCCACGTCATTTAATATTGGAAAACCGCGGTTTGTTGTGAAAACAAAAGATATAGAACAGGTCATAGATTCGGAAAGAGAATGCGCGCTGGGTATATGGAATAATGTGACAGTTACGCGTGAGGGAAAAGTGACAAAGCTTTATCTGAACGGTATTATTGCAGGGCAGACGACCAATATTATATATGATTTTAAAGATTTGGGAAAAACGGATAAGAACTATCTGGGAAAATCTATGTTTGCTCCTGATCCGTATTTCAAAGGTATGATTGATGATTTTGCAGTATACGATAAGGCTCTTGGGGCGGAAGAAATAAAGGCTATGGCAGGAGAAGCATATGAAAGAGAACTGGCTTTGATACAAGAAGATACAATATTTGACAATAATGCTCTTGATATAAAAACACAGTTTTATGACGCGGATACAAATGATAAAATATTTGTGTATTCAGCAGATCAGAGAGTGACGGCGGAAGTTACTCTGCAGAATTTCCGTACAGATTCAACGGATATAACCATTACCGATACTCTCGGCAGTGAACAGAAAATAACGCTTGCTCCGGCGGAACAGTATGTATATACAAAAACATTTGAAGGCAAAGATGCCGCGGAATATTCGGTTTCGGTTTCTGACAGCATGGATAATAAGACCTATGATGCCGGAACGATTGTGAAATCAGATGATATGGTATTTCCTCCGGCGTCGCCTGATGACAGCGCAGGCACGGACGGAGCGCATGACCCGTCTGTATTCAAAGATCCGGTATCGGGAACTTATTATGTGTATTCATCGCATAATCAGATTTTTAAATCAGAGGATCTGATACATTGGGAAAAGCATTATGTAGAAATATCAATTCCCGACAGCAGCAAGGCATTTATTGAGAATAATTACGCGGATACGACGGCAAACGAAACTTATTGGGCGCCTGATGTTATTTATGTTGAAGGAGAAGAATATCCGTATTGGATGTATGTTTCGGTATCATGTGGATTAGGCGCAAGAAATTCTGTTATTGCGCTTGTGAAATCAAAGACACCGGGATTCTGGACTGATGCTGGAAATGAAGTGCAGGACTGCGGTGTGGTTATGGCATCAAAAGAAGAAAACGGATACAGAACAAATTCGATAGATGCGAATATTTATACCGACGCTGACGGAAAAAGATATTTTATATGGGGTTCTTTCTGGGAGGGAATCCATATTGCTCCGCTGGACAACGAAGGCAAGGTTGCCGGAATAGATTACACTTCCGACAAAACCATTCTTTCAAGCGCGAAAAATTTCGGAACAAGACTATATACCACTCCGGCGGGAGTGGCAGGCCCTGAAGGCCCGTGGCTTATAGATAATGCTGATAACGGTTTCAGATATATGTTCACGTCATACGGATGGCTCGGATCAAATTATAATGTCAGGATAGCGCGCGCAGGCATTCAGCAAAGTATGGAGGATATTCTGAAAGATAAGCCAAATTCCGCATTCAAGGACTATAAGAATATCGCTGTCGGCGAGTTTAAGAACAATGAAACAAAATTATGGGGATATAAGCTTATCGGCTCATATCAGCTTGGCGACGGTATTGTATATGTTGGGCAGGGGCATAACTCGGTTCTGCATGATGATGACGGCAACTGGTATTTTGTAGAGCATTGCCGTAAGGTGGAAGAAGGGCTTGCATATCTGCAGGTAAGAAAACTGCTCTGGACTGAGGACGGCTGGCCGGTTGTTTCGCCGATGGTATACGCGGGTGAGAAAGAACAGCCGGTTCCGGAAAGTCTGCTTTACGGAACGTGGGACTTATCGTCAGTCGGACATACTATAATGCAGAACGGTGTAACGGCAAATAATTCCGCCGCTCACAGAGGTTCAGACCTGCCGGTGTTATCTTCGCAGATAATTCTGGAAAAGGGCGGTACTCTCGCAAATGATCTGGGAACATGGAGTTATGACAATGACCATACGATTACAGTTACTTTCGCAAAGAACGGCGATGAGGGCAAGTATGAATTTTATAAAAACGGCGATACAATGAAGTTGTTTGTACTTGCCGGATATGACAAGGATAAAAGAGAATCCGCGCTTGTTATGACCGGTACGGATCAGAACGGCATTACGCAGTTTGCAAAGAAAAACAATGCGGCGGCATCGTATACCGATAAGTACACAAACGCTCCTTATACAGGAACAACTGTGCCGTCTGCAATAGACAAGAGTGCCGGCGGCAACCCTGTACTTGGCTTTGACGATAAAGGCAATATCCTTTACGGAGGCGATCCTGCCGCGCTTGTTGACGGTGATACTGTGTATATTTATGCGGGACATGATACCGCATCCGGAACGGATTATATGATGCCGGAATGGGTGGCATATTCATCGAAGGATATGAAAAACTGGAAATATGAAGGCAGCGTTATGAAAGCGTCCGATATTTCATGGAGAAATGTTGAGAATGCCGCATGGGCAAGTCAGGCTGTAAAATATAACGGCAAGTATTATCTGTATTTCTGCACATGGGATAAAACAGCGGAAGGTAAGCAGTCGATAGGAGTTGCCGTTTCTGATTCGGCGACAGGGCCTTTTAAGGATATCGGAAAGCCAATCGTAAAAGGAACAGTTACAGAGCCGGAAACAAGCGGATGGAATGATATTGACCCGACTGTATGGATTGAAACAGTGGACGGTGTTGAGCATAGATATCTTGCATGGGGCAACGGAAAATATTATTTGTGCGAACTTAATGAAGATATGATTTCGGTAAAGGATGTTGACGGCGACGGCAAAATTGATATGAATGATATCCATGAGCAGAGCTTTATCAATATGACCGGACACGGATATACAGAAGGGCCGTGGCTGTACAGACGTCAGGATGAAAACGGTAATTACTACGGCAAATATTACACATTTTTTGCGTCTGACTGGCGCGAACAGACTTCATATGCCGTAAGTGATGATCTGTCAAAGAATGAATGGGAATACAAGGGCGTTATAATGCCTCCTGTCACAACTTCAAATACAAGTCATCCGTCGGTTATTGATTTTAAAGGCAGGACATATTTCATATATCATAACGGCGCGCTGACAAACGGCAGCGGATTCAGAAGAAGCGTAGCGATTGAGGAAATGACGTTTGACAATGACGGAAATGTAAATCCGGTCAAGGAAACATCGGTAGGTCTTACCGGAAGTAAATCTGAAATATTATGCGGCGGACGCAGACTTAATTTTGACACGTTCATAAATTCCTCGTCAGACGCGGATTATCCGATTTCCAAAAAAGTGAAATTCTCATATACCGTAAGCGGAGATAATACGGAATGGGAAATTCTCAAAGGAAAAGCGAACAGCTCTGATGAAACGTATGTGTCAATTCAGGCGGTGAATAAACCGGGACTGTACCTTTCGGCAAAGGACGGCAGAGTGGTTCTGACGCAGGATGATGACGGAAAACAGGCAAAGAATATGACTTTCAGAACGGTAAAGAGTATTGCCGGAGGAGAGGGAATAAGTCTTGAAAGTCTGTCAGATCCGGGATATTTTGTGACATCGTCATCTGACGGATTGATTCTCACAAAGGGCGAATATCCGGCGGCGTGCGAATTTTATATAGACAGACTGACCGCTCCGGCTGATTATATATCAAAGCTGGAGATTAGTTCTGACGAAGGCGGAAAAATAAATTTTGCGTCTGATTATGTGACAGAAACAGAAGCGCCGGATTTCTATGTTGCGCTGTATGATGAGAATAATACCATGGTAGGGTGCAGTATGAATAAAAATGGCAGTTTTGAGGTAAGCGGCACTGATAAAACATATACTGTCAAAGCGTTTTTATGGGATAATGAAATGAAACCGCTGTGCGAAACTAAAAAGATAGATGTAACAGCCGGTTAATGCAGAATAAGAAGAGGAACAGACTGCTTTGCGGTCTGTTCCTTTTAAATTGAGTTATTTATGAATGTGAAGCGGAATTATTGTAAATCATCATTTTATTGATTCCATTTTTTAGCCTGTTCAGTCCGTCATAAATCCGCTCTCTCGGACACGCAATATTCATACGCAGAAAATATCTTCCGTCTCCGCCGAACTGTTCTCCGGCGCTCAGATACAGGCCGGTTTTTTCTCTTATAAATTCCGCGGTGTATGCCGAATCATCTGAAACAGCCGAAATATCCAGCCACAGGAGATATGTTGCGTCAGAGTTTACAACGCTGATTGCAGGTATTTCTTTTTCAATAAAATCAATGACTGCTTTTTTGTTGCCGTCAAGATATTCACGAAGCGACTCAAGCCATTGTTCACCGTGCGAAAAAGCGGCAACAGCGGCGGAAACAGCAAAAAAGTTAGGCTCTGCAACTTCATCGGTATTCAGACCGCGGTTTACCTTATGACGCAGAAAGTTATCAGGTACACATGCGGCGGCCGTCTGTATTCCTGCCATGTTAAATGCCTTTGTCGGAGCAAAGCAGGAAATTGAATTTTTGCGGCAGATTTCTGATACCGACGCGAACGGAGTATATTCCAGTCCGGGATATGTCAGGTCGCAGTGAATTTCATCCGATACTACGATAACATTGTTTTCATAGCACAAATTTCCGATACGTTCAAGAGTTTCCTTATCCCAGACTATTCCGGCAGGGTTATGCGGATTGCACAGGAACATCATAGTTGTCTGAGGATTTGCAAGTTTTTCTTCCAGATCCTTGAAATCAATATGATATCTTTTATTTTCATAGATAAGCTTATTTTCAACAACATTCCTGCCGTTATTTACGATTGAATTAAAAAATATATTGTATACCGGAGTCTGCACAAGGACATTTTCTCCCGGTGTGGTGAGTTTCCGCACTACGCTTGACAAAATGGGCACTACTCCGGTCGCAAAAATAAGCCAGTCCGTTTCTATAGTGAAATTATGACGTTTTTTCCACCATCCGGTATAGGCGTCATACCATTCATCTGTAACAACTGAGTAGCCGTAAATACCGTGTTCCGCTCTTTTTTTCAGAGCGTCTTTTATTTCGGGCGCGGTTTCAAAATCCATATCAGCAACCCACATAGGCAGTTCGCCGTCTTTAACGTCCCATTTCAAAGAGCCTGTTCCGGTTCTGTCAGCCGGATTGTCAAAATTATATTTATTGCTCACAGCCGGTATCCTCCTTTATAATTATCTCGGTATCCGACGGGTTTATTTTATCCTTTTCCATTATAAGCTCATCAATTCCGGCGGCGCGGATTATTCCGCTTTTCGGATTTATCACACTGTCAATCCTGCTTGTTATATCAGCGTCAACCGAAGAATATTCAAAGGCGAGGGTAGTGTTTATAAGCTTGCAGTTTTTCATAACAAGGTTTTCTATATAACACATACCCTGCAGACTTTCCACAGTACAGTCAACAAGAGTTAGATTTTTTGCGTTCCATCCTAAATATTCGCCTGAAATGAATGAATTATGTACTGTTATATTTTCTGAATTCCAGAATGCGTCCTTTGAAAGTATTTTTGCGTTGTTTATGGTTATGTTTTTTGCGCCGTCAAAGGAGTAGTTGCCGGTGAGAGTAAAATCATCAATATCCATATTTTCGCATCCCATAGCGAAATAATCTCCGTTTGCGCACACTTTCTCCATTCTGACATCACTGCAGTTCCAGAGCGTTTCCTCGGCGTGCGGAATTGAAACATTTTTCAGACTGATATGGTTTGCGCGTCTGAATGTTTTGGGCGCGTCTATGGTGACATTGTCCATATCTATATTATCGGTATACCATATCCCCGCGCGTGCGGTGTTAAAGAGAGTGCAGTCCTTCAAATATATATTCCTGCTGTACCAGAGAGGATATTTCCATCTGAACATACTTTGATACAAATTAATATTTCTGCTTTCCTTTAAAGGAGATTCGCCGTCATCAAAAACGGAATCGTATATATTCAGACTGTCTGCCTGAAACAAGGCGCGTTCTCCTGTAAATATCTTTTGTTTTAGTGAATCAAACACAAAATCAGTTCCTTTCTGATAATTTTTTATTAAGATAATTATAACACATTATATGATTTATGTCTATCCTGTTTTAAGGAAAAATTTTTGAGGGAGGATAAAGTGTGGATAAAATTTAAAAAAATATTTTTTTATGTGGAACAATATCTCTTTTCACTTCGTCTAAGTATATAAGTAAACACTGAATAAGCGAAAAAGAGGTTAAGTGCAGTAGGAATTTTTTGCCGGTGTTTTATAAATAATTTAAGAGGAGCGATATATATGAGAAAAAGAAAAATTTTTCTGGCGGCAGCGGCGGCATTTATATTATGTATGCCTATTTTGGTGTCACACGCGGACAAACCCGAGGAAGTTTTATCGGAGGAAAAAATACTTTCAGGCTATCCGGACGGAGAACTTCACCTTGAAAACAATGTTACACGCGCTGAATTTGCAAAAATGCTTATGGAAACACTGGAGAAAAGCGGTATAAACGCGGATGACAGCGGAAAGAACATCATTTTTGCCGATGTCGGCGCAGACCACTGGGCGTATAATTATATACAGAAGGCCGTAAATGCCGGAATTATAAACGGTATTGATGAACACACATTTGCGCCGGATGCGAATATTACATATGAGCAGGCTGTAAAAATGACAATGTCGGCGTTTGAGTATATTTCATTTTATGCGAATTATCCGGCTGACTATATTTCAGAGGCGATAGACGGCGGTTATCTGTACGGAGTAAAGGCGCTGTCCGGAGAATTTATCACACGGAGCGACGCCGCAAATCTTTTATACAATGCCCTTGAAAAATCAAGGAACGAAACGGAAATAAGTGGAGTTCGGTATTCGAGTTCAAGCATTGCAAACGGAGCAGGGGGAATGAGCGGAGGCGGAGGCGGTGCTGCTATGCAGAAGTTTTCATCAGCGTCGGGCGCGCCTATGGCAGGCGGCGCGGTCTTGATGGAAAGCGCAATGACGGATATGGAGATGGCGCCGGCAAGCGCGGTATATATCGGAGAAAATCATTATTCTCTGCCTTTCAATACCGAAGAATATATAAAAGAAGCGGAAAATGTATTCAAAAACGCATCCATATCACCGCTTTCAACATTCTCTATTGATGTTGATACAGCGTCATACAGCAATATTCGCAGATTTATTCTTAATAACAAAAAACCGGACGCGGGTTCTGTGCGGACAGAAGAAATGATAAATTATTTTGATTATGACTATGAACTTCCGACAGACGGAACGCCTTTTTCGGTCACAACAGAATTATCCTCATGCCCGTGGAACAGCGACAATAAACTTGCGCTTATAGCGGTAAAGGGCGATGAAATTCCGGACGAGGAAAGAAAACCGAATAATATAGTATTTCTGGTAGACGTTTCAGGGTCGATGTATGACGAGAATAAACTCCCGCTTGTACAGCGTTCGCTGTCCATGATGCTTGAAAAACTGGATTCGAGGGATACAATATCAATAGTAACTTATGCAAGCGGTACAGGAATTGCTCTGGACAGTGAAAATGCCGAAAACGCCGATAAAATCAAGGAAGTTTTGTTTTCACTGCGCGCCGGAGGCGGTACGGCAGGAAGTGACGGATTAAATCTTGCATACAGTCTTGCCGAGAAAAATAAAATTGACGGAAACAACAGAATTATTCTCTGTACAGACGGCGATTTCAATATAGGGCCATCCTCCACAGCGGAACTTGAACAGCTTATCGAGGAAAAACGCAAGAGCGGAATTTATCTGAGCGTGCTTGGATTCGGTATGGGAAATTACAAAGACAGCCGTATGGAAACGCTTGCCGACAAGGGCAACGGGAATTACGCTTATATTGATAATATAAAAGAAGCGAAAAAGGTATTGGTCGATGAAATGACAAAGACTATATACACAATAGCAAAGGATGTAAAGATACAGGTAGAATTTAATCCGGAACTTGTCAAGGAATACCGCCTTGTCGGATATGAAAACAGAAAACTTAATAATGAGGATTTTGACAATGACGCAAAGGATGCCGGCGAACTCGGAGCCGGAAGTGTTGTAACGGCATTGTATGAGATTGTGCCGGTGGACGGAATACAGGAAAATTCGTTAAGATATCAGACAAGCGATACAAACGGTTCGGACGAGTATATGTTTGTAAAACTTCGCTATAAAGACCCTGACGGCGAGGAAAGCAAACTCATTGAACACGCGGTATCGGAAGAAACGGAATACACAAGCGATAATTTCAGATTTGCCTCTGCCGTTGCGGAATTTGCTATGATTCTGAATAATTCGGAATTTAAAAATACATCAGACATCGACAGCGTTATTGAACTTGCCGAAAGCGCGGTAGGGGAGGACAAATTCGGACTTCGGACTGAATTTTTACAGCTTGTTGATTTATACAGATATATAGAAAATGCTCAGGATAAAGATTTTCATGTTGATGAATATAATGCTGATGAATATGACATTGACGCAGAGTCATCGCCGTTCACATTCTTGCAGAAATAAGTGAAGTATTGATATTCTATTAAAAAATCCTGTCCGTAAATAATCTATTTTGATTGGATTGATTTGCGGACAGGATTTACATAAATCAGGTTATTGAAGAATAAGCGGAGAGCAGTATATTTTTTATAAGCAATACCGATGTCTGATCTATTTTTGTATCAAAACTCATTCTTATATCATCAGACATTCCGCCCATCTGACCGATAAGCCGGACATCATTGATACTGTTCATACACACAGTCAGCCGGCTTTCCGAATCGCTGTCGTTTATGGTGACTTCGCCGCTGTCTGATTTATAGATTTTATCAAGCTGTTCAGTCAATTCACGGACAGAATCGGCATACAGATAAAATTCCTGCTCACCTGAAAAATTTTTTATTTGCACCGACAGCAAAAACATAAGATACTCTTTGTTGAAATCATACTGATATTCAAAAAATATTTTTTTATCGCTGTCTTTGTAAACGAGATATTCCACAGCAAAATCTCCTTATATAAAATTTATTCTTGATTTATAAATTTCACTTTAGGCGTGTGGGTTTTTGCTTCTTCATATCCCATCAGGGCATATGCTATAATGATAACGATATCGCCTTTGTCTGCCTTATGCGCCGCTGCGCCGTTCAGGCATACAACTCCGCTTCCGCGTTCGCCGGGGATCGCGTAAGTTTCAAGGCGTTCGCCGTTTGTAACATTCACTACCTGCACTTTCTGATTATTTAAAATTCCGACTTCATCCATCCAGTCCTCATCAATAGTGATTGAACCTATATAATTCAGATTTGCGTCAGTCACTTTTGCGCGGTGTATCTTTGAATTCATAACCTCTATATACATCTTTATTACTTCCTTTGAGAGTTATTTTAAATTATTATGTTGTCAATAAGCCGTGTTGTTCCGAAACGTACCGCCAAGGCGATGAGAGTTTTATCTTCCGCGGTTTCGCAGGATTCCAAAGACGGGAATTTTACGCTTTCAATATATTCTATCTCAGCAAGCGGCATTTTATTGATTTCAGCGCGTATTGTGTCTTTTAATACATCTGTTCTCTTTTCGCCGTTTTTACAGAGTTCTTCCGCCGCTTTCAGTCCGCGGCTGAGCGATAATGCCTGCGCGCGTTCTTCCGCTGATAAATATGTGTTTCTCGAACTCATAGCCAGACCGTCTTTTTCGCGCACGATAGGGCAGGGAACAATTTCAATATCAAAATTCATATCCTCTGCCATACGGCATATAACGGCAAGCTGCTGAGCATCCTTCTGTCCGAAATACGCGCGGTCAGGAGTAATTATATTAAATAGCTTTGATACTACCGTTGTAACGCCTCTGAAATGAATCGGTCTTGAAACTCCGCACAATATACTGGTGATTTCCTCAACATTCACATATGTTTTATATCCGGCCGGATACATTTCCGCAGCTGTCGGATGAAAAATAACAGACGCTCCGCCCTGAGACGCAACGTTTTTATCATGTTCCAGATCGCGCGGATATTTGTCAAGGTCCTCATTAACTCCGAACTGTGTAGGATTTACAAAAATACTCACGACAACTATATCATTCTGTGACGCCGCTTTTTCTATAAGCGATTTATGTCCGTCATGGAGATATCCCATTGTCGGAACAAGTCCTATGCTTTTGCTAATCTTTTTCTGTTCATTTATATATTCTCTCATTTCTGAAACAGTTGTTATAATTTTCATTGCGGAAAAATGCCTCCTTTGACTTCGTTTATATAGTCGGTTACACCCTTTTTTACGGTATCATTCAGTTCTGCATATTTCTTTACAAATGCCGGAACATAATCGCTGAATAATCCAAGCATATCGTAAAGTACGAGAACCTGTCCGTCACATCCTGCGCCTGCGCCTATTCCTATTGTAGGCACTGATATTTCTTCACTTACTCTTTTTGCCAGTTCTTTCGGAATACATTCAAGCACAATACAAAACGCGCCTGCCGCTTCTATTGCTTTTGCGTCCGCAATAAGTTTCTGCGCTTCAGCTTCTTCCTTTGCGCATATGCCGAAACCGCCGAGCTGATTTACACTCTGCGGAGTGAGTCCGAGATGTCCGACAACAGGAATACCGGCATCGCATATTGCTTTTACAACATCGGCAATTTCTTCTCCGCCCTCTATTTTTACCGCGTGCGCGTTTCCTTCCGAAATCAGTCTGCCGGCATTTTCAACAGCCTTATATACGCCGAGATGGCATGACAAAAACGGCATATCGGAAACAATAAGAGGATATTTTGCTCCGCGCGCGACCGCTTTTGTATGATGGAGCATATCTTCCATTGTTACATGAGTGGTATTTTCATATCCAAGCACCACATTTCCCAGTGAATCGCCGACAAGAATCATATCGCATCCGGCTTCATCAAGAATTTTAGCCATAGGATAATCATACGCGGTAAGCATAGATATTTTTTCCTTACCTTTCATTTGTCTGATTGTTTTTGTTGTTATCTTTTTTCGTTTTGAATCCATAGTTATTTAATCTCCCTTGTTATCTGATGTGATAAAATTGCAGGTCTGTCTGTAAATTAAAGCAAGCTTAATTACCGGCAGACTCTTGATATATTTTTCACGAATAAAAAAAGTACCCGTTATAGCGGGAACCCAAAAGAGAGCGGTCTGTGCCGCGGATTTTATAATCTGTCCAAAGTTCTGAACCGCCTGCAAATGCGGAAAGAGTGATTTTACAGATTGTAAGTCTCTGTTGGGAATCCAATCAAAGCTTGTATCTATAATACAACGACATTATAACATAAAAAAAATTGGTTGTCAATCGGTATTTTTTCAAAAATAACGAAACCTGTAATTTACGATATTAATTGAACAAATTTCTGTAACAGCATTTATTTGGCAGAGATTAAATAGGAAAATAAAAAGACTATGGAAATCTCATAAGAAATCCATAGTCTTTGAATGTTATTTTATAAGTTCTTTAGGGATTTTTCTGTCCTTAAAATAATATTCTCTGTCGTGTTCGCTTATCTTTCTGAGAATTCTGCAAGGATTTCCTACCGCCACAACATCGTTTGGAATATTCTTTGTAACAACACTGCCCGCGCCGATTACAACATTGTCGCCTATCGTAATGCCCGGAAGAATAATCGCTCCGGCACCTATCCAGCAGTTTTTGCCGATGTGAACAGGAGCATTATACTGATATCCATGCTCACGCAGCTTAGGCAGAATTGGGTGTCCTGCGGTTGCAACAATTACATTTGGTCCGAACATTGTGTAATCGCCTACATAAATATGCGTGTCATCTACCATTGTCGTACCGAAATTGCAGTAAATATTTTTTCCGAAATGAATATGCGCACCGCCAAAATTGGAATGAAACGGTGGTTCGATATAACAATTCTCGCCAATCTCTGAAAACATCTCTTTCATCAATTTTTGCCGCTTTTCAAATTCTGTCGGACGTGTCATATTAAACTCGTACAGCCTGTCAAGACATTTTGTCTGCCGCTCCATAATTTCATCATCAAGCGGCAAATACAATTCGCCGGTATGCATTTTTTCTTTCATTGTGCTCATATAAAAATCTCCTTAACTAAACAGGCTATTACATATTATTTTTTAAAGCCTATAAGTTTCAGCCAGTTTAAAAGGCTGTCCGACCACTGAGCCACATGAGGACATTCATGAGCAAGACCGAGTCCGTGATGACCTATCGGGTATATATGCACTTCAAACGGAACTTTTACCTTGCTGAGCGCCGCTGAATATAAAAGCGTATTTTCGATAGGTACTGCCGCATCTTCAGAAGTATGCCATATGAATGTCTGCGGTGTGTTTTCCGTTACCTGCTTATGCAGCGACATAAACTCCTTATCCTTATGAAGCGGATTTTCGCCTATAAGATTTTGTCTTGAACCGTCATGGCGGTATTCAAACATATCTATTACCGGATAACATAAAATAGTCGCATCCGGACGGGCATCTTCCATATCTATGGCATCCTGCGGAGAATAGATGTCCTTGTCATAGTGAACTGAAACAGACGCGGCAACATGAGCGCCGGCGGAAAATCCCATAACGGCGATTTTGTTTTTGTCAATGCCCCATTCCTGTGCGTTATGACGCACATATTTTACAGCGCGCATAGCGTCGGCAAGCGGAGCATATCCCAGATGCTGACGTTCTGCGGCTCTGTAATCCAGAACAAACGCGCTTATTCCATTGGAGTTAAACCATTCGGCTATTGCAGGGCCTTCATGCTCAGCGCGGAACGCGTATCCGCCTCCTGGGCATACTATAACCGCCGAATCCGAACCCTTTACAATATATTCTGTTATTTCCGGCTCAAAACCTTCCACTTCCTTAAAGGGAGCTTTTTCTGACCATAATTTCATTTAAACAACTTCCTTTCAAAATAATTTTTCAGCTTTGTATTTCATTGAGCATATCCCTGACTGACGATTTTTTCACTGTAAACATAACACTGCCGTCACGGCGGATTGCATAGCTTAAATCGTCTATCGGAATAAGTTCGATTATCATATCGCTGCTGCCGTTATATCCTTTAAATTCTATTGTGATTTCCGGCCCGCCCAGCGGTTCGTTATCATACATACCATCAGCGCTGATACCTATAATTGCCTGATATATCTTTTTAGCATTATCAGAATCTTCGTCCTGTCCGTTTATTTTAAAGCTGAACTCATTGCCGTCATCGTTCTGTTCAATTTCCATAACAAAGTCATCGCCGGCACCTTTTATATTAACCCGTTCCGTTGACGCAATATCTCTTAATGCCGCAAGTTTGCTTATAATCAGAAATGCGTCAGCATCCATAAATTCAACGCTTGAAGAATCTATTTCATAAATATTTCCGCGTCCGTCCATACTTACAAAACGCTTGGAGTCAAAGTTTCTTGATATTCTGAGTGTCTGCGTGCTTTCGTCGGTCTTGTTTCCGTTTTCGTCAAGCTTGACCGATTTGACAGTAAGTATATATTCCGGATCGGAAAGTCCGTAATCCTCCGTTTGTTCCGCCACCTTGCTTATATTAAGTTTAGTCATTGGTGTGATTATCTTATCGTCAACAAACTGGTCTATGGCGTTGAATACTCCGTCATAAGGCTCAGTCATTTCCCATATATTATACGCTGAAGCTACGGAGGATAAATCGTCCTTTACTCTGAGATGTATATTGTTTCCGCTCTTTCTTTGTATAATAATCTCGTTAAGTTCGGCAAGATTTACCGAAAATCTTGAAAATTCCTGATAATATTTCGCATCATACAGCATCTGTGATACTTTCGCGCTGTAAATACTGTAAACGGTGTCAGAGCCAACCTGCATATAAAAATATTCTCCGGAAAGCGGACTTTTGTCGCCGACGATAAATTTATCAACGGTCGTATCCTTGTTTTCAATCTCTACCGTTACAGCAGGATTATCAAGTCCGTATACCGATAAATCCTGAGGATTTTTCTCTATTTCATTATTTGAAATAACGGTAAGGACTGACGTTAAAAGAGATTCGATTTTTTCCGCGTCTGTTTCGGCTGACGGTATGTCATTTACAGTCCATTCCTCGCCGGAATTTTTAAATGTCATAACGCCGTTTTCAGAGGATATTGTTATTGAAGATACATCATTTTTGTCCTTTTTATACACGTCATATTTCGGCATTGCGGTGACTTCGGGAGCCTGTGTGCCGGAGTCTGATTTATATATCATTACGATAGCCGCGGACATAGCAAGTATTGCAAGCATTATAACGCCTTTTGCCCATATGGGGAACTTTTTTTTCATCAGAGATTTTTCCTCCTTATCCATACGACAATTCCGCATATCAGAAGCGCAAGCGGAATGATTATAACGCATATTATGCCGATTACAAGCGTGTCAAAAAGCTCGATTGTAAGTCTGTCAGATATAAGCGAACGCGGCGCTATATCATAATTTTCCTTTGAGCCTTCAAGGTAATTCATAACAGATGAATACAAGTTGTAATTCGCAAAGCCGTACATATCTACAGCGTCCGGATTTGCGTCAAGCAGAAGCGTGCTGCCCGATACGAAAATAATAGCGTCCTCATCAGGATTTGCGCCCTGTCTGGTAGATACAGCGGCTATTATGAACTGCCCTGTTTTATCGCTTTCAGATTTTTTAATCGAATTTTCAGCCATTACTTCCTCTATATTATCTTTTGAATACGCGCTGTCAGAGGTGGTTACAACCGGAATGACTTCAATTCCGCTGTTTGCGTCATAAAGTTTTGTGAGAGATTTCGGATACGGATAATATGCGGTTCTTCTGTCGCTGCTTATAGAGGCGGTGATATCGTTGTCTTCGCTTTCCGCTATTACAAGCCCCATGTTAGTCATATTTTTTTCGTCAATAACCAGATCGTCATTTACTTCAATGCCCCATTCCTTTATAAGTGTATAAAGATTAGGGAGATCGGCGGTTGTGCCTTCAAATAAGAACTGAGCTTTTCCGGCGTTTTTGAAAAATTCATCCAGTTTAGCTATATCGGCTTTTGTGAAGTCATTTTTAGGCAGCGATATTATGAGCATATCCGCGTCTGACGGGATATCCTCCGATGATATGTTGAATGTTGAAGTCACATAATTGTCCGCCTGAAGTTTGGTTTCGGCTCCGGGGGGGATCTCCTCGCCGTGTCCTTCCACAAAATATACCTTGTAATCACTTGAACTTGCAACATATTTAAGCGCCGCGGTCATTTTCTGTTCCGCTCTTATGCTTGTTGCCGTCTTTGTCGATGCGTCAACATTGTAAAGGTCGGACTGACGATACACTTTAAATCTTTCTCCGGCATCGATTATTACCGTATTTGTTGAAAGGGAAAAGCCGGCATCGGTATATTTTTTGCCGAAAGTCGGATTTTCCTTTGGGTTGATATTTTCGATTTTAATATTTTTATTCGCCTGCGCATACTTGTCAATAACAGTACGCAGCTGTTCATCCTGATTGGCTTCTGATGCGATAATATATATCGTTACCGGCACGTCAAAGGTTTCAAGATATTCATATGTTGAATCTGATATTTCATATACTTTTGAAGTTGTCAGGTCAAGTTTTACCGGAACTTTGTCTACAAATACCGATACAAGTATGTTGAACACGATTGCTATCAGTATAATTCCGATAAGTGTAAGACCTGAATTTATAAGATAATTCCATCTTACCTGCTTTTTCATTTATTCTGTTCCGTCCTTTCTGATCTGATTAACTCCATCTTCTTTTTTCAAATACTCTGACCGTCATAAACAGGAATACAGCCGCTGCGCTGATATAGTAAATAATCGGTTCGATACTCAGTACGCCGAGGGTAAAATCGGTAAAACGGTCAAACGGAGAAATCCATAAAAGTATTTTTGATATAAATGAATTTGATACCGATGATGAGAATATATCCAGAAACATTAAAAGTATAACGACTCCGTATGTCGATATCGCCGCGATTATCTGATTTTCGGTGATTGACGACATAAACGCGCCTATCGCTATTATCAGGGCCGAAAACAGTATAAATCCGACATAAAGGCTTACTGTTTCGGCAAACGGAACGCTTGAGTAAAAGGACATAATTATCGGATATAAAAGCGTTATAGCCATTGATGCGGTGAATGCGCCTGCCGCCGCGAAAAATTTTCCCAGAACCATATCGGTTATTGATATGGGAGATGTCAGCAGAAGCTGATCTGTCTTTGATTTTTTATCTTCCGAAAACATACGCATGGTAAGTATCGGCAGAATGAACATTGTCCAGCTGAGCATACTTGTAAAATATCCGTTCATCGAGGATGTTCCGCTCAGAAGATTGTTCACGACAAACATAACGCCGCTTAAAAGCATAAATATTGTAAGAAATGTAAATCCGAGCATACCTGTGAAATACGCGCGGAACTCACGCTTCATTATCGCTGTCATTATTATGATCCTCCTTTGCTTCTTTTTCTGCGGAAATATTATCTTCCGGAACGCCCTGAGTGAGTTTTATGAATATATCCTCCAGTGTCGCCGAAATTTCATTCTGCGAAAGTATGGGCATATTTTTCTCTGCAAAAAGATTGAAAAGTTCCTTCCGGAACTCCGCGTCAATTCTGTTTTTAGTTTCAAGTTCAAACTCGCATGAGCCGTCTGTTTTTTCGACTATGAACTTAACAGCAGATATATCCGCACATTCATTCATAGCGTTTTCCGCATCCTCTTTATTTCCGGCGATTACTATCGAGAGCCTTTTTCTTTCCGAATATTTTTCAGTCAGATTTTCCGGCGTGTCCTCCGCAATAAGTCTGCCTTTGTTTATTATTATCACTCTTTCGCATACCGCGCTTATCTCTGATAATATGTGAGAACTCAATATTACGGTGCGTTCTTTTCCGAGTTCCTTTATAACATTTCTGATTTCTATGATCTGATTAGGGTCAAGACCGACGGTAGGCTCGTCAAGAATAAGCACTTCCGGATCGCCTATAAGCGCCTGAGCAAGTCCCACTCTCTGCTTGTAGCCCTTTGAAAGGTTGGATATCCTGCGTTTTCTTACGTCATCAATGCCGACTGTGGATATTATTTTTTCGATATGTTCCTTTTTGTTTTCCTTTCCGGCTTTTTTCAGGTCATATACAAAATTCAGATATTCTTCCGCTGTCATATCATTGTAAAGCGGCGGAAATTCCGGCAGATAGCCTATGCGTTTTTTCACTTCGCGCGGATCTTCAAGAATATCAAATCCGTCCACTTTAACGCTTCCGGAACTTGATGAAATATAGCCGGTAAGTATATTCATGGTGGTTGATTTTCCTGCTCCGTTCGGGCCGAGAAAACCCAGTACCTCGCCTTTTTTCACACTGAAGCTTATTCCGTCCAGAGCCTTTTTGTTTCCGTACATTTTTGTAAGATTTGAAATTTCAATCATATTGAATTCCTTTCTTCCTGAATCCGGGGAAACGCTGATGTTTCCCCGGAAATATTTCTTAGTTATCGTCCTTGCTGCTGACAGAAATAGCAAGTTCCTCAAGCTGTTTGTCATCTACGACAGACGGCGCGTCGGTCATAAGTTCCGATGCATTCTGCACTTTCGGGAATGCGATAACGTCCCTGATATTATCGCAGCCGGTAAGAATCATAACAAGTCTGTCAAGACCGTATGCCATACCGCCGTGCGGAGGCGTGCCGTACTGGAATCCCTCAAGAAGGAAACCGAATCTTTCCCACGCGTCCTCTTTTGTGAAACCAAGCACGTTAAACATCTTTTCCTGCAAGTCGCTGTTGTATATTCTGATACTTCCGCCGCCGGCTTCATAGCCGTTGATTACAATGTCATATGCTTTTGAGCGTACCTTTTCCGGCGCTGTGTCAAGATACTGTATATCCTCATCCATAGGAGCGGTGAACGGATGATGTTTTGCCGTGAATCTGCCCTCATCCTCGCTGTACTCAAGAAGCGGAAATTCCGTTACCCATAAAAGGTCATATCCGCCCTTTATAAGGTCAAGACGCTTTGCAACTTCAAGTCTGAGCGCGCCAAGAGAATCGAACACTACAGAATCCTTGTCCGCTACAAATACAAGCAGGTCGCCTGTTTCTCCGCCCATAGCGGAAATGATCGCGTCTGTTTCTTCGGGTTTGAGGAATTTGGCGAAAGATGATTTGTTTTCGTTTTCGCCTATGTTAATCCATGCAAGTCCCTTTGCCTTGTATGTCTTGACAAATTCGCCGAGCGAGTCCATCTCTTTGCGGCTGAATTTCGCGCCGCCGCCTTTTATATTGATGCCGCGCACGCTTCCGCCGTTTTCAACAGCGCCTTTGAATACCTTGAAATCGCATTTTGCGGCAATATCTGATATATTCTGAAGTTCAAGTCCGAAACGCGTGTCGGGTTTGTCAGAACCGAATCTTTCCATTGCCTCGCTGTACGGAATCCTTCTGAGCGGAAGTTCAATATCAACGCCGGCAACATCTTTGAAAAGTTTCTGTATGAATTTTTCGTTTACTGAAATTATATCGTCCATTTCAACGAATGACATTTCGAGGTCTATCTGAGTAAATTCCGGCTGACGGTCAGCGCGCAGATCCTCATCTCTGAAACACTTTGTAATCTGGAAATATCTGTCCATACCCGAAAGCATTAAAATCTGCTTGTAAAGCTGCGGCGACTGCGGGAGAGCGTAGAATGTTCCCGGATGAACACGGCTCGGAACAAGATAATCCCTTGCGCCCTCCGGAGTGCTTTTTGTAAGTACAGGCGTTTCTATTTCGAGAAAACCGTTGTCAGAAAAATAATTTCTTGCGATCTGTGCCGCTTTGTGGCGGACGATAAGATTTTTCTGAACGTCCGGACGTCTTAAATCAATATATCTGTATTTAAGACGGAGTTCATCTTTTACCTTTGAATCTTCCTCAACGGCGAAAGGCGGTGTTTTGGACGAGTTGAGTATTCTCAGCTCCGATACCTGAATTTCTATCATGCCTGTTTTGATATTCGGGTTGACTGACGAACGTTTTACCACTTTTCCTACAGCCGCAAGCACATATTCATTTCTTACAGACTGAGCCTTTTCAAATGCGGTTTTGTCTATTTCTTCCGAAAAAGAAAGCTGTACTATACCGCTTATATCTCTCAGATCTATAAAAGTCAGAGCGCCCATCTGTCTGTAAACCTGAGTCCAGCCCATCACAGTAACAGTACTGCCGATGTCTTTCTCCGACAATTCCGCGCACTTATGCGTGCGTTTAATACCATGCAATGTTTCCATATTACATTCTCCTTTGATAAATTAGATATTCACTATATTATTTTATCCTTATAAAGGCAATATGTCAAGTATATTTCCTTTAATTATAATAAAAACACATATAATACACAAAACCTGTCCGCAAATCAAATCATGTGGGATTTAATTACGGACAGGTTATGAATCAGTGTTTTTTAATTTATTGCCTGACGTAAAATTATCATACTTGCGTTATTGCTTATGCGGTCGTGTCCGCGTTCAAATTCCACCCAGCGGCCATGCGACAAATAATATTTCCTGTCATTAAATGCTGCATCCGGTATTTCAAGAGATTTGTCCGCGTTCCATTCAGGGAAATCATAATCTGAACTGTATACCGACATTTCTATGCGGTTATTGCGGTAACCCTCGCGGTATACCGTACATTTAACGCCTTTTTCCGGAATTTCGGGAATATTCAGATAGCCGGAATTGACCACAGCGTCAAATGTTCTGAGTATCGTCACAATTGACTGCTCCCTTGTGTAAATTCCGCGCGGTTCAAACAGATTATCGCCCGTTCCGTTCATAATACCGTACGCAAAGACTGTTTCAACGCCGTCTTTTGCCCAGTCCGCTATATCCGCGCTGTCTGAAAAGTTAAAATCAGCTGATGATGCTTGGTTATAAAGAAGCATTATCCTTGAAAGAATAACCGCCGCCTCCTGACGGGTAATTTTATCGGTCGGTTTAAACTCGCCGTCGTCATATCCGGTTATAATGCCCAGATCTGCAAGCGCGCATATATTTTTATTATCAATGTAATCATAATATGTACTATGTGTATTCAGATCGCTGAAGCTGGAACGGGGATTTTCCGGAAATGTCACAGTTCCTGTCAGTTTTATCATTCGCACAGCTAATTGGCAGAACTCGTTTCGAGTTATTCCAAGCTGCATACCATCGGAAAAAAAGTATGCTATATTCAGAATATCAAATGGTATCAATCCGTACTCGCTTGCCGTTTTTATGTCGTTTGCAGCCCAGTCGGAATGTCCCGTATGGCGTGTATCGGCATTTTCTCCGAAATACATCAGATTTGTAAGAAGATCTACTGCAAAGTCATAATCATCATCATTTTTTATAAACCAGTCTCTTTTGTTTTCGGTTCTGCGATTCCACGCTAATGAAAAGTCCGCTCCCGAGGCTGAGTTCAGATTTATCAGAGAAGTGTTTCCCACTGTTTCCGGATGACTGTTTTTTTCAAGTTCAATATTGCGGACAGCGTTGTAAAAAACAGAGTACTCGTTTTCCGTCAGTTTGACAGACATAAGATGATAATCATAATTAAGGGTGACAGCCGAAGAACTGTCCGGCAGGAATTTCTCTAATAATGCAGACGACTGCTCCTGCATTTCGGGCAGTACGGTGAGGGAAGAGGCGGTATAATCAATGCCGTTTTCCGACTCATAAATACCGTTTCTTGCGGTCTGTATGTATAATTTGCCGTTGTTTACACTCATTCCGGAGGGCAGGGAGTCAAAGGTATGAGAGCCGATAATATTGAAACTGCTGTCCAGAACATATATATGCTGACACAGCCACCATGCCGGATAATATGCGTCTATCCAGCCGTCCCATGCGCACCAGCGCAGTATATACATATTGTTGTATTCGGCAACTTCATAGCAGTCGGCTGTTCCCCCGAATATTTTCTCTGCTTCGGGACTAACCTTTACCGCATAAGAGGAAAGCAGATTTCCGGTTATTACAGGCGCAGGCTCGTAATCAATATGACTTTTCAATAATTCAGCGTAGTCAAGTTTGTCCGCTTTGTCGCGGATAAAAAACGCGTTTCTTATTCCGCCGAGATAATTGACCGGAAGAATTACGTTTACTGAAAATTCTGTTGTTTGACCGGCAGGAAGCTCCACAACTGACATAACATCTCTTTTCGCGTTCCCGCTGAATTTTTTTGTAAATGCGTGATCTGATTCCTCTCCGTTTTCGTTGGTGTATACTATGATATTAGAGGTGGTTGTGGGTTCGTATGTGAAATATCTTGTTTTACTGCCAGCGTTTGTGACCGACAGATTGTAAGTATATGTAACGCCGTAATTTCCCAGATTTACAGCATAGCCGTTGGAGTTGTCCTCCGCGGTTATTTCGTAGTTCGGCGAATAATTATCCGCTCCGTTTGTTCCGGGCTGACCCTCGTAGGCGTGCGTATCGGTGTGGTGCGTGTCAAAACGCCAGATATTGTCGCGCTGTGACATCGGGACATTTTTACCGTAATAAGTAAGCTTGTTATCATCCTCATATGTAAGAGGCAGCATACCGCTTTCATCACCGAGTGTTTTTGCCCATGGGTCATCCAGTATGTCAATATGTGTGATCCATTCGTAATTCACAACGCCGTCCGGCGCATACTGATTGCGCATAATAACCGGAAAAGCTTCTCCGTCCGCAATCGTATCGTTTACTGTATATTTCAGATCGGCTTCAACCTGAGGAAGAGAATCCGCTATGCCTTTAATGGTGCGGTCATAACGGACAAGACCTTTTTCGGTATTTTCCGGAATATATCTTTCAACTTTTCCTTTCCGCCTGAATGAACTGTCGGCAAAGGCGCATACATTCACGTTCATAGTGCCTGATTTTATCTCTAAAACCGCCTGAATGTGCACAGGCTGTCTGTAATGGACGGCCTGATAATTCGGGATAAATTCGCTCAGCCAGCGGGTCTGATTTGTACTCATATTGTATGATTTGTCGAATCTGCTGTCATACGGATAATATTCCTCACCGTCAATATCAATGATGGATTTTTTCAGCGCCACGGCACAGCAGTTCAGAAGTCCCCATTCCTGCTCTTTTTTCACGATTTTGCCGTCCCTGAAATACGCGTATGTCCGCGCTGTTTCAAATCCGATACTGCTCAGCGTGTATGAACATTCACCCGATACCGGCGTAAGCTCTACGTCAAGTTCCATATCTTTGGAAACCTGCTCTCCGTCGTAATCCATACCGATAAAATTGTAATGCGACAAATAGAGATAGTATTTGCCGGGCGTAAGATTTTCATTGTTCATAACATACCGCGGAGGTTTGTCGCCGTTAATAATGGTGTTTGAGTCTATAGTCTCCGGATTGTTGCAGTATATGAATTTTCCGCCGCCGACCGGCTGAAATTCAAGTTCCTGCGGCTGCATGATATTGTCTGATTCCGCGCCGGCGCAGATATTAAAGCTGAGAATAACGAATATAAAAATAAATAAAACTTTTATTTTAGTGATTTTTCCGAAAATCATCATAATTGCCCCCCTTTATCAGATATTGTTTATTTTATATAATATACATAATTGTCTTTTCTCGGCGCCGGTTCTGCCGTTTCACCGTCGCAGTAGCCTAAAGCGCAGTGACCTATGCCCTCGTAATCGCCCTCAATGCCCAGTTGTTTCAGAATATTTCTGCCGAAATCCGATTCAAATTCTTCTTTTGCGCGGTGTATCCAGATACTGCCCAGACCAAGGCTTTCGGCGGCATTCATCATATTCCCCAGTACCAGACTGCCGTCATAGAGATATGTTGCCGCGCTTTTGTCAGCAAGCACAATCAGAATTACCGGCGCGCCGTAGAACGGGTCAAAGCCTTCCTGCCATCCGCCTATTTTTCTGTTTTCATCAGAAATCCTGTCACGGAGTTCCTTATCGGTAACAGCAATAATAAGCGGCGACTGTTTTCCTCTGCCGGTAGGCGCGTATGTTCCGGCTTTTATAACGCTCTGCAGTTCCTCGTCCGTAATCATATCAGGTCTGAATTTCCGGCAGCTTCTTCTGCTTTCAAGAATTTTTAAAGTTTCGTTCATATAAAATTACCTCCGCAATACTTTTTGTATACGTTAATTATAGCATATTGAACAAAAAAAGTCAAGTTCAGCGTTTCCTTTTTGCCTGATAAAAGCAAAAAAACGCTTGACAAGGTAATGATGTATGTGATACAATAGATACAAGAAGAGCAAGACTTCTAACGGTCAGCTCAAATGTTGTTTAGTATAAATAACCGCTAACATTTGCACTGTTTGGGCGGTTATTTTACTTTTATAGTAAATACTACAAAAAGTATAATTGCAATCAGCAGTATTTGTAATGCTTTATGTAAAGATCTTTTCATAGCAGCTCACCTCCCTCCCGAGCATCTTGATTAGCAACTTAATGCCGCTGCTCAATTTACTTGGAGTTATGTGGAGCTGACCGTCCGATTTAATCGTTTTCCGTCTTGCTTATTCTTCCTGATTGAGTAAACCCAATAATTATATTATAGTATATATTATCGGAAAATGCAAGTAAAAATTTTTAAATGCTGTTCCACTGTTCATTTATTCAATATCATATACTTTCAGTTTGTGCGATTTAAATTCGTTGCTGTATGTATATTCTTCAACTATTCTGTCATCCTCAAATCTGAATACCAGAATTTCTGCATCAAGCCAGTTCACCATTATTGTGTACTCTATTTCATCCTCGCTTTCCGCGCCGGGTTTTCCTAAAATGCTTATAAGTTCATCTTTAGTCATGGTCTTTAAATCATACTTTTCATGGAAATCATCAAGCATAAGATGTCTTTCATATCTGTATTTGTCCCATTTGTGAGGAGTAAACGATGACATATAACTGAAAACCGTTATATGAATGATAATTATAACGCATATGTAAACAGCATAAACAATAAGCGAATATTTCTTGACTTTCTTAAAAAAATAACTCATTACAAGAGGCATTATCAATATAAGTATGGGCAGTATCCGGTATATAAAAATATAGATGGGTTCCGGTATAACATCCGGTATAGTGCCATGTAAAATATGTTTTAGGACTATCGCTGAAAAAGTAATAAAATTCAGCAGTAGCCAAAGAATAGTTTCCACTGCGAGAACAATAAATTTTTTCATAATATCACAATCTCCTTTTTCATAAAAAAACGCCAAAGACAGTCCGGTATCCGAAATCACAGATACCAGACTGGCTATTGTTTTTTTAATATTTACTGTAATAGCTTTCCGAACACGGCTGCATTGTATTCATATCCCATATAAATGCTTTAAATGTCATCAGAAAGCCGCCGCCGCACGATTCCACAAACTGCTCTCCGCTGTCTGCCGACAGTTTTTTCATGTTCAGATAAATCAGATTTCCGTCGTTGTCATATCCGGCGAATATTATGCACGCATTATCATTTTTTTCATAACATTCAACAGTGATTTTTCTTTCAAGTCCGGAAGAATAATGGGTAAATCTGTACGGATATTCATAGCCGTCCGGAGGAGTGACCGGCTTCGGTGTAGGGAGGGAGGCGTCAATCTCAAACGGAATATTATTGTCTTTAGCGTATTTTTCCACTTTGGAACCTGCCGCTCCGTATATTGTCAGATTCGGACAGTCAGCAAAAATTCTGCTCTCAATCTCTATTATTCCTGCCGGAATATATATTTTTTCAAGAGATTCACAGCCTGTAAAATAAGTCTGCAGTTTTGTCATGGAGCCGGATAATTTTACTGATTTCAGTGAAGTGCAGTTTTCAAAAGCATCAAATTCCATCCATGTCACACTGTCCGGAAGTTCTATGGAGGTTATATCACATCCGTCAAATGCACCTGAGCCTATGCCTTCAATTGGTATTCTGTCAATTTCAGACGGGATTATCAGCTCTTTATCCTTTCCGTTGTATTTACAAATCGTGCCTTCATCATTCACAATCCATTCTTCAACGATAAGTTCTCCTGTTTCCAGATCATAGAATGGTATAGTGTAGAATGACATCAAATTTTTCTTATAACACTCGCGGTAGCCGTATATTGATAAGTTTTCGGGAGCGCGGAACCACCAACGGTCTGATATTTCAAATGATTTGTTTAACAGTGTGATTTTCTCCAGATTTACACAGCCATTGAATGCCAGCCGTTCTATTTCTTCAACATTCTCGCCAAATATAATCTCCTTCAAAGCTTCGCAGTCGGAAAATGCGAAATCTCCTATATATGTAGTATTTTCAGAAATAACAACATTTGTCAGAGCCGTTCCGGAAAATGCCGCCCAGTCTATAGTTTTTGTATTATCAAGATTTACTTCCGCAAGTGATGAACAGTCAGCAAACGCGCTGCTGCCTATAATCTCCACATTTTCAAGATTTATTTCTGCAAGAGCGGAACATTCTGAAAAAGCATAGTCTAATATACTCTTAACCGTTTCCGGAAGTGTTACGCTTTCGAGAGTATCATTTCTATAAAACACATTTTCGCCGATTCCTGTTATTGTCATACCGCCAACAGCAGCCGGAATAACCAGATTGACCGCATCGCCGTTATATTCGGTAATAATTCCATCCTCAACAACAAATACCGGTTTTGGAGTTTCTGTCGGTTCGGGTATGGGACTTGGTGTCGGTTCCGGTGTTTTTGTCGGGCGGGGGGATTTGGTTGGTTCGGCTGTCGGAGCGGGTTTCGGTGTCGGTTTTACCGTTGGTTTTTCATCCGGCAGATTTTCCGTCCTCACAGCCGTTTCGCCGTTATGCACTGTCGTTACATAAGACGAGTATTTACGCGCGTCATATTCATCATTATCATCACTCACATAATAGCTGATATGCGGAGGCTGATTATATCCGGCATTCTGACAAGCCACCTGCATACGGTATGCCCTGTCATGCATTAAGGTGTAGAGTTTATGCTCTGTCGGAATAGTTGTCGTGTACACCAGAAGGCTTGCGTTGTCTGTTCCTCTCACAACTATTTCCTCTCTCCAGTCGCCGAATAAATCAGCAATAAGGCAGGCGTTGTTTTTTGTGCCGTTGATAGTCATGGCATTGTCTATTGTCTGAACACGTCCGGTATTGCCCGATATTTTTATAGAACTTCCGTTATCATTTCCCCCTGTTCCGTCAAAAAGTTCATCATATAAATCACCATCCCAGAAAATACGCTGATTTGCTGAATCAGGAGAATAGCGTGTATTGATAACGGCATTTCCGCCGTATGAGGCATAATTGCCCGTGCCCCATATTTCATAATAGCCGTCAGTATATCCGACATTTGCCATCATTCCGCGCCCCTGATCACTGCCGGAATCAACGTGAAAAAGTTCTTCGCCGGTTGCCGCGTCGTATAATGTCATACCGCCCAGATGCGGTTCACCGTCATGACCCGTTGTGCTGCCTGTTATCGGGCTGCCTTTCCAATCTTCGTGAACGCTGAAATATTCCATACCCTCATGCGCAGGGTCATAATCAGCAAGATGAAGGGCGTCGCCGTGACCTCTGCCGCTGCACCACAGCACGGAAAAATCATTATCCAATGCAAGTGAACCGCATATTATTTCATCACATCCGTCATTATCAACATCGCCTATGGTAAGATTATGATTGCCGTTGCCTGCAAACTGCGAATATTCTGGTTCTGATGTGTCAAAATCAGCGGTCAGAACAAGACGCTTGTCAACTAAATTATATGCCGCCGCGGTTGTCTTTTCGTAATATCCGCGCCATGCAATCATAGACGGCGTCTGACCGTCAAGATAT
This sequence comes from uncultured Lachnospiraceae bacterium, assembly GCA_964561265.1. Taxonomy (GTDB): domain Bacteria; phylum Bacillota; class Clostridia; order UBA1381; family UBA1381; genus JAFLUR01. Next base: position 45,002 of record CAZLOX010000002.1, read on the forward strand.
GCGACCGCCGCAAGATACCGCTCCGAACGGTTGCCCCAGCTGTCACCCCATTCGTAAACTGTTCCGCGCGGATGCGGATAGTATATTGTATCAAGCGCTTCGCCGGTATCGCCCTGAAAAACTGTATAGTATTCATCACCAGACAGCACACGTCCGCCTGTATCATCTATGCCGTATTGGGTGTGACGGTAATCCTCGGTGTTGTCGGTATTCTTTATTTCTTCAATCAGCGATGCATCCGAAACATAACTGCCCGCGCCGTCCTTTGTACCCGGAGCGGTTTTCATTGCAAGCTCCGCCTTGCCGTCAAGGTCAAAATCATATGCCGCGATCTGCGTGAAATGCGCTCCGGCATTGATATTTATGCCCATGTCGATACGCCATAATTTCTCTCCGCTTAATTCATAGCAGTCTATGTAAACGTTGCCGTTATGCTTTGCGCCCTTGCCGCTGTCGAAGGAATTGGACGGTTCCCATTTCAATATAAGTTCATATTCGCCGTCGCCGTCAACATCCGCCGGAATTACATCATTCGGCGAATATGTATATTCCTCGCCGTCAAGGCTTGTACCGCCTTCCGGACAGTCAAGATTTATTGTTGTGTACTGATCTTCCCAGACCGATACGCTTTCTGCACTATCTGCATTTTCGCCCTTTCTGACTACCGCGTATTTATCGGACAATGTACCCGATGTATCGGAATAATTCGTGCTGTCCGATACCGTCGCTGTTTTTGTGCCGTTTTTGTAGATATCAAATCCGGTATTGTAATTTTCCGTGCCGAGCAGACGCCACGATAAAAATACGCCGTTTTTTGTTTTGACCGCGACAGTTCCCCTGTCAAGGTATTCCGCCTGAGCAGGCATATCCGCAGCCGCCGCCGGCATTGGTGAATACGGCGGTATAACGGATAATGCCACCGCTGCCGCCGCAAATACTGATAAAAATTTTTTTCTCATATACAATCCTCTCTCTGATCTTTATCTGTTATAATATACCATTTTATGATTCGATGTCACATTATTACCGCCTCCTCTGAATTTACCAGCTTTTATGCTGTATAAATATAGTATATACTATATTTATTTTGTTGTCAAGCATATTTTTACCGGGTGGTTATTCAGTCCGGATGTATTTATAATTATTGCAGTGCAGAAAAATTTCTTGTCCTCTATGATTACGGTTTTCCGGTTGTTTTTACCGGTTTTATCTGCTGAATTTTATTTTAGCATAGAAATTCTGCAAAATCAACAGACTTTGTGAATATTACAGTTTAGTTTGTGAATTTTACATTACAATATTTTACAGGTTACTGTGTATAATTCAGATCCATAACGATAAATGACAAAATATATCTGTGTTCGTTATGCTCTATATTAAACACACTCTCATAATTGTTTAATGATTTTTCTATATTTGAGCGTCCTATGCCGTGGTTTTTGACATCTTTTTTGCTTGTTATTCCGTCCGGACTGCCGGCGCATGAGTTTTCGATCCTGCATATCAGGGAATTGTTCTCATATGAAATCAATACCTCAATATACGGCTTGTCCTCAACCTTTTCGCACGCCTCAATTGCATTGTCAAGAGCATTTCCGAAAATTATACATATATCGTTTTCGTGTATTGGAATACTGCGCGGAATACAGAGATTGGCGTTAAACGATATGTGTTTTTTCTCGGCTTCTTCTTTTTTTGCGCTGAGTATTGCGTCAAGTACGGTATTTCCTGTGTCAAATTCAAATGCGCCGCCTGCGTTTACGCTGTCCAGCATTTTGCTGACATACTGCAGGCAGTCTGCGTATTCTTTTTTATTGAGTTTCGCATATATGGACAGCATATGATTTTTCAGATCGTGCCTCAGACCTTTTATCTGATTCTGTGACATTATCATCGCGTTGTAGTGCCTGATCTGATTGTTAAGCTGCATCTGTGACAGCTTTTGGCGGGATATCTGTATCTGCTGTTTTAATGTGTTTTCGTACAGATACAGTATAATTACCGTAATAATGAGCATAAGAAATGTACATATGGTAAGTATATTTCTTATATAGTTGTCTGTGAAGTTATTCTCTGCATTGTATGCCAGTATCATATAAAATAATCCTATAATAAGATTAGCAGACGCAAACATTACAGTGAAGAATCCCCAGTAATTTGTGTTCAGCAGTTCAAATTCACGCTTTACCCGATAACTTATAAATTTTGCGCAGATCAGGCTTGATGATTTGGATATTATAATTCCCGCTATTCTGAACATTCCGTTGGATACCAATGAACGGATATTTATATCAAACAAAACGGACAGAAGCAATAATGTTATAATTTCAGTCATAATAGAAATCATACAGCTCAGCATGATTGCCATCATATGTGTCTTTAATGTTCCGCAGTATACAAATGATACAGACAATGATACGATTACAGTAACAAAAAAGTTTA
>CAZLOX010000003.1:0-43260 GCA_964561265.1 uncultured Lachnospiraceae bacterium
ATAATTCTTCAAGTTCTTCCCGTTCTATTTCTGCTTAATTTCTTGGAAAGTGGTGGAAATTTTATATTTACAATTGATTATATTTCTATTTTGATTATAATAAAGGAAGAATGAATATGAGCAAATCACCTAAAAGAGCCATCAAAGACAGCGTGTTTACTAACTTATTCAGGAATATAAAATCTGTATAAAGTGCTGCATCCGGAGGATGATATTTCCGATTGTAACGCTAAAAACCGCCATTGCAGAAAGTCAGTATAATGACCTCGGATTTACTGTAGATAAAAAATGATTTTGTTGGTTGAAGCCCAAACAACTTGGTCTGTAAATATTATTATACGAATATTGGTGTATTTGGTATTGGTGTATTTGGCGCAAACCTACAATGATTATATCTTTAAAGAAAAGAGAAATATTTACAGCACACAAAAAATAGATATTCCGAACAAGCTAAGACAGCAGAAATTGTCAGAAAAATATATTTTAGGTTGTGTGGGTTATAGGGAATAATATTTTTTTAGATTGCGATAAATAGCATAGAGCAAAAAAATATGTCATAAACAATAATAACAAAGAAAATATCGAAAAATACTTGACATTACAAGAAAATTGTGATATGATTCTTTATGAAAGAAAAAGTTGTTCTCAAAACGACGGCCATCGTATGAGAACAACTCTCCCGTTACATTTTTATATGCAATATTATTATACTATAATATAAACGATTTGTCAACGAGAGCTTTCAATAAAATGGTACATTCTCTAAAACTATAATCCAATGAAAATGGCATAAATATGCTGCTGGATTTTGGAAGATGGGATTTCAGGGATGTCCTAAAAATTAAATAGAAAGGAGGAGGTTCTCGTTGAAGTATTATGTTAATACTAACGCACAGTCAACCGGTGAGCATGAAGTACATAAAGCTAGTTGTTCATGGCTGCCTGATGCAGAAAATCGTATTTATCTCGGCGAATTTTTTGATGGCAAAGAGGCTGTCAAGGCAGCAAAGAAATTTTATAGCAATGTAGATGGCTGTTATTATTGTTGTCCTGAAGCGCATAAGAGATAAAACTGGCATTAATCGGGTCTGCAGTATGCAGACCCGTAATTAGTGGAGGATTGAAATGGATAAGTATAAAATAGCTGATATAGCAGATGTACAGAGTGGTTTGGTTTTAGGACGAAAGGCAGCTAAAACAGGAACTGCACCGTATCTGTATAAACGATTAACATTAAAATCCATCACGGAGGACGGATTGTTGGATAAAACATCGCTTGAAAATTATGAAGCTTGTGAGATTTTGGATGAGAATTTTCTGACTCATGAAAATGATATTATTATAAGACTGTTTGCACCGGTTTGCGCTGTGTTGGTAACAAAAGAAAATGAAGGACTTATTGTTCCATCTCAGTTGGCAATTATAAGAATAAAAAAAGACAGTCCGATTTTGCCGGGATATTTAAACGCTTATCTGAACAACAAAAATGTTCTTGAAAATTTAATCATAGATGCGGGAAAAACGGCACAGAAAATTATAAAAATCGGAAATGTGATTGAACAGGAAATTCTGTTTCTGCCGAAAAAAAAGCAAAAAAGTATAGCAGATATTTTAAGTGAACATATGAAGACAATTGAACTGTATAAAAAGCTCATTGAGCAGGAGAATCTGAGAACAAAGACTGTTATTAAAGATATAATAGGAGGAAAAAGATAATGGGAACAACAAAAAGTGATATATCAAGTGCTTTGATGAGAGGTGCAGACTCTCTAAGAGACACAATAGACGCAGCAAATTATAAGGATTATGTTCTTCCTGTTATGTTTGTAAAATATCTTAGTGATTCATACGATGAAGCAGTCGAAAAAATTATGGAAGAATATGCTGATAGACCTAACCGAATAGAACGTCAAAAGCAATATTTGCCGTTCCATATAGCGGAATCATGTAATTTCAATACATTGTTTGAAAAAAGATTTGCTGATAATATTGGTGAACTTATCAATATGACTATGAGGCAAATAGAAGCGGACAATAATCAGCAGTTAGCGGGTGTGTTAAATGCTGTAGATTTTAACAGTGAAAATGCCCTTGGTACAAAAGACCATAAAAATGCTATTCTCCGTACGCTGCTGGAAGATTTTAAATCGTTGGATCTCAGACCGTCTCATATTGAAATTAAAGAAGGACAAGTGGCGGCTGACATTATAGGTGACGCGTATGAATACATGATAGGTCAGTTTGCAAGTATGGCGGGAAAAAAGGCAGGATCATTCTATACTCCGCCGGCAGTATCTGAAGTTATGGCAAGGATTGTGAATGTTCAGCCGGGAGACCGCGTTTATGATCCGACTTGCGGTTCGGGTTCGCTTCTTATTAAAGCTGCAAAAAAACAAAATACAAATCAGGTTACAATCTACGGTCAGGAGGTAAACGGATCGTCGGTTGCTATGGCAAAAATGAATATGTATATTCATGAAATTCATGATCCGAAAATTGCATGGGGTGACACACTGGCGAATCCGGCATTCAGGGATGATGATGGAAATTTATTAAAGTTTGATAAAATTGTTGCAAATATGCCATTCAGTAAAGACAAATGGGCCGCAGGTTTTAATCCCGGTGGTGAAGCTATTGGCAAAGGGAAAAAAGAATTCAAAATGGAGGCTTCTCTTGACAGATATCACAGATTTGACTGGGGAGTTCCGCCGGCAAGCAAAGGTGACTGGGCATTTTTGTTACACATGATTAAAAGTCTTGCGGTTGACGGAACTATTGCGGCAGTTGCTCCGCATGGTGTATTGTTCAGGGGATCTGCGGAAGGAAAAATCAGAAAACGTGTTATTGAAGAAAATCTTTTGGACGCAGTTATAGGTTTGCCGGAAAATCTGTTTTACGGAACGTCAATTCCGGCATGTATTATTGTTTTCAAAAAAGGCAGAAAGACAGACGATGTATTGTTTATTGACGCAAGCAAAAAGGATGAAAACGGGAATTTGCGGTATATTAAAGCAACAAATCAAAACGAACTCAGCGAAAAGCATATTGATGATATTGTCACCGCTTATAATAACAGAATTGACGTGGATAAATTTGCTCATCTGGCAACATTTGACGAGATTAAAGATAATGATTTTAATTTAAACATTCCGCGTTATGTTGATACGTTTGAGGAAGAAGAAATTATTGATATTGAAGAAGTGCAGAAAAATATTTCCGATTTGAAAGCGGAAATTGCTGAAGCAGAAGCGAGGATGGATGCTTATCTTAAGGAGTTGGGATTATGACCAGTGAAATAAGACAAAGAATTGAGCAAATTAAAAACGGCGAACTTTCAGAAGGGTATGTGCATACTAAGGCAGGCGTTTTTCCTAATACTTGGGAGATTGTATCGTTTGGTGATAAGTTTAATAGGCTTGACAGAAAAAATGATGAGGATAATCAGAATGTTTTGACTATATCTGCTCAACAAGGCTTGATAAGTCAACAAGATTATTACAATTCTTCTTATGCTAGCGATAATAAAAGAGGATATTCTTTGCTGTATAAAGGTGATTTTTCGTATAACAAAAGTTATTCGGGCGATTATTTGTATGGTGCGATAAAAAGACTTGACAAGTATGAAAAAGGCATCGTATCTCCTTTGTATATATGTTTTGAACCCAAAGAAGGTACAAACTCCGAATTTTATCTTCAATATTTTGAAGCAGGTTTATTTAATGGAGAAATCTACAAAATTGCCCAAGAAGGTGCGAGAAATCACGGACTTTTAAATGTTTCTGTTACCGACTTCTTTAAAACGTTCCTAATAAACCCATCTGGCGAAGAACAGCAAAAAATTGCCGAAGTCCTTATGCAGTGCGACAAAGTAATTGAACTCAAGCAAAAACGCATTGAAGAAGAAAAGAAACTTAAAAAGGCGTTGATGCAGAAATTATTAAATCCAGATAGTGGTATAAGATTACCTGGATTTACGGGAGAATGGCAGAAAGCATGTATCGGAGATATTACTGACTTGTATTCGGGAGGAACACCAAAATCATCAGAGACGGAAAACTATGCGAATGAAAGCGGAATACCTTTCATACGTTCGGGCGAAATAAGTTCAACATACACAGAATTATTTTTGAGTGAGATAGGATATAAGAATTCATCAGCTAAAATGGTGAAAAAAGGTGATTTGCTTTATGCTTTATATGGAGCTAATAGCGGTGATTGCTTTATTTCAAAAATGGACGGTGCGATTAATCAAGCAATATTATGTATCAAATCAAAGTCTGAAGATATTAGATATATCTATTATGTATTGTCTAATTCGAGAGAGAAAATCACATCTGTTTATTTACAAGGAGGACAAGGTAATTTATCTGCAACTATAATCAAAAAGATAAAAATTGCTTTGCCAAGCCTTGAAGAACAGAAAGCGATGGTCTCTGTCTTGAATTCAAAAGATACTATTATAGAAAATTTAGAAAAAGAACTCGAACAATGGCAAAAGAAGAAAAAAGCTTTGATGCAGTTATTGTTAACAGGTATTGTAAGAGTAAAATAAATACAGGGAGAAATGATGTTATGGCTACATTAGATATGAATGGTTCATATACTTTGAGTACAGATATAATTAGCGAAAAGGTTACAAGAACAAGTGCGGGAAATTATGCACTTGGATATGTCGATAATGAAACGTTTTATGTTCAATATATAGGGCGTGCAGATACGGATGTTGCTTCAAGATTAAAGCAGCATGTTGGAGAAAGTTATAAAAGGTTTAAATTTTCATATGCTACATCCCCTAAGGCGGCATTTGAGAAAGAATGCGAGAACTATCATGATTTTGGCGGTGTTGAGGGGAATTTAGACAATAAAATTCATCCAGATAGACCTAAAAATGCGGGTTGGAAATGTCCAAGATGTAAAATATTTGATTAATCCTTAATGTAATCTAATTGAAATAGGAGCAATAATTATGCCGGATCACAGAATGTTTAACGAACGTCCTGAATCTCAGGATAGAGCGCTCAAAGTAATTGAGAAATTAGGATACACATTTATTTCAAGAAGCGAAGCTGAAAAAAAGCGTGGCTTTTTAAATCATGTCTTATTTAATGATGAGCTTGAGAAATATCTGAGCACACAGACATATAAATACGGTGACGATGAAAGGTTTTTTTCGGGCGGTTCTATTTCTTCGGCAATTCGCGCATTAGAGGTTAAGAATATTCCTGACCTTTACACGGCTAACAAAACAGTACATGAGCTTATATGCAGCGGAAAAAGTATGGAAGAGGATCTGCCGAATGGAACAAGACAGTCTTTTGACATCAGCTTTATAGATTTTGAACATCCGGAAAACAATATACTGCAGGTAACAGACGAATTTGAGGTTGAGCGGACAAACGGAAAGTTTGCCCGCCCTGATATTGTTGTGCTTATTAACGGTATTCCTGTTGTGGTTATTGAGTGTAAAAAATCGGGTGTTGATGTAACGGAGGGAATCCATCAGAATATCAGAAACTGGGGGCCGGATTACATACCTCAGTTGTTCCAATATTCACAGATTGTTATTGCAATGAATCCCGATAAAGTTATGTATGGAACTTGCGGAACTCCGGCTAAGTATTTTGTGTCATGGCATGAAGACGACAAAGAGTGGCTTGATGAATGGTGCAGAAAATGTTCACCTGACGGTCAGATAAAAGAACAGGACAGAGCGCTTGTTTCGTTGCTGCACCCAAAAAGACTGCTCGACATTATTCAGAATTTTATTATTTATGATAACAATGTAAAAAAGGTGGCGCGGTATAAACAATATTTTGCCGTAAAAAAGTGTATGGATCGTATTCTGCTTCGTGATAATGCAGGAACAAGAAACGGCGTTATATGGCATACTCAGGGAAGCGGAAAAACAATCACTATGATTATGCTTACAAAAATGCTTATAAAGGAAAGCAAAAAGAATGACAGTAAGATAAAAAATCCAAGATTTATAATGGTAACGGACAGAGTGGATCTTGACAAGCAGATTAAAAAAAATTTTATCAATACTCAGATGGCTCCCTGCCGCGCTAAAACCGGCAAGGGTCTAGTTGATTTGCTTGATAATGATAAAAACACAGTTATAACCGCCATTGTAAATAAATTTGAAGCAGCAATAAAGTCTGATTACCGCAATGAAAGCGATAATATTTTTGTTTTTATTGATGAGGGACACAGAACGCAATACGGTCAACTCAATATATATATGGAAAGGGTGTTGCCCAATGCGGTAAAAATTGCGTTTACCGGTACACCTTTAATTGCAAAGCCAAAGAAAAATGATAAAAGGAATATTCAACCTAAAGATACATTTGAAAAATTCGGTGCGCTCATAGATAGTTATACTTTTAAAGACGCTATAGATGATAAAGTAACAGTACCGATTATTTATGAAGGAAGAGTTATTCCTCAGCAAGTGACAAGTGATCAGATAAATGAGCATTTAAAGAGAATTACAGCCGGATTAAATGATAATGCAAAAAAAGATCTGGAAAAGAAGTATAGCCGTTATGTGGCGCTTGCACAAACAGATCAGCGGTTAAGAATGGTGGCATTGGATTTGTATGAACATTTTATGAGTTATGTCAAACCTAAAGGTTTTAAAGCTATGCTAACCTGTTCTTCGCGTGTTTTTGCCGTGGAAATGTTTTATTTACTTAAAAATTTTGACGGGATAAATCCGGCTGTAGTTATAACTCCTAATACGGCTAAAGAGGGTGATGATGAAATAAATACAACAGAAACGAAAAAACGCATAGGTGAATTTTTTGCAAAAGAAGTTGATGTTCTATACAAAAACAATTATGGAAAGTATGAAGAGAGAGTAACAAGCGAATTTGTTGATGCCGAGGGTGAAATTAATCTGCTGATTGTAAAAGATAAATTGCTGACAGGTTTTGATGCTCCTCCGGCAGCTGTTCTGTATGTTGACAAACAATTGCAGGATCATACGCTTTTACAGGCGATAGCGCGGGTAAACCGTGTATATGAAAATAAAGATTTCGGATTAATAGTTGATTATATAGGAATATTTAAAAAACTAAATTCCGCGTTGGATTTATATTCAGACTCAATGTCGCGTATGGATGAATTTGACAGTCAAGATCTTGAAAACGCAATTATATCTTTGTCGGAACAAAAATCGAAATTAGAAAGCCTCTATAAAAGGCTTTGGGATATGTTTGACGGTATTGACAGAAATGAACAGAGTTCAAATGTGTGGCAGGAATGTCTGAAAGAATATGACACAAGAACTAAGTTTTATGAAACACTTTCATTATATGCAAAATTAGTTGATCTGTTGTATTCAAGCTATGACTTTTTTGAGTCTGTCGGATTTGATAAGGCTGAAAATTATAGAAAAGATTATATTTTCTTTAAGAAATTAAAGGATAGTGTTGCATTAAGATATAATGATAGAATAAATTTTTCAAAATATGAAGACGGTATTCGTCAGCTTTTAAATACTTATGTTAATGCCGAAGATGCAAAAATTCTTATAGAGCCGTTGGATATTCTCAACAAAGACAAAATGGAAGAACAAATGGCGATACTTGGCTCAAAAGAAGCCAAAGCCGATGCTATACGTTCAAGACAGGTTGAAGTTCTGGAAAGTGAACGGTATGATGATCCTATAAAATATCTGACCTTTATGGAGAGAATACAAAAAACTCTTGATGAATATATGAAAGAACGAGACGATGAAAAATATTTATCGTCTATGGAAGCGATGGCGGAAGATTACAGGAACGGACGCAGTAATGCGGTATATCCTCAGAATATAATTAATGATGGTGAAGCAAAATCTTTTTACGGCAGTATTTGCAGTGGGTTAAAAAAATCAACGGGCAGTTCTGACGGATACGACAATGAAGCAACAGGTATATTGGCATTGCAAATCAAAGATATTGTCGCTCAGAATGCAAAACGCGACTGGCGGGATAATGTAATTGTTCATAGAAATATAAAGAAACTGCTTGATGATGCGTTGTTTGATTTTATGGAGGACAATGGGTTGGATTGGTCGTTAGATACTATTGATATTATTATTGATGAAATTATGCTTACAGCAAAAAAGGTGTATTAAATGCAGACAAGTATATTAAAATTAAATGTTAAAGATAAAGTTATTATGGTTACAGTAGAGCGAAAAAAAATAAAAACCATCCGACTTAAAGTATATCCGGATATGGCTATTAAAATATCATCACCGTATTTTGTTACAGATGATGAATTGCTTGAATTTATTATTAAGCGCAAAGAGTGGATAGAAGCAAAATTAGAGTATTTTTCTCAAACAAAAGGATATGCCGCAACAACGACTATTCAAAACGGTATGTCTATAAAAATGCTTGGTGAAGATTTTATTTTTTCTGTAAGAGAATGTCAGAAAATCAAAATATACAAGGAAGGTAAAATTATTCATATTTGTGTTTCAGATATTCAGGATCAGGAATTGATAATGAAGCATTTTGATAAATGGTGGCGTAATGAGTCAATGAATATTTTAAAGCAGTATGTTGATAAGCTGTATCCGATAATAAAAAAATATGATATTCCCTATCCGGGTATTTTTCTGAAAAAAATGAAAACTCTTTGGGGAAGCTGCACTGTGGATAAAAACAAGATAACTTTTAATCAGTATCTGACCAAAGCAAAACCTGCATGTGTTGAATATGTTGTACTGCACGAATTAGTTCATTTTCTATACCCTAATCACAGTAAAAAATTCTATGATTTTTTAAGCAGCTATATGCCGGATTGGAAGGAACGAAAAAGAGTGTTAGATACTGAAGCTGTCCATGGTTTATAAAAGTGTCCCCTTCTTGGAAAAATAGACACAAAAAGCTATAAAACAGAATTAGTGGGTTTAAGTATAAAGTTGTGTAAGTATTGCTATCTTAATTAAATCTTGAATAATTTATGCAAAGAGAATACGTTGAAAGTCTCAGTAGTTTTGCCACGCAAAATCGCTTGCTGCTCAGGCAGCGGAGCAAAGCCTGTATTACTGGGCGCAAGGATATGGTTCTCAGCTTAAAAAGGGCGATGGTTATGACAAGATACAGCCTACAATATCCATAAATATAGTAGATTTCAAGATGTTTGAGACAGAGGATTACAATTCTGTATACACAATGGCTGATTTGGAGCATAACGCAATACTGACCGATAAATGTGCGATACACTTTTTTGAACTGCCGAAACTTGATAAGAATATAGATTCAAATAATAGGAAAAAGCTGTGGATGCAATTGATCAATTCAGAAAGTGAGGGTGATTTAGAGATGTTGAAAAATGCTGAAGTACCCGCTATAAAAAACGGAGTAGATGTAATATTCAAGCTGAGCGATGATAAAGAAGTACGCGATATGGCTGAACGTCGTGAAGATGCGATTAAAACAGAGAAAAGCGCACTTTATCATGCTAAAATTGCAGGTAAAGCAGAAGGTAGAGTTGAAGGCGAGGCAATAGGCATAGTTAAGGGCATAGAGAGTATGATTGATGGAATGAGAGCGGCTGGACTTACAGAGGAACAGATTGAAGCTGTACGAAAGGCGGCTCGGTAAAATTATAACAATTAATTGTCAGTATCCTGATCGGAAACAATTTCGGTCAGGATATTTTTCATTATATTGCTGTTCCGATCTGATACAAATTATATCATTTTATCAATAACCGATTTAATTTATTCATTCACTTTCATATAACACAATACATCACATCCATATTATTAAAAAATAAATAATAACAACATATAAGTGAGTGTATGTCAGGTACGTTATTCTATGATAAAAGAATGTACGTACAACATACACTCCTTGTTATATTCTATATAATAGATATATAATAGATATATAATATATATATAATAGATATATATTAGTATTATTATATATCTTATATTATGATATATATATCTATCATAATACTATATTATATAATTCATACTAACAGAAAGGAAGAAGAAAAATGAAAAAAAACAAGAGATTTGAAATAAGAGTTTCAGCAGACGAATTAAACAGTTATAAAGCTTATGCTAATAAATGTAAAATGTCACCTTCTGATTGGGCGAGAAACAAACTCAACGAAAATCGCGGTTATACAGAAAATGCACCTGCGCTTGCCAAAATTGCTGCAGATATGCAAACGAATCTGAATAAAATTTCTGCCGGCATTGACGTAACGGTGCAATTGGATAATTTACAGAAAGGAGTGGAGCAATTATGCCAATTCTTAAAAAAATAAAGGGAAGCTATTCTAATGACGATGCACTATTTCGTCTGGTTAATTACATACTTGATCCGAACAAAATGCCAAACAGGTTGGTAGGAGGTCTGGGGGTATATTTTTATAATGCTGCCGAATCAATGAACGATATAAGGTGTATTTTTAATCATTCCGGAAGACAGGCAGAACATTATGTACTGTCATTTACCATTAAAGAATCAGAAAAAATAAATACTCAAAATGCTCTTAAACTCGGATATGCTGTATGTGAGTTTTTTGAAAATGTACAAGTATTATTCGCCTATCATGAATGCAAGGATGAGAGCAATGCCTCAGAGTTAAACCACAATTTGCATATACATTTTGCAGTTGGAACTACAAATATAAATACCGGAAAAAAGTATTACACCAATAAGACAGAGGCACTTAGATTCAGAGATTACACAGAAGCTGTACTTAATGAAATGGGAATCAGCGATGATTACCTTGGTTTAAAATTCGGATAAAACGAGAGTAACCATTAAAGGTTACTCCGTTCTCTGATATAACATTCAACAGATGCCTTAGATATTTTCCATACAGTGCCTATTTTAAATGCTTTAATCTCGCCTGAGCGTAAAAGTTGATATGCGGTAGTGCGTCCTATCATAAGCAGCTCGCAAAGCTCATCTATTGTTATAAGTTCGACATATTCTGACTGCATAATCTATATCCTCCCATTTTTAGTTTATTTTATGTTAGGAGAGCATTATACCGTATTGTCATGTATCATATCAAAGAATGATATATTAATATTATTGTAATATCTATATATGAGTATAATATATTAATATTTTAAGTATATAAATAATATTTATGTGTGTTAGCATAAGAAGTGAATATTGTAATACATTCCGCTTCTATTTTTTGATATATAGCATTGTTATATGAAAATATATGATACTAATATATATGGAAAAAATATCTATATATCGATTGGAGTCAAATTGGGAGCAGATATTTTTTAAGTCTTGAAAAATGAGTTCAATTATGATAAAATTATGGAGGAACTATGTAGAGAAACAATAGCTGAAGCTGCGCTTTGTTCCGCTGTTGAAATGTGCCAGGAATGTGGTATAACAATGACTGACGCTGTTAAAAAGATTATCAGAAAATTCAACTTATCCGAAGATGATGCTACAAGCAAAGTTAAGGAATTTTGGGTAATATAGTGCTTTCATATAAAATTAAGGAATTATGATAAAACATATGCAATTGATACATTATTAAAAACAAGTATTTTATGCTGCAGGGAGGCGTTACAATGAAAATAAACAGCAATGATGAACTTATTGAAATTATAGGCGAAGCATTTCTTTGGGACATAATCGATGATTACATAAGCACTGATGTGAAAAATCTAAAGAATGCAATCAGCATATTAGGCTATATTGAGCTTGACGATATAGAAAAAATCACTTCTGCCGAGGTTTTTGATTCTGATGAGTTTGTAATAAACAAATTCAGTGAGAAAAACGGTGTACTCACTGTTGAATTTGAAATGCCCGCCATAATAACCGCTGAAAACGACGACAAGGATGTGGGATTCAGAATCACGACAGCATGTACCGGAACCGTTGAAATACCGGATATTGATTCATACGATTGGAACTCTATGGATTTTGGGAGTATGAGTAGACTTAAGATTCTTTCTTACAGCGATTTGGCAAAGATAATCGCGGTATCCTACGAATATATCGAAGCGGATTATGAGTTTATATACTAAATCACCATTCTATGCCGATAGTTGTATAATCAGTGTGTGCGAAATTTTTCTGTAAATTAAGTTTCTATTATATAATGATGTTTTTCATGGCGGAGTTTTTAAAACTTTCTATAGTTATTGCTCTCCCAAATAAGAGCCTATCCGTAAATTAAGCACATCTTGCTTGTTTAATTACGGATAGGCACTTATTTTCGTGGGCTGTTTTTGTCGCATGCGTATATTGACAGAACATACGCAGATGTGATAAAATATCCTCATAAACCAACCAATAATTCACAGTAATAGAATGTGTTCTAAGGAGCATCCGATAATGTACATGAAACAACCCAAAAAACTTTTAATTATGAACATCCTTGATATTCTTAAACGTTACACTGATGAGAACCACAGACTTTCGCAAAAGGAAATTGTTGAACTGTTAAAAAATGAGTATGATATGCAGGCGGACAGAAAATCTGTTAAGCGTAACCTGATGAATTTAATTGATTTTGGCTATGATATAGAATACAGCGAAAATATCAGAGTAAATAAAAACGGCGGGAAAGAAATCGTATATACGGATTGGTATCTGAACCGTGATTTTTCGGATGCTGAACTCAGATTACTGATTGACAGTCTGCTGTTTTCAAAACATATTCCTTACAGCCAATGCAGGGAGCTGATCGAAAAATTAAGCGGTTTATCAAATATATATTTTGACGCAAGGATTAAGCGCATATGTACGCCAACTGAAAATATGCCGCAAAATAAAGAACTGTTTTATACTATCGAAATTCTTGACGAGGCTGTCAGCAAAGGTAAAAAAGTCGCGTTCACTTACAATCTTTATGACATTGATAAAAAACTGCATCCATGTCGAGAGAAGAAATATATCGTCAATCCCTATCAGATTGCAGCGGCCAACGGACGCTATTACTTAATCGGCAACTATGATAAATACGATAATATTTCTCACTATCGTATCGACCGCATAACAAATATTGAACTGCTTGACGAAAAGGTCAAAACCAAGCCGGCAAACTGGACACTTCCAAAACATATGGCAGAGCATATCTATATGTTTTCCGGTGAAAGCGGGACGGTTATATTTCGGGCAAAACGATATATTGTATCTGATATTATCGACTGGTTTGGTACGAATATAACATTTACAGAGGAAACTGATGAGGATGTGAAGGTACGTGTAAATGTTAATTTGGAAGCTATGCGTCTATGGGCAATGCAGTATGCAAAATATGTTGAAATAATTCATCCCGCGTCACTCAGAGAAGAAGTAATATCAGATTTGCAGGAGGCTGCTGAAAATTATAGTTCAGGCAAATTGATTTGAATATGTATGTAATTATTCAAAAGTATGATAAGTGATGAGTAATTAAAAAAATAACACAAAGGTTTTAAAAGAGCTATGTTAATACAGAAAGGATGAAATATTTATGGTTAATACAGACAAAAACGAAGAATTAAATCAGAAACTGAAAGAGTTATACAGCCGTATAACCGATGAATTTCTCGCGGAATATGAAAAAGCGTTTAATGACAAGGCTCCTCGCATCAATGAGTTTGGTATCGCGGATGAGAAATGCTATGACACTGACAATGGCATACTTGTTATTCTAAAGGAAGCAAACGGGTGGCGGAATGAAGATTTTGAAAACGGGGATGTGTACATAGATTTTGTCCGTGCTGTGATAGAGGAAGGAAGCAGTATCAACGACGGCAGAGAAGCCGCTGAACGCGTGAAAATGAATATGTGGTATAATCTCGGCAGATGGATAACCGCCATAAAAGAGCCGGATAAAAAAACTGAAGAAATTGCGGAGATGTATGACGAGGCGATAAAGGCTTTGGGTGCGGCAGCTTACACCAATGTCAATAAAGTGCGGGGGTATGCTCACTCGGACAAAGAGTTTTGGGAGATAGCACAAAGCGATATTGCAATAAACACAATAAAAGAGGAAATAGAAATTTTAAAGCCCAGAACTATTATATTCGGCGGTACATTATGGATATTTGAAAATTCTTATATTGATGAACTAAAGCAAAAGGACATAAAAATATTGGATATGTGGCATCCTGCCGCAAGAAAATCCAATGTTGAAATGATAGAGGAAGTAAAAAAACAAATGCAAGAGGTCTGAAATATGGTATATGTAATGAGCGATATTCACGGCGAATACACCGCGTATCAAAAGCTTTTGGAGAAGATAGACTTTTCGGACAGTGATGAGCTGTATGTCTTGGGCGATTGTGTGGACCGCGGAGCGGAACCTATAAAGTTGTTACAGGATATGATGCTGCGTCATAATGTGTATCCGATTATCGGCAATCATGAGTATATGGCGATTACTGTACTCCGTCAGCTTATGAAAGAGGTAACGGAGGAAAATTGTGACGCGCTGCTGAAAAATAACACGCTTCAAAATCTGCTGTTGTGGCAGCAGAACGGCGGCAATGTCACGCTGGAGCAGTTCAGACGGCTTAACCTGGAGGAAAAGTATGAGATACTGGAATATTTGTCGGATTTTTCGCTGTATGAGCATATAAAGGTAAGCGGGAATGAATTTGTTCTGGTTCATGCCGGGTTAGACAACTTTGCCGAGGATAGAAATTTATCGGATTATGAATTGCACGAATTGATTTTTCATTCTCCTGACTATGATAGAGTTTACTATAAAGATAAATACCTTGTAACCGGACATCTGCCCACGATTTCTCAGGAGGGAAACAGCGGACAGGTTATTATGAAAAAAAATCACATTGCCATCGACTGCGGAAAAGTATTCGGCGGGCATTTGGCGGCAGTGTGCCTTAATACAATGGAGATGTTTTATTTGTGACCGATATGTCACGGAAGGAGAGGTAAAATATGAAGAATAAAAAAGGTTTTCAAATCGAAAACGGAGAACTGATAAAGTATATAAAGGAATACGGCGTAATAGAGGTTGTAATTCCCGATGGTGTGACAAGTATTGGAGACGAAGCTTTTAGAAATTGCAGCATTGTTAAAGTTACAATACCGGATGGTGTGACAGGTATCGGAATTTCAGCATTTGCTGATTGCAAAAAATTGACTGAAATCACAATACCGAACACTGTAACAAGTATTAGAGATAATGCTTTTTGTGGTTGTAAAAGTCTGTCTGCAATTACGCTGCCTGATAGTCTGATAAGTATCGGAGATTGGACTTTTTTTGGCTGCAGGAACTTAATTGAAATCACAATCCCTAATAATGTGACAAACATAGGCCATACTGCTTTTGAGAGGTGTGACAATCTGACTTCTGTTACCTATCTGGGGGAAACGTTCGACCCTCGGCAAATAAAGGATCCTGTTGATTATAAATGTCGTGAAATTATAAGGAAAAAGTTTTACGGATATAAACCGAATGAGGATACAAAAAAATTAGTGATTCCTGACAGTGTGATAAGTATCGGAACTTTTACTTTTTTTGGTTGTGAAAATTTGATAGAAGTCGATATTCCCGATAGTATGACGAGTATTGGAAGATGTGCTTTTTCACGTTGTATCAATCTGAATACAATCAGTATACCCGACAGTGTGACGAGTATTGGGAGCTATGCTTTTTATGGTTGTAAAAGCCTGACCGAAATTAAGATACCGGACAGTGTGATAAGTATTGGAGATTATGCTTTTGATGAATGTGACAATCTAACTTCTGTCACATATCTCGGAGTGACTTTCACCCCATGCACTGTGGAGAAGAAATGCAGAAAAATAAGGGAAGCAAATGGACTTTGATATTGACAGATAAGCGAAAATGGAGTTGAATCTTACATTTGATGCAAAAGGGAGACAGTTATATTTAACAAAAACAGTTTATCACACATAAGATAGCATACCAGAAATAATAATGAGTATGCAATATTGGCTTTGTTCTCAAAATATGAAATTACAAATTGTATTTTGAGATACAATTATTTTTATCGGCAATTTCTTTGGAAATTGCAAAATTATATTGATATTTTGCCGATAATGTGATATAATAATATCAAAGGAGCTGAAGAATATGAATTATATTTCTGTTTCCGAAATGGCTGAAAAATGGGGATTATCCGAACGAACCGTAAGAAATTACTGCGCCGGCGGCCGGATAGCGGGCGCGAAGCTTATCGGCAAGATATGGCATATTCCCGAAAATGCGCTTCGCCCGAAAACGAAAAAACCGGATACACTGCTTGATGTTTTAAAAAGAGAAAAGATGAGCAAAACAAGCGGCGGGATTTATCACAAAATACAAATTGAATTAACCTTCAACTCAAACCATATGGAGGGCAGCAGACTCACACACGACCAGACCCGATACATTTATGAAACAAACACAATCGGACTGACGAATGAAGCGGTTAATGTAGATGATATAGTTGAAACTGCCAATCATTTCAAATGTATAGATATGATAATCGACAATGCTGGTCATAAACTAAGTGAAAGTTTTATAAAATCACTTCACAGAACTCTTAAAAACGGAACAGCCGATTCAAGAACCGACTGGTTTAATGTCGGTGAATATAAAAAGCTTCCCAATGAGGTTGGCGGCATGGAAACCGTTCCCCCCGAAGCTGTGGCGGATGAAATGAAAAAACTTCTCAATAAATATAACACCGACGGCAAAAAGACTTTGGAAGAAATAATTGACTTTCATGTTGCCTTTGAAAAGATTCATGCTTTTCAAGACGGAAACGGACGCATAGGCCGGCTCATTATGTTCAAGGAGTGTCTGAAAAATAATATTGTACCGTTTATTATCAGTGATGAAATGAAGTTTTTTTATTACCGGGGAATATCTGAGTGGGATCGCGAAAAAGGTTTTCTAACGGATACCTGTCTTGCCGCACAGGATAAATTCAAGACATATCTTGATTATTTCCAGATAAAATATTAGACCTGTTCGGAGCTTGCCGGACAGGTCTATGTTTTGCTCGTTTAAAATGTGCAATTCCGCGTCATAAATTGTATAATATGACTATTGTTTGGGAACAAACTGCAATTTGACAGTCATACCCATACCGTCTGCCAGGCGTTTGAGCATACCAAGAGTTGGATTGCTGTTGCCATTTTCAAGTTTGGATATATCAGATTGTGCAATTCCTGTCCTGTCTGATAATTCCTTTTGAGTTATGCGACTTGCTTTCCTTGCATCAATTACAGCTTGAATGATTGAAAATTCCGGCTCAAGTTTTTCATATTCTGTCCTGAATTCTTCGTTTTTCAGTTGTTCAGTTAAATAATTTTTGAAATCAGACATAATCATTCACCTCGATATTGGATATATCCTATATTTATTATATTCTTTTCATAATTAATTTGTCAATAGATTTTATTTCAGGATTTTATTTATATAAAAAAATCACGGGAGATTACCGTCATAAGATAGTAACTGCCCATGATGCTTTAAGGCAAGCAGAAAATGGGAGAGTTACTTGAGGCACAATAAATTATTTTTCCACCAAAATTCCACCAAATTTAAAATAAATCAGTAGTTTTGCTACGCAAAACCGCTTGCGTAGCAAGCGTCGGACATCTTTACGATACTAAAGGAAGAAAGCCGCAGGAAAACTCGTGTTTTTCAAGGTTTTTTGAGGAGAAATCTCGTATACTGGACAAGCAGAAAAATTCAGGAGTTAGTTGAGGGAGCAATAAAAAGCCAGAGTAAATTTGTGCTTGCAATTCGGATGAATTTATGGTAAAATAAATTTACTAAAATAATAATGAATAGAATAGCAGTAAAGGAATGAACGATATGAGAAATAAATTCAAGAGATTTAATACTGTTTTATTCAAACTTGCGGCATCATATGTTTTAATTGCAGCTTTATCAGTCTTGCTTATAGGGGTGCTTGAGAATATTATATATAAATATTATTTTAATAAACAGATCGAATTGTCTAATAATATCATTCTGGATAATTTAAAGGATTTCGTGGATAAGGACATTTTGGAAAAGGCAGATACACTGTATTTGGATATTATTTCAAACGATGATGATCTGCATAAATATTTTGACTTTCGTTCGGGTGATACTACTGATTATGTGAAAATAAAGGATATAAGCAAAAATCTGGCGGCAAAACAGGTTCTTAATGCAGATTGGTGTATGAATTTATATATATACGAAGAGGATTCTAATACAATTATCGGAACAAACGGTATAATTAACAGCACATCCGATACAAAGGATCAGAAACCGTTATGGTTTAATGATTTGGTAGAAATAAGGGATGGATTTTCTTATTTGCCTACAGTGTCTTTGGACAGCATTTTTTCATATTCCAAGCAGGATGGCTGTATTTTTGTCAGAAAATTGCCACTCAATGGTGTTGAAATACAAAACGCTTATTTGTTTTGTGAAATAAGAGAGGATTTATTTGCTGACATCATGCGGAAAATAGTCAGCGCCGAATCAATGCTTTTGATTGTCGATAAGGAAGGAAGCGTGATCAGCTCAACTGAAACGGTAAAGTATCCGTATAATATAGTTGATCAGGACTATTTTAAGAAAATTGCGGAATCAGGAAATGATAATGGCTTTTTTAAATGCAGAATAAACAATGCAGAGAGCGTTGTATCTTATTCATCCATAGACAGATATAACTGGATGGTTATCAATATTAAGCCTGCAAGTGAATTTTACAGGGCATCACAGATTATAGGACTTGTCACGCTTGGAGTATGTTTGTTTAATATACTTTTTATTTTGGTGATTTCCAATTTATGCACGAGAAGTATCTATAACCCTATGAAAAACATTATAAAAAAACTGCGCGGCGATGATGGAAAAATTATCGCGGAAAATGAGTACGAAATCATTAACGATGCATTTATGAAAATGAGCGGAACAATCACAAATCTCGAAAAAACGATTGAAAGCAATAAACCGCTGATTAAAAACAATATAGTCCAGTCATTGATTTACCATAAACTACGTAATATGGAAGAATTAGATGAATTATTAAATATTGCAGGAAAAAGAATTGATGGGAATTGCTATACTGCAACTATAATGAAACTGAATAAGGAAGTAATGGAAAAACTTTCTATCGGAAACAGCAGTGTGATTTTGTACAACATAATAAGCGAGATAGAGAGCATTGATAACGGTACTTCCTCTTATATTGCCGCTCAGCTTGATGCGGACAGCGTTGTTCTCATAGGCGCGCACCAAAGCAGTGAACGCGCCGAATTGATTAAAGAGGCACAGTATTTTGAGGATTATTTTGTATCGAATTATTATCTTAGTTGTGTTATGATAATAGGAAGTGTTGTTGCTACGCCGATGGAAATTTACAAATCATTTGACTGTGCCGTTGCTGCGCTTAAATATAAATTTCTGATGCCCAAGCTGAGTGTTGTGTTCGGCGATGATATCAGCAGCCGGGAGGAGTGCGGAGAAACAATGCCGGAGTCATATATGGATGAATTTAAAAAATATCTGAATATCAGTAACTTATCAGGCTGTAAAAAGGCAGCACATATAATTATTGACGATCTGATCAAGGGAGAATACAAGGCGGCATACTGTAATACCAAGATGATGGAACTGGTATCCGTGGTTTCACTGTATATGAAAAAGAAAAATATTAAATCTGACGATTTGTCAGATGAGTCAATAAGAGATGTTTTTCTGAAAATCAGCGATATTTATGAGTTTGAGGAATGGCTTGACAGCGTGATAAAAAACGTGATAGAATATTCTGACATGAATATGAAGGAAAATTCGGCGGCGATTGTGGAAAATGTTAAAGCATATATAACGGAAAATCTGGCTTCGGATTTATCATTAAATTTAGTGGCGGAGAAGGTGTTTATCAGTCCTCAGTATCTGAGCAAGGTGTTCAAGGAGCATATTGGAATGAATTTCAACGCTTATGTAACTAATATCAGAATGGAAAAAGCGGCAGAGTTGATTTTGAGTGAGAATATAAGTATTGAGAATATTGCCGGAATGGTAGGATATAACACACCACATTATTTTACAAAAAAATTCAAAGAAAAATATGGTGTCACACCAAAGATATACAGAACAAATCATTTGTGATTTTATTTTTTTTGTGTTATAAAGAGAGGTTTTCCTCTCTTTTTTCTTTGCTAAAATTTGGCGTACTTCAAGAAAAAAACTTACTTAATATCCTTATATGTCCCGGATATACAACAGATTTATTCGATAAAAGCCACGGTTTTAAGCCAAATGTTTAAATATGTTGTAGGATATTAAGTTTTTTGTATTGTTTATTTTTTGATAATGATAAGTTTTGAATATATATGAACGGATAAAAAAATTACGATAAGGAAAAATATACCTGTATACAGGAAGAGAAAGTACTGATATACTCAAAGCAGATAAAGTAAAAGCGGGATATATAAAAATGGAGTATATTAGGGAAACGCTGATTTAATGTAATAAAAAATAGTTTTGCAGAAAATATACGCTCTTCATAAGTATCGGAAAGATGTCTGACGCTGGCGTTAAAATCATTTTTTTATTTTGATTTATTCAGTGTTTCCTTATATAAAAATATATTTATACAACGTATTTAATTGGTTTTGGGGCAACTAATTAAATACGTTGTATAATATTAAGTCTTTTGTATTGAATAATTTTGTTGAAAGTGGTAGACTGAAATCAAACAGAAAAGACTGCGAAGTTAAAATTATTGTACACGGTCAGGGCGTGTACAGCAGAAAGGATTGAAAGAAAGTGGTAAACAGAAGTTTAATTGAAACTGTTCTTAAGCGGACGATTTCAAGACAGGATCCGAAAGGCACTATTATGGATATTGACAGATTTGACTGGGTGCCGGGAGTTGGATTGTACGGCGTAGAACGCGTATGGGAATATTTAAAAGATGAAAGCGCCGGAATATTTCTTCATGATTGGATAGAACAGCACAAGGAGCGAGCCTGTGAGTTGAGAACAGTCAATTCCACTGCTCCAGTAATGACAATTATGGGTTTTAAAGGCAGTGAGGAAACGGAGCTTGCGAAAAATATTGCAGACTATATTTTAGATATAGCGCCGAGACTGGAGAATGGCGCGCTGGAGCATACTGTTACTGAGGCAGGAGTTAAGTTCTCCAAACAGATGTGGGCGGATACTCTCTTTATGGTATGTATTATGCTTGCCAAGCTGGGTAAAGTTACGGGTGAAACAAAGTATTCAAAAGAGGCGGCAAGACAGCTGCTCCTGCATCATACATATTTGAAGGATAAAGAAAGCGGTTTGTTTTTCCACGGCTATTCGGAGCCTTTAGATAATCATCTTTCTGCGGCGAGATGGGCGAGAGCAAATTCATGGATTACAGTAAGTACGGTTGAAATTATGGAACTGCTTCCGGATAAGTTTGAAGGACGTGATGAGATACTTTGTTCGCTGAATGAGCAGGTACAGGCATATTCGAGGTATCAGCGCGGGGACGGAATGTTTTACACTGTAATCGACAGACCGGACGGATATACCGAAACTTCCGCAACAGCGGCAATTGCATACGGCGTACTGCGAGGAATAAAGGACGGATATATAGACAACAAATATCAGGAAGTGTGGAAGAAGGCGGCACAGGGGGTAATCAATCATATTGAAGCGGATGGAACGGTTACCGGTGTATCAGGCGGAACTCCTATTATGGATACGGTTGAGGAATATCACACAATTAAGGTACTGCCAACTCTTTACGGTCAGGGACTGACGCTGATAATGCTTTGTGAAATTTATAAAACGGAAGGGGGAACCGAGAGTGATAACAGTTAATAAGAAGAAGGAAGAACTGCCGGTGATAAAAGCTGATAAAAAAAAGAAAGAGAAAAAAGGCGCGGTCGCCGCTTTAACAGGGAGTATTTACTGGAGGCAGCGTTACTTGCTGCTGATGCTGCTGCCGGCTCTTGCATATTTTGTAATTTTTCATTATATACCGCTATATGGCGTGACTATTGCTTTTAAGGATTACAAGTTTACAGAGGGAATATTGGGAAGCGCATGGGTAGGACTGAAACATTTCAGACGGCTGTTTGCGCTGGAGAGCTTCTGGCAGGTATTTAAAAATACACTTGTTATAAGTTTGTGGAAATTCCTGGTGGGATTCCCGGCTCCGATTATATTCTCGCTGATTTTAAACGAGGTAATCAGCAGTAAATTTAAAAAGTGCGTACAGACAATCAGTTATCTTCCGCACTTTGTATCATGGGTTGTTTTGGGAGGAATACTTACTCAGCTTTTGTCACCGTCAACCGGTCCTGTAAATATCATTATAAAGGCGCTGGGATTTGATCCGATTTATTTCCTGGCAGATTCAAGATATTTCCGCGGCGTATTGGTTGTATCACATGTTTGGAAAAGTATAGGCTGGGGTTCAATCGTATATCTTGCAGCTCTTACTACATCGGATCAGCAGGTTCATGAAGCCGCTATGGTAGACGGTGCAAACAGATTTCAGAGAATTATTCACATTACAATACCTGAAATTATGCCGGTTATCACAATTATGCTGATACTTGCTGTGGGCGGATTGATAAATGACGACTTTGATCAGGTATTTAACCTGTACAATACAGCAGTATATGATGTCGGCGATGTGCTGAGTACATACACATACAGAGCAGGTCTTGTAAATCTGGAATACAGTTTTGCAACCGCGGTAGGATTGTTCAAGAATATCATTTCGGTAATTCTGGTATTAAGTACGAATATGATCTGCCGAAAAATTAACGATTACGGAATATGGTAAGAGCGAAAGGGGAGAATAGAATTATGATAAAAAAACATCGCAGCAAAGGTGATATTATAGCAGATATAATTATTGCGATAATTTTGGTGTTGATATGCCTTGCGACACTTTATCCGTTCTGGTATTTGCTGACGCTGTCGTTTACAAGCGGAGATGTTCCGCTTACAAGAATGTATCTGATACCTCCGAAACTTACTTTGGAGAATTATATTAAGGTATTGTCGGACGGCGCTATTCTTACAGGATTTATCAATACCATTGTAAGGACAGCTCTGGGAACGTTAATTGCGGTAAGCTGTACAATTCTGACTGCATATCCGCTGTCAAAGAAATATCTGGTACATAGAAAATTCTTTACATCATTTATAGTAATTACGATGTTTGTAAGCGGCGGAACAATTCCGTCATACCTGCTGGTACAGAAACTGAACCTGATGAATACAATATGGGCGCTTGTTCTGCCCACTGCTATCAGTGCCTACAATGTAATTATAGCACGCAATTTCTTTATGGGACTGCCGGACAGTCTGGAGGAATCGGCAAGGATAGACGGAGCAAACGATTTGATTATTTTATGGAAAATTATCATTCCCGTATCGCTGCCTATTATAGCAACTATTACGCTTTGGGTAGCGGTTGCACACTGGAATGCATGGTTTGACAGCTTAATATACACAAGAGATTCTGCAAAGCAGGTTTTGCAGGTTGTTATGAGAAGAATTGTTCTTGAGGGTACACAGGATATGATGAATCCGAGTTCAGAGGAAGAAGCAATGCACGTAAATACGGAAACAATAAAAGCGACAACGGTTATCGTTACAACGGTACCTATTCTTGTTGTTTATCCGTTTATACAGAAGTATTTTGTTAAGGGCGTAATGGTAGGCTCGGTTAAGGGCTGATATAACAGAAGGGAGTTTATAATTATGATTAAGAAAACATTGACACTGATTTTGGCGGTATCTTTTATGGCGGCAGCAGTATCGGGATGCGGCAAAAACACCGCATCTGTAGATGAAGACGAAAAATACACATATTCAATGACGATGTATCAGACCAGCACCGGTAATCCGGATGCTGTACAGTTGAAGGCGGTTGAAGATAAGTACAATATCAATTTGGATGTATGGAATGTGGAATGGCAGAAGTATGATGAAATTCTTAGCCTGAAACTTGCGGGCGGAGAAGTACCGGATATTATCTATGTAAAAAGTGCGGCTGCTGCGCAGAAGTATGTCGATCAGGGAATTGCTGCTCCGATTTCAATGGAAAAATTACAGGAAAAGGCACCGAATATGCTCAGACGTCTTGAAGAGGATGCACCTGATATTCTGAAATATTATTACATTAATGATGAACAGTATTCTCTGCCGTCGTTCTCGGTAGGTTCCGGTGCGTCCGGCATACCGATGGTATGGCGCGGTGACTGGCTCAAAAATGTAGGAATCGACAAAGTACCGGAAACACTGGATGAGTACGAAGAGGCATTTTATAAATTTACTAATGAGGATCCGGACGGCAACGGCAAGAAAGATACCTATGGTCTTTCGAGATCAGGTATGCTGGCGGTATTTGCAGCATATGGATATGTTCCGACAATGGGTCAGACCGGTACGCCTCAGGGCTACTGGATGGAGCGCGACGGTAAGTTGGTATATTCTTCGGTTCAGCCGGAGATGAAGGAGGCGCTGGCGCGTTTCAGCAAGTGGTATAAGGACGGCGTTTTGGATCCGGAATTTATCACAGGTGAGAACAAAGGCGGCTACTGGGCTATTTCACATCAGTTTGTAAATGGAATTATCGGTTTTACAACACATGGTATGAGCTATCATTGGGAGCCGAAAGCATATGTTGATTCGGATGCAAGCACTTCTGGTCAGGACAGATACGAGCTTGAAAAGCTTAATCAGGTAGCTGCAGAAAGCCTTGAGATAAGCGGAATTCCGCCGTATCTTTCAAAAGAGGAACAGAAAACATATCCTAAAAAGGAATATGTTAAGGGCGAAAGATGGATGTTCAGCAAAGAGCTGGTAGAGAATGAAGAAAAATTCGATAATTTGCTTGAAATTTACAACGATATCTATGAATCAAAGACAAACTTTGAGTATGCCAATACCGGTGAACGCGGAGTTGTATGGGATTACGAGGAGGCGGTTTCTACCAACGGCAAAACTTATAAGAGAACAGTCTGGCTTGGCGACTGGAAGGATGAGGAGTACAGAAACAAGAACAAATTCGGATTTAATTTGTTCACACCGAGTTTCCCTGACGCTGAAAAGATAGTGACTCCAAGAGATGACTGGGCTGTTCCAAGAGGGTTTGATGAATTGTATATGCCGAACAACAGACTGTATATTCCTCTTCCGTCAGAAAATATGTACAGCGCGGAACTCAATAAAATTGAAGAGGAAGCGTATATTGACATCATTACCGGTGTAAAACCTGTTGATTATTTTGATGAATTTGTGGAAAAATGGCGTGCAAGCGGCGGCTCAACACTTGAAAAGGAAGCCGAAGAATGGTATGAAAAAGTGAATGGATAAGAGTGTTTGTTCATAAAAAACTTCTGATGTAATTTCATGAAAGGAGTTCGTGTTCATAAAATGTGTATAAAGAAAAGAATTTTCAATTTGCTCCTGTGTGTGGTAATGATTGTTACAATGGTGTTTACTAATGGCAGTCTGCCGATAATACCGGCGGCTGCCGCCGGCGGGAATATGACGATTATTGCATCGCAGGATACTTATGTGCAGGGTTCCTCGCAGGCGTCTATAGCAAAGGGCACAGAGGATCCGAATAACCTGAATGGCCGTGACTGGAGTGACAAGGCCGGTGTACCTTCGGCGTATGCTCTGCCTTATCTTCAGTTCGAAATTCCGTCACGCACGGAATTTGACTCAATGGATAATATTAAATCTGTTAAGCTCAAAGTGTTCTGTCTGAGCGGAAAGAATGACGAATATATTGTGGGTATCAGTAATCTGAAATCAATCAATGAGAAGACATTTACATATAATGAAGCTATTGCAGGTGAAAATAAGTATCCGAGCGGCGCAAATCATTCGAACAGATTGAATTTTGATCATTCGGAAACGCGGATTCCCGGGGCTGAGATTGCGTTTGAATCGGCTGCAAATGAATGGTTTGAGTTTGATGTTACGGATTTTATAAAGGATATGATAGAGGGAAACAATACCGGAGAAACTCAGAGTGTGGTGCTTACCCTTGCGCCGAGAAGCAGAGAGGATAATCCGTCCTTGGCATACCATGGTTCTGTTCTGTTTGCATCAAAGGAGTATCAGGATGGAATTTATGCGCCGAGAATAGAGATAAATGCTGAATCTGTTACAGAAAAATCCGAAAGCGCGCTGAATGATTACTACACCGACTGGGAAGATACTGTTTCACAGACAGAAGCGCTGTATGTAAGTTCCGGTCATATTGCGGTTGCGGAGTTCAGCACAGATTTGGATATAATAGAGGATGACGAACTGACAGAAGCGAAAATAGTATTTTCAAAAGTAGCCGGTTCGCCCGAAAGCAAAGGACTGACAGCAGAAGTTCTGGCAAATATCAATGACAGTACAGGTACAGTTATAAACGGCATAGAGGAAACCGACAGTACACTTATACTGGATGTCACAGAATTTATGAGGGAGCTTGTTGTAACAGGTGAAAATCTTGTGATTAAGCTCAGTGCGGCGAATGAGGAAAATATTCCGTTTATGCTCCACTCTTCAAGAGCGGGAACTATGGCGGAAAAGTTGTTTTACACTATTAAATATAACGGAGTAATAAGCAGTCTTGAACCAATAGGAAGAGAGAAAATCGAGATTTCTCTGAATTCAATGATTGAGGAAGCTTACTCGTTTACAGCATATGATCAGAGGGGTCATGAGGCAGATATTGGAGGATTAAATGTAAATTATTCGTTGGATTCAGCACCGTCGGGTGTGAGTATATCCTCCGGAGGAATGCTGACGGTTTTATCAAATGCAATGCCCGGAATGGCGGTAATCCGCGTTTCAAGAGGTGATATGCCGGATATATCAGGCACGATGGAGGTTGAAATTACACTTCCGCAGCCGGAACGGGCAGAAATTACAGGCGGATTAAAAGCAAAAGTGCCTTCAAAAGATCTGCCGTTGAGAAAAAACTATGTATGTAAAATGTATGACGCACAGGGATGCGCTCTTCCAATGTCGGCAGTGGAGCTGAACTGGCAGATTATAAACGCGCCGGAGGGCGTGAGCATAGAGCCGGGAGAAAACGGCGGGGCGGAATTGGTGCTTGACAATAAAAACGAAACCATCAAAATCGGAGACCGTATTGAACTGCGGGCTGCAGCGGCAGATTATCCTGCTGTATACGCTGATGTAATAATCGAGGTCGGCGAGGAGAATGAAGTTTACAATGCAATCAGTCTGACAGTAGCCGAAGATACTTTTACAAAGTCGTCGGATTATGCTCAGTCCGGTAATGTAAACAGTAATGAGCTTTTGGCTAAGATGAATACAAAAAGCTCTCTCATTATACCTACTCTTGATTATTTCTCAAAGGAGGGCACAAACCGTGAAATTTATCTGAAATTCAGCGGAACAGGCGTTTTACCGAAGGACATTATATCGGCGAAGTTAGTACTGACTACAAAAGAAGATTATCACGAAACCGCTTCTGCACCGGCGGCGGGTATGCCAAAAGCCGAGGCGTATCAGCTTACAGACACCGATTGGAGTGAAGCTGAGGGAACTATCACATCGCGTCCGGCGGTGGATAAAAACAGCAAGGTACAGAGTTTGTACAGCACTGTAAAAGATTCGGAGGTGAGTTTTGATGTAACAAAGATTGTGGAAAGCAGTCTTGCGTCAGATACGGATGTGCTGGCGTTTCGTATCGGTATGGAACCGGTTAATAATAACGGATATGTACATAAATATTATTCAAAAGACGCTATGTATACCGATGCGGAATCGGGATTAAGCATCAGTATTCCGGACAGCAAAAAGCCGCGTTTGGAAATAACGACATCATATGTCAGAATTCCGACAGCAATAGTGTTGGTTGGTGAAAAAAATGCGGGAATTATGCTCAGGGAGAACAGCTATGAATATAAAGTATATTTAGCGGATCAGTTTGATCAGCTTTACACCGATAATGAGATGGCGGAGTATAAAACGTCCATTCGACTTAAAAATGATTATGACGGTGTGAGTATAAACAATGGAGTACTTACAGTTTTACCCGAGGCAGAGAGCGGTGAAATTGAACTTGAAATTTCAGTTGAACAGTTCCCCGAACTTACTGTCAGTGAAAAGATAGCTTTATATAAGGCGGAAGTTTCGCAGATTGTCATGTCAGGTCCGGATTCAATACAGCTGCCGCCGTCGGGTGAAGCAGTGACTGCTGAATATGGAATAAGCATATACGACCAGAACGGCGTTCGTGTAAAGTTGGATGATATTGTATATGAACTTAAAGAGCAGCAGGTTGGTGTATCAATTGACAGAAATTCCGGTACGGTTCGTGTTGATAATTATGCGGTGGCAAACCGTGAGATTATTGTAAGGGCATACAGTGAGGAATACAAAACTGTTAATGCGGAAAAAAGCGTGCGTTTGCTGCAATTGAAGGAGCTGACCGGAAAGGAACAGCATCCAAACCTTTTGTACAGCAACGATGATCTTCCCGCATTGCGTGAAAAACTGAGTGTGGAACCATTTTCGTCCTATTACAATAATCTGAAACAGTTAGCCGATACCTATACGGCGCAGGATTTACAGTATATTGCGGCTACTGACCCGAGAGAAACAGATGATCAGTACGATTATGTGTATCCTTTAGTAGAAACTGACGAAAACGGAAATGAGCATGTGCTTGACAGAAAGCGTCCGTGGCAGTGGATGATGACGGATTTGTTCTACACGCAGGGTAACTTTGTGTTTACTCCGCCGGCAGATGCGAAGTATGTTCGCGCGCAGGCGGTTGCAAAGGGGCAGGGCATTACGAATTTTGATAAATTTACATTGAAACTGGAAATCGGAAATTCAATTGAATTGTATAATCCGGGATTTGAAATAGGAAACAGACGATATGTGAACGAGGATATTCCGTATACTGACGGAAGCGATTATCAAGTGGTTGAAACATCCAAGGACGGTGAATGGGAATATCTGAATGATGTATCAAAGCCTATGCCGGATGGAATGTATTATATCCGCCGGAAGGGCAGCGATTCGGAATTTGAGTGGGACAACCAGAAACTGCATCAGGATAAAGTGACCACTGACGGCGAACGCGCCGCAAAGATACGCAACAACACTGTTGGCTCTGAAGCCGGTATATCAACCGATAAATTCAGTATAACACCGGGAAATTCCTATGTTCTCTCTACAGGATTCGGAGCGAACGACAAGCTGATTGGTGAACAGGGCAGACTGCCTGAATACTCGCCGCTTGACAAAACAGCAGGACTTTATATGAAAGTTGTATATTATAATGCTGATGGCGAAGAAATCGGAGAAGAAACGTGGATGGATAACCCAACGAGCGGAAAGCCGATGAATATTAACTGGCAGGTAAGACCGTTAAGACGAGGTTTTGATACGATGTATGACGGTTGTAATACCATATATGCCGTTACGCGTAATCTTGAATACGCTCTGCGCTCAAAGGAATATCTGAAATATCAGTTGAATGATATGATTTGGGGAATGAAGTACAGAACCACGACAGGTTATAATGCAAAAATGAATGATACATATGAAGCGGTTCATGTCGGAAGACATTTGCAGCGTAAAGCATTGGCATATGATATGATTTATGATTCGGGTGTGATAAGCGAAGAAGAGGATGCGGAAATCAGGCAGATGTTTAATGATATTGCATATGAGCTTACATCGACCGCATACTATAACTACGCAAACGCGAGCGGACAGATTCACAACTACAATGCGGACAGAACTTCAGGATTAACACTGTATATGCTTTCTTTTCCGGAGAACAAGGGAACAGAGAAACATAATTACAAGGACAATTTTGATTTCTTCTATGACCATGTTATGAATGAGAAAAATGTGTGGTCATTCCCGATGCTGCTGAAAAACGGCATTTATGATGCCGGAGAGGAATACGGCGGAATGTGGTGTGAAAATATCCGATACCACGGCTCGGTATATGCGGGATGGTTGTTATCATCAAAGGCGCTTGACCGCTATAATCCGGAGTTTAATTATCTTCATAGTGACGAGATGAAGAAGATGGCAAGAATGTGGGTTACAGCACAGGGACCGAAGCTTACAGTGAGTACAACCGCAAAAAATCTTGCCGGATATCTCACAGTAGGCGATTCGTACTGGCGCGAAAGTGTGGATATGGCGGCATGGTGCGCGTCTGTTTATAAATCGTCTGATCCCGAGCTGAGCCGTGAACTGATGTATACATGGGATAGAATGGGTTCACAGTTGGGCGGTTCATATTCTATAAATATCCTTATGGACAACGACCCTACCCTTCCAAGGCAAAATCCGAAACTCGGTTCGGTATATCTGAACAATATAGGCTACACCTATTTCCGTCAGAATTTTGATGTTCTGGGTAAGGAAAATATTATTCTTATTCCGAATTCGCCCGGTTACGGAAATAAAAACCAACCGATACACGACCATTCAGACCGCGGAAGTTTCTCGTATATCTCAAATGGTGTGCCGATGTCGCTTGACAGCGGAATGGGAAGCTATTTCGGAAGTGACAGCGCTTTTTGGCGAAGCAGCCGCTCGCATAATGAGATTTTATTCTGGAGCGACCAGCAGGGCTGGCTGTCAAATGCCGGCGGTGACGGAAACTCCTATACCAGCGATACGGCAAAAACAAGAAACTATGACAGCAAGACGGTTGATGTGTTCTTTTCTCAGGAGATGGACCGTGCAACTGTGCAGGTCAACCCTGCGGTACGCGCCGGTAAGGAAACAAATTTGCAGTGGAACAGACATTTTGCATATATTAAGGATGACATAAATGCCTTGATTTTCTGGGATGAAGTGTTAAATACACGAAAGAGCCAGTTTAATTTGTATATGGCAAGCACATCGTATTCACAGAACAAGAATATCATAACAGCGAATATGAACGGAAATATGCAGATGGAGGTGCATATGTTAAATGCCGAAAATCCTGATGTGAGTAATATGTGGGTTCCTTCTGCCGGTCAGTACGGACTGCCGACAGTGGACGGAGCAGAACAGCAGCAGCTTATACAGTATGAGCAGGAAAACGGCGAAGATTATCTTACCGTGCTATATTCAAAGACCAATGGGGCAAAAGGTCTGAAACAGACTAAATTAAAGACTCAGAATGGAATTACGGCGTTTAAGATGACTCAAGAGGAAAGTGGTAAGACTTTTTATATAGCATACAACGATTCGGGTACAACTTCTGCATTTGTGCCGAATAAAGACGCCACGGTAAGAAATCCGCAGACAGACGAGGTATTTGCCGCAGGCGGTAATGTAACCGTTCCGGCGGGAAGTATGATTGTTCTTATAGATGATTCTATTGAAAAACCGATAGCAGAAAGAATTGAAATCAGCGGCGACAGCGTTATCGGTGTGCCGTCAGATGACAATGTGTTAAGCTATGCGTATGATGTCAGAGTATTTGACAATTACGGAAACACTATTGATGATGCGAAAGCGGAGTATTCAATTGAAAATGACGTTCAGGGATGCAGTATTGATAAGAATGGTACTCTTGTGGTTGATAACAGCTTTAAGGGAAACAAAATTGTGGTTTCAGCGCAGTATGAAAACGTAAAGAGCAGTATGGATGTTACTATCTCGGGCAATAATGACACAAAGATTGCATCGGTTAAGATAGACGGCAGCAATATGCTGACCATACCGGTGAGCGGCAGCGTGTCATATACCTATAAAGGCATATTTAAAAACGCTTCCGGCGGAATTGTAAATGACGCAAAAACATTATGGACGTTGTTTGACTCTGTTGAAGGGGTAAGCATCAATTCCTATACCGGTGTACTGACAATACAGCCGAATGTGAAACCGGGAACTATCATTCATGTGAATGTGTCACACTTTAATGATGCGTCCATTACTGATACGATTGAGGCAATTTTGGTTCCGCCTTCCGAAAGCGGAATTTATGTGAATGCGCCGTCGGAAATAGCGGCAGGCGGAAAAACGGTTACGATTCGGCTTGACGGATATGTGACAGATCAGATGGGAAATAAATTCAGCAATGCGGAGCTGGAATATTCACTGAAAAACGCGATTGACGGAGTAAGTCTGGATGCGTCAGGCAAGTTGACGGTATCGGGCGATATGTCACTTGTCGGGAAAACAATTATTATAACGGTTGTATCCAAACAGACACCCGATAATAAAACGGAGATAAGGATACCGATAACAGTGAATGAACCTTCTTCCGTTTCAATTATCGGCAGTAATAAAATTGTGACAAATAACCGCGGAGCCGAAGAGAAATATACTGCGGAAGTCAGAGATAAGAACGGCAGTGTGATGAATGCGGATGTTGTCTGGAGCGTAAAGGGCATGGACAATGTATCTGTTTCGGACGGCACGGTAGTTATCAGCAGGCAGAGTTCCGGTATTCTGACACTGACTGCAACTGTATCGGGTTATGATGACATTACAGCACAGAAAAAGATTCAGGTAAGCGTAAATGGTTCATCAGCTTCCGGCGGCGGAGGCGGTGGAGGCGGCAGCTCAATACCGAGGACAACTGCAACATCCGCAGCAGCAATACCAGCTGAAAATACAGTTAATGCAAATAACGATAATACTGCTATTACGGAAATATCATTCCGTTTCATAGATGTGCCTGACAGTCATTGGGCATCGGAATACATATATTCACTGTACAAACAAGGAGCTGTAAACGGCAGAAGTCCGGAAATATTTGAGCCGGACGCGGATGTGTCGCGGGCTGAATTTGTTAAGATACTGCTGATTGCGATGGGACTTGATAATGCGGAAGGAACGGAGCTGAAATTCAGCGATGTAAAGCCGGAGGATTGGTACTGTCCGTATATTCAAAAGGCGGTCGCGCTGGGAATAGTACAAGGCATTTCTGACGATTATTTCGGAGCAGGAGAACAGATTACAAGAGAGCAGATGGCGGCGATTATTTACCGTACAGGTAAGATGGCAGGACTTGTATTTGAGACCGGCGGGGAGCCATTTGCTGATTCGGAAAACATAAGCGAATATGCGGCAGAACCTACAATATCACTCAGAAAGGCTGGAATTCTGCACGGTATGAACGAAAATCTGTTTATGCCGAAATCGCATACCACAAGAGCCGAAAGTACAAAAGTAATAGAAAGTCTTAGAGTATTACTTGAAGCAAGTCAATGAAATAGAGGAGAATAACAATGAAGAACCATCATATAAAACAAAATATTCTTTGCAGACTGTTGATTGCCGTATTTGTGATTAGTGCATCAGCGGGTATGTTCGGAATTTCCGTAAGCGCTGATGAATTTGAGGACGTAAACGCTGAATACCAATACAGTGATGCAATTGATGTATTGAGTTCTCTGGGGATCTTTTCAGGAATGGAGGACGGAAAATTTTATCCGGAAAACAAGGTTACAAGAGCTGAGTTTGCCGCAATTGTAATCAGAGCGTTGAATCTTGAAAATGTGGCGCAGTCAGCGGACGGTGAAATCGTTTTTACTGATGTTAAGGATCACTGGGCGCGAGGATATATTAACCTCGCGTCACAGCTCGGATATCTATCGGGTAAGGGTGATTCAAAATTTTATCCCGATGAAAATATAACCTTTGAACAGGCGGTAAAGGTTATGGTATGCATAACCGGTTTTCAGCCATATGCGGAATCGCGCGGAGGATATCCGGCAGGATATGTCAATATTGCAGGTGAAAACAAAATTATCAGAAATATTGCTGTTGAGGGTAGTACCGCTTTGACCAGAGGTCAGATTGCACAGCTGCTGTTCGATACAATGCATGCTGATATGCTTAAAGGCAGCGGAACCATTAAGTCCGGATATGAAACTCTGAGCAAGGAAGGAAGTCTGATGGATGCATTTTCGGATTATGCGGATGAAAAGGGCATTGTTGCTTCTGTCAGAGGTACATCCATTGATCAGCAATCGGGAACGGATGATAAAGATTATGTTGTTATCAGAACGAAAAACGGTGATTTAAGAGTAAATATAGGAACAACCAATGCGCAGGAACTTCTGGGCTGTGAGGTCAACTTCTATACCGATGTTTCTGAACAGGACGATTACACTCTTTTATATATCAAACCGACAGACAACAATAAAACACTTACTATTAACAGCGAGGATATTGACAAGGTTGTTCCGGAGGATAGTTACAGTTACTATGTAGACGGAAAATCCAGAAAAGCAAATCTTGACCGCAATGTGTTCTGCATTTACAACGGTGAATATGCCGATGATCTCACAGATGAGGAATGGATACCGGCAGACGGTTCTGTTACTCTTCTGGATAATGATTCGGACGGCAGATATGATATAGTCTTTATAAATTCATATCAGCATTTGCTGGTATCGGAGTACAGCGTAAAAGACGGAATTCCGAAACTGTATTTCAGACCGAATACACAAATTGCTATGGGGCAGTTGGAGATGGATCCGGATGACCGCGACAGTACAGTGACGGTATACCGTGACGGAAATATAATAATTCCGGATGAGAAAACAGTTATTAAAAAATGGACGGCTGCATCGGTGGCGCAGAGTAAATCCAAGGAAACAACCATTGTGTATTTGTCGGAAAAAAGCGTATCCGGAAAACTTAACGGTATAAGCAATGATGATGAAGGTCAGCAGTACAGCATTGACGGCGTAAATTACTATCTTGCGCGCAGCTTTAATGACAATGTAAAGATGAATGACTATAAAACCTTCCTGCTGTCATTTGACGATAGAATTGTCGGAATAAATACAGATTCAGATGATACAGTCTCGGATTATGCGCTGGTATTGCGTACGATATACAATTCCGACAATGAAGAAGGAAGTATAAAACTTTTGCATACCGACGGAACAACGGAAACGCATACAGTGGCAAACAATCTTATGATTAACAATGTAAGAACAAAGGAAATGAGCGAGTCGGTTTTGAGAACGATAGAAACTTATTCCCTGATTGTGTTCAGCAAAGACAGTGAAGGCAATATCCGTAAGATTGAAACGGCCGATAAGAGCAATGTCTGCACAACAACCGGCGGATATATCGATTATAACGAAGACAAGGTATTTTCGCTTAATGCAAGCACAGATCTGTATTTTAACGACGTTAATCCGCCTACTCTCGGCGGTGATATGAAATTGGATAAAAATACAATTGTATTTGATATATCATCAAACGATAAGGATGAATGGGGTACAGGAGATTACAGCCTGTTCAATGATGATACGGTTTACACAGTTGACGCATATGATCTTGATGAGTTTAAGGTTGCAGGAGTGGTAGTAAGCCATGGTACAACATTGGAGGAATCAGACGATGTGAATTGGGCGCAGTCGCCTTTGCTGATAGAAAAGGTTTCACTGACAATCAATGAAGATGATGAAACAACATATGGAGTGCGCGGTATGATGAACGGAGAGTATGTGACGCTGATGGCAAAGGACACAGAAGTTACCGATGATGAGAACATGAATTATCTTGCGGATATGACGCCGGGTTCGGTTATTCAGATAAAAAGAAATCTGAACGGCAATATCACTAAAATCCGTAAGCTCTACAAGGCTCCGTCAAAGGGAACGGTTTATGACACAATGGAAATACGTGATTGGAGCGGCAGTGATTACAATGTGAAACTGCACACCGTATATGGTATGTGTATAAATGCAAATGAAAACATTTTAACCGTGGCAACAAGAATGAATGATGAATGCAGAGCGTATTCCATTACAGGTGCGAATATTTACATATATCATGAAGATACGCGAACAGCTGAAAAGGGAAGTATTTATGATATTAAGCCCGGATCTTCTTACGGATACAGCGATTGTTCGAGAGTATTTATGAGAATGGAAAAGGATATGGTACGCGATATCGTTATTTATGATGAATGATATCCTGAAAAGATTCAGACAGAAAGGACTGAATGAGCTTGAAGAATGCAATGGAAAGAAGTCTGAAATCAGATAAATATAAATTCGATTCAGATGTTGGACTGTTGGTACACAAAGTCAAACAGCACAAAGGAACTTTTTACACTTCGCTTTTCGGTGATTATCATGTAGTCAGAGAGTCTATATTCTATGGGGTCGGTCTGATGTATACCGATCCCGTGAAAAACGCTCCTGTTGTATCGAAACTGATAAAACGGGTATGTGAGCTTGAGGACTGCGATGTGAAAAGCAGGAGCTGCGGCGTGTGGCCGCTGTATATGGAAGAACCTGTGCAGACGCGCGAAAGGGTTGATTGGAACTGGTCTGATTTTTGCGCAAAGGGTCTTTTACAGTTCATTATTGACTATAACGAATATTTTGAGGAAAGTCTGATGAATGATGTAAAGCGCGCGGTTACATATGCGGCGAAAGCTATTATGAAACGGGATGTAAATCCGTCTTACACAAATATTTCGGTAATGGGCAGTTATGTTACATTGGCAGTCGGCGAATATCTCGAAAATGCGGAAATTGCGGAATATGGTAAGGAACGATTCAAAAAACTTTTTCGGTATAATATGCTGAATGGGTGTGTAAGCGAATACAACAGTCCGACTTATACAATTGAAGCGCTGACTGATTTATCCCTTATCCGAAAGCATATTCATGATGAGGAAATTCGGGAAATGACCGATTTATTGCTGGATATGCAGTGGAAATACACAATGGAGCATTTTTGTGCCGAAAACGGACAGTGGACGGGGCCTCACAGCAGATGTTATGAAACGATACAGGGAAATCGGCTGTTGTCATTTTTACAGGTGGGACTGGGAAAAAGACTTATGATAATTTCGGATGAAGAGTTTGAACCGGAACCGCTGTGGCTGCAAAGCGGCATGAAAATTCCTGAACAGTATATTTCATACGCGGCGGTACGCGGTATTAAAAGCCGCATGCGGCATGATGTGCTTAATGATGAAATTCATGTACAGGCATCAATGTGGCGCAGCGGAGATATGAGTCTGGGAAGTTTTAATTTTTGCGACTTCTGGACACAGCGCCGTCCGGTCATTGCATATTGGGGTGAGGGTTCGCCGCGCTATATGCGTATCAGGCTGATGCACGATGATTTTGATTTTACCAGCGGACTGCTGCAGACAGTACAGATAGAAAATCTGGTAATCGCTGCGGCGACACTATGTAATGACCACGGAGACAGGCATTTTAATCTGGATCCGATTTGTGACAAGCAAATCAATGCGAACTATCTGGCGCTGCGGTTTGAAATCGGCGGCAAAGATGTTCTTGAGGATTTCAAAGGCATGGAGGAAACGGAGAACTTAACCGTTCTTGTGTTTAAGGATGCGCTGATTCCTGTGCGGATCGGCAGGCGCGCTTCCGGAGATTCCTGTCCGGAGGTAAAGCTGATAAAAGAAAAGGATATGATTGCGCTTGATGTGGTATGGCATAGTTCGGAGCAAACAGAAACAATACAGCTTGAAGATGGAACAAAAGCATTTACCGCATTCGGTACAGGTATATTCCGCCCGAATGAGCGTGAAAAACTCTACACTGTATTCGGGCAGATATCCGAAACTGATGGAGCAATTATTTATAACAGCGGATATTCTGCTCATACTGTGAAATATCCCGAATCAATCGGTTCATATAAGGAGATTGTGAATTTATTGCAAAGCTCGGAAGAGCATTGTGTTACACCGTCAAGGCATGTATGGAGAGTGCCGTCAAGAGAAGATTTTGGTGAAGCTTAAACAGCATTTGACGGACAATGTTATAGAAAGGAATGATAAATTATGAAAATTAAAAGAATTATAGCAGGAATAGCTGCATTGGCTATGTCGCTTACAATGTTTGCCGGTTTAGGTATGACCGCAGGCGCGGAAGAAATGACTCCGCCGAGTAAGCTGGTATCGGTATGTTACAGTCCTGAGCTGGATATATATACAGCCGTAGCAGCAAAAAGTTCAGATTCGGGAGATAACCTTATCATTTATTCCTCCGGAGACGGAAAGAATTGGGTAAAATCCGACGCTGAAATTGATGATAAAAACACAAGGATCGGCGCTGTTGTGGCAAACGGATATTATATCAACCCTAATATGATTGTATGGAACGATAAAGAGCATAAGTTTGTGATGGGCGATATGGCGAATGTTTATACATCATCCGACGGTATCAACTGGGAAAATATCGGAACACCGAAAAAATATTCGGATATGGACGGAACAACCGAGACAGGCAATATTGAACTGTATAATATGTATTTTGACGGAAGCAATTACTGGGCAACAACGAGAATCAATAATGAGGTTGCAAGAACGATAGACGGTGATCCGCTGAAATGGTATTCTGTAACTCTGGATATCAGTAGTGGTAAAGCTCTTTCGGCAATTACAGGAACGGACAGCGGTAAGATTTACGTTTCAAGTGCTATGCAGGATCAGGGCGCGTATATCACAAATGATAACGGTTTTACATGGAATCTGGCAATCGGCGGAAATGTTGGTCCGTACAAAACGTTGGGAAGTGTTTATTCAAAATATCTTGACAGACTGATTCTTGTCGGCGTACAGGGCAACAGAAATACGCTTGATAACAATAGTACTGCTTCTATAAACTTTATAGATCCTGCGACAAATACATCGCCTGAAGGCAACAAGCTTGAAATGAAAAACCTTGGTGAAAATAAGGGAAGTCCGGGTCCTGCGGGTGATGTGGCAGTATCAGAGGACGGTTCGCAAATCATCGTAGTATTCATGAGCGGTGATATTTATACTGTAGATACTAAGGTTACGCAGTCTGATAATGATGATAGTGAGGAAGGTGATGACAGCGAAGGGGATAAGAAGATAGAGGAAACACCGATATCAAGAGCAAGACAGGTGTCGAATTATGTTAAGGTTGAGCCTAAGAGTGATGCCGATGATATCGGAACAATGCCGCTTACAGGTATCGTAAAAGGTAAAAACGGATATGTTGCAATCGGCGGTACTCCCGGACACAGCAATGACAAAACTTCACCGGCAGAAGGAGGTGCGGTATTCATTCCGAATGATCCGACGCAGGGTTATGAAAAAGCAGTATTTTACACCAACGATACAGCTCCGGAAGCGACAAGCGCATACATTAAAGGTGAAACGGACGAAATCGAGATAGAGCGCACTTCAAACAGCGCACAGTTTGAGGTAATTGTGCGTGACCAGAGCGGCGCTCCGATGGAGAATACAGGAAAGACCTTTACATGGAGCATAGATGGAAATCCTACAGGCGTAACTGTTTCAAACAACGGCGTTGTAACTGTTTCATCGGACGCTCAGTCGGGATATATCAGAATTGTTGCAAAGGAAAACGGCGGTGACTTAACAGCCGATAAAACTATTTTGCTCACATCAGAACCGTTCCCCGCAAGCATTGCGATTAACGGAAACGACAGAAAGCTTGTGAAAAATAAGTCGGGTGAAAGGGAATATTCATTTAATGCAATTGTAAGCGATAACTACGGCAGAGTTATGGAGGACGAAGAGGTTGAATGGAGAATTGATGAGCTTGATGGCAGCGGTGTTACAGTAAGCGAAAGTGGCGATGTAACAGTTTCACCAGATGCGCAGAACGGAACGTTTAAATTGACTGCTGTTTCAAAAACGGATTCAAATCTTGAAAGCAGTATTGAACTTACCATAACATCTATAGATAGTATTACAATTAAAGGTCCTTCGGAACTTGGTGATATAAATAACATTAATATCAAGAAACTTTTAGCGGGCAGTCCTGATACTGAAGGCAACGGAGAGGACAGAACATACACATTCTCATCAACTGTTTTTGATGCAGACGCAGCAGAAATCAGAGGAGAAAAATGCGTGTATTCAATTAACGGAAAAAGCGATTACAGCGAGAATGGCATTACACTTACAACAAATGAAGCCGGCAACGCCGTAATCACGGTATCCACAGAAACTGTAACGCAGACTCTGATACTTACTGCATCTTCTGTAAACAATGACAATATAAAAGCTGAATATGAGCTGAACATTATAAAGAGTCTTGTGGAAAATTCAGGATTCAGAAAGGGTATTGATGAAGGTTCTGGCTGGACGGTTATCAGCGGAGATGTTACACCGTCAATATCAGGAAAATTTGCAATGATGAGAATGAAGGCGAGCAGAGATAATGACGAGGCAGTGGCTAAGTCTGATGAGTTCCCTGTTGAGGCCGGTAAGGAATATGCGTTCGGATTCCGTTCAAAGGTAAGCGACGGAATGAGTAATTCTTCCTCCATGTACGCTACACTGATGTTCTGCAATGCAGACGGCGAGCCGATAGATTTTGCGGATGTATATGATGAAAACATTGAAAGCAAAAAAGATCCCGAATCGGAATCGGTCACAATAAAAGGACATCAAACGGCAATGGAGTATTACAGTACAGCGAAAGCGCCGGATGATGCTGTAACGGCATATATCGTGCTTGGAGTGCATGGTCCAATAACAAATGCTGATTTTTATGATATCGGAGTTTATGCGACTGATCTTACAACGCCGGCAAAACCGGTTTATGCTTATAATTTTGATTATGATGAAGAAAATATCGTTGTTGAAGTGACAATTCCGGATAATGCACGTTCGGATGATGTTATGTATGTTGCGGCATATAACGAAGAAAAAGCGCTTGTCAAGGTATATCTTGTAAAGGATATACAGGCAGTCAATTCATTTGAAACTCCTGAGAATACATCGGAAGTCAAAGTATTTATCTGGGATAAGAATATGGCGCCTCTTGCATAAACAGGCTCTGAATCAGACAGCGGCATTTTCCTGCCGCTGTTTGTATTCATATCATAGCATGAAAGGAATGATAAACTATGAAATTAAAAAGATATATAGCA
Source organism: uncultured Lachnospiraceae bacterium (assembly GCA_964561265.1). Classification (GTDB taxonomy): domain Bacteria; phylum Bacillota; class Clostridia; order UBA1381; family UBA1381; genus JAFLUR01. The sequence goes on from CAZLOX010000003.1 coordinate 40,828, forward strand.
GGAATACTTGCATTGACTATGTCGCTTACAATGTTTGCCGGCTTAGGAATGACTGTAAACGCGGAAGAAATGACTCCGCCGAGCAAGCTGGTGTCGGTATGTTACAGTCCGGAACTGGATATATATACAGCTGTAGCGGCAAAAAGCTCAGATTCGGGAAATAACCTTATCATTTATTCTTCCGGAGACGGAAAGAATTGGGTAAAATCTAATGCTGCAATTGATGATAAAAACACAAGGATCGGCGCTGTTGTAGCAAACGGATATTATATCAACCCTAATATGATTGTATGGAACGATAAAGAGCATAAGTTTGTGATGGGCGATATGGCGAATGTTTATACATCATCCGACGGTATCAACTGGGAAAATATCGGAACACCGAAAAAATATTCGGATATGGACGGAACAACCGAGACAGGCAATATTGAACTGTATAATATGTATTTTGACGGAAGCAATTACTGGGCAACAACGAGAATTAATAATGAGGTTGCAAGGACAATAGACGGCGATCTTCTGAAATGGTATTCTGTAACTCTGGATATCAGTAGTGGTAAAGCTCTTTCAGCAATTACAGGAACGGACAGCGGTAAGATTTACCTTTCAAGCGCTATACAGGATCAGGGTGCGTATATCACGAATAATAACGGTCTTACATGGGATCTGGCAATCGGCGGAAATGTTGGCCCGTACAAGACTTTGGGAAGTATTTATTCAAAATATCTTGACAGACTGATTCTTGTTGGAGTACAGGGAAACAGAAATACGATTGATAACAATAGTACCGCTTCTATAAACTTTATAGATACTGCAACAGATACATCTCCTGAGGGAACTAAGGTTGAAATGAAAAACATTAGCAAAGATAAGGGGACTCCGGGCCCTGCGGGTGATGTGGCAGTATCGGAGGACGGCTCACAAATCGTTGTTGTGTTTATGAATGGTGATATTTATACAGTGGATACTAAGGTTACACAGTCTGATAATGATGACAGCGAAGAGGGTGAGAAGATAGAGGAAACACCGATATCAAGAGCAAGACAGATGTCGAATTATGTTAAAGTTGAGCCTAAGAGTGAAGCTGATGATATTGGAACAATGCCGCTTACAGGTATCGTAAAAGGTAAAAACGGATATGTTGCAATTGGCGGTACACCCGGACACAGCAATGACAAAACTTCACCGGCAGGAGGTGCGGTATTCATTCCGAATGATCCGGCGCAGGGTTATGAAAAGGCAGTATTTTACACCAACGATACAGCTCCGGAAGCGACAAGCGCATACATTAAAGGTGAAACGGACGAAATCGAGATAGAGCGCACTTCAAACAGCGCACAGTTTGAGGTAATTGTGCGTGACCAGAGCGGCGCTCCGATGGAGAATACAGGAAAGACCTTTACATGGAGCATAGATGGAAATCCTACAGGCGTAACTGTTTCAAACAACGGCGTTGTAACTGTTTCATCGGACGCTCAGTCGGGATATATCAGAATTGTTGCAAAGGAAAACGGCGGTGACTTAACAGCCGATAAAACTATTTTGCTCACATCAGAACCGTTCCCCGCAAGCATTGCGATTAACGGAAACGACAGAAAGCTTGTGAAAAATAAGTCGGGTGAAAGGGAATATTCATTTAATGCAATTGTAAGCGATAACTACGGCAGAGTTATGGAGGACGAAGAGGTTGAATGGAGAATTGATGAGCTTGATGGCAGCGGTGTTACAGTAAGCGAAAGTGGCGATGTAACAGTTTCACCAGATGCGCAGAACGGAACGTTTAAATTGACTGCTGTTTCAAAAACGGATTCAAATCTTGAAAGCAGTATTGAACTTACCATAACATCTATAGATAGTATTACAATTAAAGGTCCTTCGGAACTTGGTGATATAAATAACATTAATATCAAGAAACTTTTAGCGGGCAGTCCTGATGCTGAAGGCAATGGAGAGGACAGAACATATACGTTCTCATCAACTGTTTTTGATGCGGACGGAGCAGAAATCAGAGGAGAAAAATGCGTGTATTCAATTGACGGCAAAAGCGATTACAGCGAAAACGGCGTTACACTTACAACAAATGAATCCGGCAGCGCTGTAATTACGGTATCAACAGATACTGTATCTCAGAATCTGATACTTGCCGCGTCTTCTGTAAATAATGATGATATAAGTGCCGAATATGAACTGAACATTGTGAAAAGTCTTGTGGAAAATTCGGGATTCAGAAAGGGTATTGGCGAAGATTCAGGCTGGACGGTCATAAAAGGAGAAGCTGCACAGAGAACATCAGGACAATTTGTACTGATGAGAATGAATGCGGCAGGAGATGATGATGAGGCAGTGGCTAAGTCTGATGAATTTCCTGTTAAGGCCGGCAAGGAATATGCGTTCGGATTTCGTTCAAAGGTGAGCGACGGAATGAATAATTCT
>CAZLOX010000004.1:0-40812 GCA_964561265.1 uncultured Lachnospiraceae bacterium
TTTATCTCCAAGTGAAACTGTATACGCTTTACCTTTTTCAACTTCTGCAGTATATGAAAGAGCTGTTTCGCCGTCCTGTACTCCTGTAAGAGTAGCTGTTACAGCGTCACCCTCTGCCGGAGTTAATTTAAGTACAAGGTCATCAGCCTTCATTTTATAGTTATCTTTTTTATTATCAACATTGTTATATATTCCTGTAAGAGTTATAGTACCGCTTACTGTAACAGCATTTTCCGGGTCAGGTGTTGCTACCGCTGTTGTCGGTGCCGGTGTCGGGTCTGCTGTTGCTGTCGGTTCCGGTGTCGGGTCTGTTGTTGCTGTTGTTGCTGTCGGAGTCGGCTCTGCTGTTGCTGTCGCTGTCGGTTCCGGTGTCGGGTCTGTTGTTGCTGTTGTTGCTGTCGGGGTCGGCTCTGCTGTTGCTGTTGCTGTCGGCTCCGGTGTCGGGTCTGTTGTTACTGTTCCTGTTGTCGGAGTCGGCTCTGCTGTTGCTGTCGGCTCCGGTGTCGGGTCTGCAGCTGCTGTTGTTGCTGTCGGCTCTGCTGTCGGGTCTGCCATTCCTGTAACTGTTGCAACAGGTGCGAGCGGACTCATTCCGTCAAAGCTGTCCCATGCCATGAGTTTTGAACCGTTTACAAGTTCGTTTTCAAGAGCTGCTGTCGCTTTGGAAACGTCGCCGTCTTTTGCAAATGTAAGGCTGTTCATTTCTATCTTTTTGAGCGAGCCGTTGGCTGCATATTCAACATACATCAATACGCCGCTTGTTATATCGGCAGTTGTTGTTACTGTAACATTTTTTCCCTCATATGTGATTGTGCCGTCTGCCGGTACAACCGGTACTGACGGTGTGCCTGTGTTTGCAGGTGTGAATTTAGCCGATGAGAAACGTCCCTTTGTGCCTGTTGCTGTGATGTAGTATGTTTTGCCCGCTTCTACATCAGCTGTGCAGACTACTGTTTCTTTTGCTGTTGTTGTTTCTTTTTCAAATACATTAGCTTTTGCTGCAATGTCATAGATTACAGGAGTTACAGATTTAGTTTCATCCCCAAGGTCAATCATTGTAACTTCAAGTGTTCCGTCTTCAGCAGCCACATATTTAAGCGCTGAACCTGTTATAACTTTGCTGTCGCCGTCTGTTTCAATTTTGCCGTTATCAGCGGCTGTCACATATTTATCGCTTTCAGAACTGTTGTCCGATACAAGTGTCAGACCCGCCATAAGTTCTGCGCCGGCAGTTTTGCCTATATCGGCTGCCGATACATTCCAGCTTGTTGAAATTGCGCCCGGAACGAATTTAGCCGCGCTGAAACGTCCCTTTGTGCCTCTTGCTGTTATGTAATATGTTTTTCCTGCCTCTACATCTGCTTCAAGATTTACTGTTGCCTTGTCAGCATCTTCGGCAGTTCTTTCTGTGAATATCTTTGCCTGTGTTGCAGCGTCTAATATCAGAGTTTCCTTGTTAGCGCCGAGGTCAATCATTGTAACTGAAAGTTTTCCGTTTTCAGGAGCAACAAACTTAAGAGCCGCGCCTGTTACAGTGCCGTCATCTTCTACGCTGCCGTCTGCTGCAGCTGATACATAGGCTTTGTTTGTTGAGCTGTTGTCAGATACAAGTGACAAACCTGTCATAAGCAGGTCGCCGGCTTTTCTGCCTATATCGTCTGCTGATGCTGCCCATGTGTAGATTTTAGCGTTCGGGTCGATTGTTACGACCGGCTTTTCTGTTGCCGGAGCAACTGACGGCTGTTCAAATGTAGCGTCTGTTTCATAGTCAACCGCCATGAACTGTCCCTTTGAACCGTCTACAAACATATAATATGTTTCGTTTGCTTTAAGTTCGGCAGATACGCCTTCGCTTTCCGCTATACCCGCTCTGTAAACGATCGAACCGCCTGCTACGCCCGGTGTTTTGAAACTGGTTGTACCGTCTTTCAGAATACATACGCTCTTATTTGTAGCTACAGAGCGGAAATATACGGTTACAACGCCGTCCGCTTTCGGAACGAACTCCAGAAGAGTCGCTCTTTCGTTATTTACTGTTCCGTCCTTATCACTCCATCCGCCGTTCATAGTCGGGTGTGAAACATAAGCGGAAAATGTTCTTTCGCCTACAGTTTCGCTGACAGGACCAGTCTCATTTCCATCCTTATCTGTTAGTATTGTTGTAGCTGTCATATCAAACATTGCAGTTAATGTACCCTTAGCATCATCATAAAGTACAGTTCCTGCTGGTTTTCCACCGTTATCAGCGCTTGCAGTCCAGATGTTGTTTGCTTCATCGCCTACTGCCGCTGATGATGTTGTCACAAGGCCGCAGAACAGTGAAAGTACCATTGCCGCCGAAATGACAAAACTGATTAGTCTTTTAGCCCTCATGTTAAGTCCTCCTTAAATTTTGTATAATTTTGCGCGCAGACAGTTTCATCCCGCGATGTCCCGTCTGTGCATTTATATGTAGAATGTACTACCTTTAATTTTATACCTATAGCTAGTTTTTTTCCACGACTATTTTGTTCAGTTGTACTGATTTATTGTCATGGTAAAATACGCTTTTTATGTTATATTTTAATTATATCACTTTAAAATCCGAAAAATCCGCATAAGAACCGTTTTCGCCGGTGCAGAAGAGCGCGTGTTTCGCTCCGACCCATTTTCCCTGCATAGCGTCAAATCCGCCCAGAACGGTGAAATAGCGTCCGTCCTCGCTGTAAGAGCAGACGACCTTCGCCTCCATGCTGTTGCGGTGTCCTATCACTTCGGTACGCAGGTAAACACTTGCGGAAGATATGATCTTATCGGCGACAAGTTCCTCGTCCGCGTTTGCGCCGCCGTTTTTCGCTGTTCCTTTGACAAATATTACCGTGCCGTCGTCAACCAAGGCAATATATCCGTATTTTAATCCAATTACCCCAAGCGCTGCCTTTGTTTTTCCGGTTCCTTCCGGCATTTCCACCTTGACGGTAGTAATCATTGACGGCGCCTGCCACATCTGCGTGAGTACATTCGGCAGATTCCACATATAAGCGTCCTCGCCGGTCACATCCTTTTCGCTGTACAGTCTGAGATGATCCGGATTTTCCGTAAGCGAATACCATTCGGGCTTGTTGTTTGCCTGCCACTGCCATTGGAGAGAGAGTTTATCGGAGGAAAAATCATCCGACGTCGCAATTGCCGTAACGGGATAATTCGCTCCGACTGCCGGTTTTTTATATTCCATTACCGGCTGTCCGCACAGACCGCTGTCAATATTTTCACCCATAGCCGGCCAGTCATTTATCCATGTCACCGGCTGCAGATGTGTTATTCTGCCGTATACTTCCAGATCCTGAAAGTGCATGAACCAGCCTTCGCCGTTTTCAAGCTCGATATATCCGCCCTGATGCGGGCCGTTGATATCTGTTTTTCCCTGACGGAGAACGATTTTATCCTCATACGGGCCGTAGACGTTCTTTGAACGTAGAACCACCTGCCAGCCGGTAGGTACTCCGCCCGCCGGCGACATTATGTAGTAATAGCCGCCGCGTTTGTAGAATTTAGGGCCTTCTATGGTCGGGTGACTTATCGTGCCGTCAAATACGATTTTGTCCTCACCAATTACCTTTGTGCCGTCCGGCGACATTTCGCATACTGCAATCTTTGATTTTATGCCGCAGCGGCTGTTTGCATAGCCGTGCACGATATAGGCTCTGCCGTCGTCATCCCACAGAGGGCAGGTGTCAATCGTGCCCTTTGCCTCCTTCACGCATACGACAGGACTCCATTCGCCGTAAATATCATCGGTGTTTGTCATCATAATGCCCAGATCCGGATCGCCGTAGTATATCCAGAATTTGCCGTCATGGTAACGTATTGCCGGCGCCCATACGCCGCAGCCGTGCTTTGGTTTGTCATATATGTCCTGAAGTCCTCTCACCGCATAATTGATAAGCTCCCAGTTCACCAGATCTTTTGAATGAAGTATCGGCAGTCCCGGCACATATGTAAAGGTTGACGCTGTCATATAAAAGTCATCGCCGACCCTTATTACGTCAGGATCGGAATAATCTGCGTAAAGCACCGGATTTCTGTAATATCCATTGCCAAGATCCGCAGTCCATTTACCTTTTAAATCCATAATTAAACTCCTTGTCTTTATAATGTGACTCCATCTTTGAAAATAGAAATTTCACGATAGCCATATTTTTCATTGTTCGTCATTTCTCCGCCTGCAACTCTTATAACATAATCAAGAAGTTCATCAGACAGATCATCCCCGTCAATAATCGTTCCCGCGTTAAAATCTATCCAATGCGGTTTACGGGCTGCCAGATCGGAATTTGTCGCGATCTTCACAGTCGGTACCGGCGCGCCGACAGGCGTTCCGCGTCCTGTGGAAAACAGTATCATATTGCATCCCGACGCGGTCAGATTTGTTACGGCAACAATATCATTTCCCGGGCCTGTCAGCAGATTCAGTCCTTTCTTTCTGACGCTGCCGCCTATCGGTATAACATCTTTTACATCCGCCATGCCCGATTTCTGCACACATCCCAGCGACTTATCCTCAAGCGTTGTTATTCCGCCCTTTTTATTGCCCGGAGATGGATTTTCATATACGACCTGATTATGACTTGTGAAATAATCCTTGAAATCATTTATAAGATTTACTGTTTTTTCAAAAGTTTCTTTACTGTCACAGCGGTTCATAAGAATCGTTTCAGCGCCGAACATCTCAGGCACTTCCGTCAGAACAGTACTGCCTCCGGCTGAGATAAGCTTATCTGAAAATCTGCCTATAAGCGGATTTGCGGTTATTCCGGAAAATCCGTCGCTGCCGCCGCACTTCAGACCTACGACCAGTTCTGACAGATCACATTCCTGCCTTTTAAAAGTCTTTGCATACCGGACAAGCTCGCCTATAAGCTCAAGAGCCGCGCCGACTTCATCGTCATACTCCTGCGTAATCAGGAATTTCACTCTGTTTTCGTTTACTTCCCCCAGAACTTCTCTGAACACAGGAATATTATTATTCTCGCATCCAAGCCCCAGCACAAGCACGCCTGCCGCATTCGGGTGGTTTACAAGTCCTTTCAAAACTGCCTGTGTCGTTGCCTGATCATCGCCAAGCTGAGAACATCCGAAAGGATGGACGAAATTATAAATCCCGTCACATTCCTTTCCGTATTTTGCCATAGCCTCGCGCGCTATGATCTCAGATGTTTTATTGACACAGCCAACAGTATTCACTATCCATATTTCATTGCGGATACCAACTCTGCCATTCTCGCGCACATATCCCATAAATGTGCGTTTCGGCTGTGGTTTCAGCTCGTTTCTATGCGGTTCGTACTGATATTCCAGCGTTCCTGAAAGGTTTGTTTTTGTATTATGTGTATGAACATGATCGCCCGCTTTGATATCTGCCGCCGCTCTGCCGATAGGATAGCCGTATTTGATTATGTTTTCGCCCTCTTTAATATCCTCAAGCGCGATTTTGTGTCCCCTCAACTCTCCTTCAAGCATTACCGCCACATTATCATTCCCGTTAATTTTTATCTGTTTCATACTAACTTCTCCATTGCAGCTCTTATGCCGTTTTCATCAATATCAGCAAGATATTCGTTTACACTCTCTGAGAGGAATGATAAATCCGCATCCCACAGCTCCTTATTCGCAAGGATCTCGTCAGCTGACGATTTTTTCATAAATTCCATAACGTCCTTATCATCATTCGCCTCGTCGCCCTTGTAGAATTTAATGAGCGCGGCAAGTGAAAATACAAGACATTCCGGCTCTTTGCCGTTTATCTTTACATATTCAAGCAGTGACGGCAAAACGCGCACCTTGAACTTTGAAACGGAGTTCAGCGTAATGCTTAAAAGCAGATGCTTTATGAACGGATTTTTAAATCTTTCTATAACGTCATTCGCAAACTGAACAAGTTCATTTTCCGGAAGGTCAAGAGTCGGGATAATCTCGCTGAACAGACCTTTGTGCATAAATGAGTAAATAAGTTCATCATTCATTGCCCCGCCTACCGATTCAAGTCCGGCAAGACGCGCCGCCGGAACCATCATAGTATGCGCTCCGTTCAGAATCCTTACCTTTCTCTTTTTATACGGCGTCACATCATCTGTCCATATCACGTTAAGACCTATTTTTTCAAACGGTATCTCCTCCGCGTACTTGCTGTCGCCTTCAATTACCCACAGATGGAATATTTCAGCCGTATCAATTATATTGTCCCTATATCCGAATTTTTTACACATTTCCTCTGCATCATCACGCGGATATCCGGTTACAATACGGTCAACAAGAGTGTTTGTGAAATGATTTTCCTCATTGACCCACTTTATAAAATCATCGCCGTATCCGAAATCAGCCGCATACTTCAGGACGCACTCTTTCAGACAGTCGCCGTTTTTATCAATAAGCTCACACGGAAACAGGATAAAGCCCGGAAGTCCGAGGTCATAGCGCTTTTTCATAAACATTGTAAGTCTGCCCGGATATGTGGAATCCGCGAAGGATTTGCCGTCATCGCCGGCTTTGTATTCAATTCCGGCCTCTGTCGTATTTGAAACAATAAAGCGCAGGTCAGGATTTTCAGCGCAGGCAAAAAACTCATCTGTACGCTCATACGGGTCGATACAGCGCGTAACACATTCCACAACGCGCGTTTCCTCAACGCGTTCTCCGTTCTGCAGTCCGCGCAGATACAGGTTATACAAGCCGTCCTGATCATTGATAAACTTATCCATCATCGAGCTTGACAGCGGCTCTACGACTACAACCCCGTAATCACCGCCGTTTTCCTTATTTAATCTGTCTATCATCCAGTCCACAAATCCGCGCAGAAAATTTCCCTCTCCAAACTGCAGAACTCTTTCAGTATGTTTTTTCTGTCCATTTCTTTTTAATAAGTCCATATTTAATCCTTTCGACAAAACTTAATTAAACTCTACATTCTTACTGTTTGTTATAATATCGGAGGCATCCGTACCTTCTGACTGCATATTGTATACCCTGACATTATCCGCGTTCACAAATTCAGCTCCGCAGCCTCTGATTATTTTTATTGATATATCGCGGAATACTGAATTTTTGATATTAGCGCAGAAAATGCCCGTTCCTTTTGTTTTTTTCACATGATACGCCATAATCGGCTTATCTCTCAGTTCGCCTTCGGTATCAACCATATCAACAGAATAATTATTCAGTGTAAGTCCTTCCACCGGCGCTTCGGGAATAGCGTAGATATAGCCTGCCGACGCGGTGACGTTTTTGGCGCGTATATTGGAAATATTGATATTTTTTATACGCGGTGTATCGTCCGCAAGCGGATTCGGCTCCAGATTAAACAGCGACATATCATCCGGATCGGTATTTCCGCACTGGTAATAACCGTTTATAACAAACGGCACCAATACTTCATCCATAAGTATATTGCTTATTATAACATCCTCAATATATCCGCCGCGCTTACGTCTTGTCTTTATCCTGATACCTCTGTCGGTGCCGTGGAACACACAGTTTGAAATTGCGACGTTTCTCACTCCGCCCGACATTTCACTGCCTATTACAACTCCGCCGTGACCATTAAGCATTACACAGTTTGAAATAACTATATTCTCGCACGGATACTGTTTCTGCAGCTCGTCATCTTCCGTACCGGATTTAAGCGTAATACAGTCATCTCCGACATCAATCGTACAGTTTGAAATATGCACGTTGGAGCAGCTTTCGGGATTTATGCCGTCCGTATTAGGTGAATCTGACGGATTTTTTATTGTGATTCCGTCAATCATCACATTTTCGCAGCACATAGGATGCACTGTCCACATAGCCGAATTTTTTATAGTAATTCCCTGAATAAGCACTCCCTTGCACAAAATCGGCTGTACAGCGCGCGGTCTGTGCTCATTTTTCGGATTTCCCCACCAGTTCATTCCGCATCCGTCTATAACGCCGCGGCCCATAATGGACACATTTTCGCAGTTTAAAGCTTTTATAAGTCCCGAATGACCGCCGCGGTTATAGCCTTCCAGAATGTCCTTTGTGATAAGCGGATAATCCTCCGGATCAGCGCTTCCCATTATTACCGCACCGCTGTCAAGATACAGCGTCATATTGCTTTTCAGCTCCACAGTACCGGTAAGATACTGGCCAGGCGGGAAATAAATTGTCCCGCCGCCTTGTTTATGAGCAAGTTCAATCAGCGCGGCAATGCTTTTTGTGTTGTTTGTCTTGCCGTCACCTATTATGCCATGCTCGCACACATTAAATGTTTTACTCATTTCCATCATTTTGTTACTTCTCCCTGAGTCATTATTCTGAAGAGTACAACAGCCGTTTCAGCTCTTGTCAGATTTCTTTTCGGCGCAAAATTGCCTTCATCGTCACCGCTTAAATATCCCGCTTTGACCATTTCTGCAACAGCCTCAGCCGCATACTCGGAAATATCGCCCTTATCTCCGAATACAATCTCAAATTCAGCCTTTACATCCTCAGTCTTTGTATCGTCATTATTTTCAGCTTTTTCAGATTCATCATCTGCATCAGTTTCAGTACCTTCGGTTTCATCATCTGCATCATTGTTTTCAGATTCATTATCTGCGTCAGCTTTATCTTCGGCGTCTGTATCCGGTGTTTCCTCCGGCTCCGGCGATATGATCTGCATAGCTCTCACGCACATCACCGCCATATCCTGTCTTGAAATCGACTGACCTACTCCGAACTCACTTCCGCTGATTCCTTCAACTATTCCCAGCGCAACCGCTGTTTTGATATATTCAGAATACCACAGTGATTCCGGTACGTCTGCAAATTTGTTTTCCGCATCTGCCAGCAGTTTTACATTCAATGCAGACAGCAGCATCTTGACAAACTGTTCTCTTGTCACACTGTCATCCACTCCGTAAAGTCCGTTGCCGTAGCCGTTTATTATATCCTTACGATATAAATATTCAATAGCTTCAGCGGCCCATGGAGTCTTTTCCACATCAGAAAATGCAGGTGTTCCGGCCGGACGCGGTGTTTCAACAGTCACTGCGCTTTCATCCGGAGCGGAAACGTAAACCGGAGTATTATCAGAAGTATTTACCGGAATGTTATTGGACGGAGCTATAAAACCGCCGGTGCTGACTCCGCGGCTTCCGCCGCCTCCTCCGCCTCCGCCGCCTCCTGATGAGCCGGAAGACGCAGTATTATTCTGCCTTACAGTAACATTGAAGCTTTTATATTCTGTTGCATCACCATACCTTGCCGTTGCGGTGAGAGTAACGCTTGCCGACGCGTTGGCCGGTCTTTTTACCTTGCCGTCCGGCGAGAAAACATTCGCGTTGCTGCTTTTCCATGTAATTACAGAACCATTGATTTCTCCCTGCGTTTCCATATCAATATTGCCTGTTACGTTTAATCCGTCACGAACACATGATATCGCATCAAGGTCTGCGCGCGCCTTTGCGGCATCTCCGTTTCCGGTGTTTGCGCCTGAGTTTGCCTTTACAATCACTTCAAATGTTTTTTTCCTTACTTTTCCTGCTGATTCAAGCTTTGCCGTAAGTGTAACCTTAGTATCCTGACTTACCTCGCCCGGCGCGGCAATTGTTGCCGCCACATCAGCAAGTCCCTGCTGCTTTAACTTCTTTATCTGCTCCTCTGTATAGCCGTATCCGGACAGTTCATCCGTCGGAATACGCATAGTCTGCACAGAGAGTGCATTATTATCTGATGAAGCCCATGTGAAATATTTTCCTGCAAGATTGTCAGTACCCTGATACGGCAGGAGGAATTTCTTATCGGCTATATATGCCGATGATGTGCCGTCATACGGAATAGTGCTGATTGTCAGATCATTCCAGTATGTGTCGGCATAATCTTCCGTTATATTTTCAACATATATATTATCTATAAGATATGAACCGCCGTTTTTACTTCTGTCCAGCGTAAATTCAATGCTCGGTATCACATCCTCGGCATTTCTGAATTTCAGTCCTGTTGCAATCTGCATTCCGTCATAATAGAAATCCCATAAATGACTTTCAGAATTTGCCACCAGCACAGCCTTTACCCAGCAGCCGATAGGATGAGCGTAATTTCCGCCCTTGCTCTGGCTTGAACCGCCCATGAACGCAGAGCCGGATTCAGCATTATATACCGTCAGATCACCTACGCCGCGGTAACCGAAGGATTCGTTGATCTTATTATTGCTTCCAAGTGTAAAACGGCACATCTGTGACGCTTTTGACGTTCCGAAACCTATGTTGAACTTCTGATCTCCCGTTATAACATAGATATCCATAGCCAGCATTACTATTCCTTCCGGAGCTGAGCCTGTTTCAGGGTCGATAAGCTTTAACCAGAGCGGATATGCCGTACCGCCGCCGTAAGCATTATATTCATTATAATAAAACGCAAAATTCTCGCTGTCAGCATCCGATAATTTCGGCTTTCCGTATTCCGCGTCAGTTGACATTATACGCTTGTCAAAATATACCGGCGTATCAGTTTCTCCGCGGTTAAAGTTTTCAAAACAGCGTGATTCTTTCAGTGTGTCCACGCGTATTCCGCGGAAAGTATCGCCATTGTTTGCCGATACATTATCAGCGATTTCTCCGTAACTTCCTTCCGCGCTTTTGCCGACGTCTGTCTGGAAATCATTATAATACAGAGGATTCCATTTTCTTACCGAAACTTCAAACTCTTTTTTATACACCGCGTCTCCCTTTGTAAGTGTGGCTGTCAAAACAACAGGCACACCGCCGGACGCGTCACATTCCTCCGCTTTAGGACGTGTTACAACGCCGGTGTAATTTCTTTTTATATGAGAGAGCATCTGTATATCAATATAATCCGGATTACTGCTTTCCCACTCAATAGTTGAGCCGTTTTCACCTTTCATGTCCAGATCAATATCAAAATATGCCGCTGTCTGGCTTATCGCTTTCAGTTTCAGCGCGTCCGCGTCCGCTCTTACAGCTCTTTCATCCTCGGTCAGTTCCTCTGACGGAGATTCCGTAGGAGTCTGAGCAGGTTCATCTGTGGCAGCCGGCTGTTCTGTAACCGTCGGTTTGTCAGGTTCTGACGGTTTATTCGTTGCCGCGGGCTTTTCTGTTGCCGCCGGTTTTTCCGTTGCTGCCGGCATTTCCTCACCCGGTATAAAAACAACTCTTGCAAACTGCGCTTTCGATGTTGTAAACGCGTAATATGTTTTTCCCGCCTCTACATCTGCCGTCAAAATTACATTTGTCTTTTCTTCCGGAGCGATATATGCCGCTGCATTATCCCCGCTGAGTGCGTCTTTTCCTTCTTCCATTATATACGCGCTCTTACCCGCATTCACTCCGAAAATATATACCTTCAATGTGCCGTTTACCGGCGCTGCAAATTTCAGCGCGGACTGTGTAGGCTTGCCGTCAACCCATTTTGCATCGCTGCTTCCGGCAAGATGTGCCGCTGTAACTGTTGTGGTTCCGTCCGCTTCTATGAATTTATCGCTTCGGCCTGAAACAAATTTATCAAGACTGCCCAATGCGCTGAGTCCTTCCATCAGCACATCTCCGTCTGATACTTCGGCAGACGGAGCCCAGTAAATCCCATCGGTATCCGGTGTTGTTGGTTTATTCGTTGCCGCAGGTTTTTCAGTCGGAGTTTCTGTTTCCACAGGCTGTTCTCCGCCGGATATAAAAACAACTCTTGCAAACTGCGCTTTCGATGTTGTAAAAGCATAGTATGTTTTCCCAGCTTCTACATCTGTCGTTAAAATCACATTTGTCTTTTCCTCCGGAGCAATATATGCCGCCGCATTATCCCCGCTCAGCGCTTCTTTTCCTTCTTCCATTATATACGCGCTCTTGCCCGCATTCACTCCGAAAATGTATACCTTCAATGTGCCGTCTGCTGCCGGTGTAAATTTCAGCGCGGACTGTGTAGGCTTGCCGTCGACCCATTTTGCATCGCTGCTTCCGGCAAGATATGACTCAGTAACTGTTGTGCTTCCGTCCGCTTCTATGAATTTATCTTTTCGTCCGGAAGTAAATTTATCAAGATCGCCCAATGCGCTGAGTCCTTCCATCAGCACATCCCCGTCTGCCGCCTCGGCAGACGGAGTCCAGTAATCTTCCTCAGCATAGGAGATCACCGCAAACGGAAGTATGTATGTTACAAGCATTGTGAGAGTCACAAGCAAAGTTATATGTCTTTTCCCTTTCATATTTGCGCCTCCAGTCTTAATGTTCTACATACACCATGATCTCATTCTTTTCGCCCATTTTCTTTGAACGTACAAATACTGTATCGCCCTTGAGCACATCTTCCATGTTTCCTATTTCCAGTTTATCCTTGCGTACATTATAAACATATACAGACGAATTCAAAAGATTGAACGGACGGTAATAATCAATGATCTGAATAGGACTGCTGCTGCTCTCATAAGTCAGTCTGTCCTCCTGATTAAGACCAAGCATAACCATATAATCCATATAGCGCAGCTGAACATCTCCGTATGCTATATACAGATCATCATAGAAATCCTGTTTTGTTACAGAACCCGTACCGCTCCAGTCTTCAAAATAGTTGTTCGGATCATCATATGTAAGCTCGCCGTCAGCGCTGTGAATTGTCTGATAGTTGTTGTATACCAGTCTGTATGCAGACACATTTCCGTCATTGTCAAGGATATACTGAATAGCATCTCCTGTATGCAGATTATTGTATCCTGTGTCAAAGTCCTCGTTTCCTACATAGTTCATCCAGCCGTCTTCATATGTAACAGATGTTGTATCATCGGTGAAGGAAAGAGTCTTTTCCTTTCCGTCCTCATATCCTTCTATTACACAAACCCTGTCATCATCTTCATTTACTCTTGCATACTTCTTGCCTACAAAGAACAAACTGCTTCCCATTGATACGGAATCGCTTATATCTTCTACAATAAGCACCGCGCCTACTCTTCCCTGACTGTCTACATCAAAGCAGGTTACATCTGAATAGGTTCTGTTTGTCAGATCAGATTTACTGAGCAGTCTGTAATCCGAATCATTGTTGCGGTCGAAACGCGGCATTGAGAAAATCACAGTGTCATCGGTAACAAATGACATTCCCATAATTCCGTCTGTGTATCTTACAGAACTCTTGTTCCAGTTTTTCACGAAATCGGTTTCATTTACATAATCCAGTCTTGAACTTGCGTCATACGGACGGTTGATTTTTGAAAGCATTCCGTCACTGCTCAGTGTATACGTTATAAAATCAGATTTGGATATGTAATTCTTAACCTCATTATATTCTCTCTTTTTGCCGTTTATATTTATATTAGGGATACATGTGTATCTCACAACTTCACCCTTGCCGGTAAACAGTTTGACAGATACTTCCTCCGGTCCGTCATCAGTATACACATTAAGCACATAAGCATAGTTGTTGTCGCTTGCTGCCTGTGTCGTTATCAGACCAAGGAATTTGCCGTCTGTTGTAATTGCAAAACTTCCTGTTGTACCCACCGAATAAGTTTTTGTGCAATACTTTGAAAGCTTATATTCGTTTCCGTCAATGCCTATTTCCTCTTCGCCCAGAGATGTGATTTTACCGCTTACGCTATTTCTTGAAATATACAGAGTTATATCCTCTCCGTCAAGGCTTTTTTCCATTGTTACCGCGTCGTTAGCCTTGATATCCTCAAAGCTGACTTCCCTGCCGTCTAAAAATACCTTTACATCCACTTCATCCGGAGATATCGTTTCCGCGTATGAAAGATACGGAACGGTATCTTCTGTCGGAGAGCCGTTCTTTAAATAAAGTCTGCCGTTTCTTGTGTCCACGCGCTCCACAAGCAGGTGCTTATACTCTCTTATAAATATCACATTTGCGAGGTTCTCAGCGTTATTTGCGATAAATGTCACTTCTCCCTCAGCAAAATCAAGCACATCTGTTATATTGGTATAATTTGCATAATATCTGCCGTTGTATATCACTGCCGCGGAATCCGAAACCTTGATGTTTCTTTTGCTTCCGCCAAGAGAATACGATATTTTTCCGCTGCTTATCTCAAGGTCATCAACATTTACCTTTGTAACGGTATTTGAATTCTGCTTTTCAGTAAATGCAACCAATGTTGCTGCGCCGTCGCTGTCCTCTCTGTAATAAGCCTTTACACTGTAACCGATATAGTCCGCTATGCTCGTATCTCCGGCATTGCAGACAAATCCGCTTATTTCAACATCATTTTCGCTCAGGCTTCTGCCCTCGCCTATATATGTGTCGCCGCATCCCATAACAACGCCTGTTACTTCATACAGATCAAAAACCTTTTCCAGAATCGTCTTGTCACCGACTTTATACTGACGGTTCATATACTCCATCGGTTTCATAAACATTGCATTATACAGCAATGCAGCCGCGTCAGTCTTTGTCATTACAGAATTTGACAGCATCCATATGTTTTTATTTAAGTCATAATCGGTTGCCGTTTTTATATAGCCGCCCGGATAGCCGCCGTTCATGGCGGCTATCTCGCTGTAGCCCAGACAATTTAAAATTATTCTTACTGCTTCCGCATATGTAACCTCATCATTAGGATTGTACTGCATCTTAGTCTTCGGGATCACATTTATCGACGCGAGGAAATCCACTGCTGCGCCTTCGGGCGTTGTGGTATCCACATCCTCAAAATATCCTCTTGAAGTCGATTTCGGATTTACCGGATATCCCATCAGTCTTGCAGCGTACAGCGCAAATTCCCCTCTTTTTACAAGAGTTTTGCTTCCGAAGCTGTTTTCGTTATCTGCTGACATAATGCCGAGATTGACAACAAGCTCAGCTGTTATTTTCTGTTTTGCAGTTTCCATATCGTCATATGCCAGCGCGCAGGTTGCGCTCAAAGCCATACAAAGAGCAAGAATAACAGAACATATTTTTTTCAACATTTTCTCTTCCTCCTATTATTTTTCCTGATTCCAATACATCTTCAAAGTACCGTAGAGAATCTGAGCAGCTGCTGCGCGGTTTGCCGTACTCTTCGGGTCAAACCGCCGCTCTCCTACTCCGTTTATTACTCCGCCTTTGTAAAGTTCAGCAACAGCATCTTTTGCATATTCAGATATATCGCTGTCATCCGCAAAAGTTTCATATGCTCTTATTTCAGGCATAGTAAATCCAAGTTTTGAAAGCAGGCGTGATATCATAGACGCCATATCCTGACGCGAAACCTTATCATTTGCGCCGAAAGTATTGCCATCGTATCCGTTTACAACACCCATTGAATACGCCATAGCCACAGCCGGATAATACCACGAACCGTCCGGAACATCTGCAAAATCACATACAGCGTCCTCGCCTATCAGCTCAAATCCGCGCATAAGCAGTGTTACAAACTCTGCACGCGTTATTTCTCTCTCAGGCGCAAACGTATCCTCTGTCATTCCGTAGACAATGCCTTTTTTGTTAAGAGTGTCTACAGCTTCTTCCGCCCACTCAAAACCTGACATATCCTTAAATCCGGACTTGACTTCCGTATTATTACTGTCGTTAATGTTATCATTATTATTATTGTTATCTGACGGATTCACGCTGTCCGGAGTCTGTGTAGTTTCCGGAGCCGGAGTTGATGTTGCTTTCGGAGCTGATGTTCCGCCTCCGCCGCCTCCTCCGCCGCCGCCTGCTGAAGGACGTCTTCCGGATGTGCTTTCGCCTACTGTGTTATCCGGTTTTGCCGTTGCTGATGAATCTGCCGATACCGGCTCTTCCCAGCCTTTGTATGCGTACATATATTCAATATATACATCCTGTGTTCCGGCAAGACGCGAGCCAAGCTGCCATCTTGCTATATTGTTTGATGTCGCGGAATCGGAATATTCCATATCCTTTCCGACAAGGGCATCATTGATATATACCGAACACGTTCCCGTTTCCGCATCCATAAGGAGTTTCAGGTCATACCATGTATCTGTGCTGTACTTTGATATGGACTGACCGCCGTTATAAATGATCTCGTTTTTGGTAAACTGCAGAGTTACAATATTACCGAAAGCTGTCGCTTCATTTTCCGTCGTTGTTTCAACATCCGCATCGGTATCCTCCATATCCGCGCTGTCCTGCTGAATATAGAAACGAAATTCCGGAGCCTGATTCATCGGGTCAAGTTCTTCATCCTTTATCATAATCTTTGCGCGGATCGTAGACTTGCCGTCCAGAAGTGTACTGAACTTTTTCGCGTATGTAAATCCGTGGTCATGTGTATGGTCACGAAGCATCAGTATCGGCGAGCCGCCCTCATAGCTTGTCGGAATCGGTTCTCCGCCGAGAGTATAGATATACCAGTCCTTCACATCGCCGTAAACAGTTGTGAATTTGGTCGTTTCACCTTCCTGTATGTCATACTCCTTTAATGCCGACGCATAATCTTCATTTACAACATACACTGTCGGCTGAATTTCTATTGTGCTGAACGGTACATCATTTCCGGCATAATATTCTTCAATTGAATCGCCTTTTACTTCAATGCTTCTTACTCTGTAAAGTTTATTGCCGTCCTTATCGGTTTCTTCAAGTTCTTCGATCTGCTTCTGATTGAAAACAGCCGAATCACTTTCGGTTCCGTCCGCGCTTACAGCTTTCAGGTCAAGATAATACTGCTTATCATTTGACAGTCCTGTAAGAACATATCTTGTCGCAGCCGCGTCGATTGTAACTTCCTTCGCATCGCTGAAATCCTTATCTGTCGCATATCTGAGGATATAGTGGTCGGCTTTTATGTCATATTCATTATTGCCGATCATTGTAAGACGGTGCTTTTTGGAATCATCCTTTAACTCATCGTCATTTCTCGGATTTGCAAATATATTCTGTTTATATGTCTTGTCTTTTACAGAATAAGGCTCAAATGAAATCGTTATCTGCTTATCAAACGGCACATACTTTGTCACACGCGGAGTGCCCGGTTTTCCGGATGAGAGCGGTTCTGTGGTAAAGCTATAGGTTTCAGTTCCCATGCTTTCAATGCCGGAATCAGAATATGTCTTTATCCTGTATGAATATGTCGTATCCGGTTTAAGTCCTGCCGCGCCGGTTGACGGGTCTTCCGTTATAATTGCCGAGAAATATGTGTTGAAGTCATCCGCGTTAAGATACCTGTTATAATCGCCCTCATAATCATAAACTCTGTTCAGGCGGAGTTCCTTTGCTTTTGACATATCAAAGTCGCTGCCCTCATTATAATACAGTATCGCTTTTGCGCGTCTTGCTGTATTGAAGAGTATTTCATGGCTTCTGTGAGTGTTGTATTTCGGCGAACCGCTGCGTATATTCTCAGCCTTTATCGGTTCATTGTCGATCTCCTCTACCAGTTCCTTATCGCCCGCGCAGTAATCATTGATATAATATTCAATATTTGTATATCCTCTGCCCTCAAAGTCAAGACGGCTTATATCTCCCGATTTATACTGCGGATGTTTGTCCCAGCCCATCATTTTCACATAAAAATCAGGTATTCCGTCATCATCCGAGTCAAATTTGCCGTCACGGTATACTGTAGGAAGCTGCGGCCAGTCATCAACAGTCCACTCTGTATCTACAACGCCTGTTCCCACATTAGGGTCTGTCGGTGTTGAAGTGTCGTGATTGTAGTTTCCGGCGCCGTCGCCCCAGTCAGCATATTTGAGAACAATATTTCCAAAATGCATACCGTCCACACTGTCACTGTCAGAAACATAAACAGACGGTTTTGTAAGCTGGTTATTATCTATATCATACAATTCAAACGCATCGTAAATATCATCTTCATCTGTATAATCTCTCAGCTCAAGACGATACTTGTTTCCTGATGTATCCACTGCGTACAATGTGTCAAGATGATTTTCACATGATACAAATTTATAAGTTTCTACAACAGTCATTCCTGTGCTGTCCGCAACATCCTGACCGTTAACATCATATACTGTTATGCCGTTTGCGTCCTTATATACCGTATGCGTCTGGACAGGCAGTCCGTATGCGGTATCTCCGCTGTATGAACTGTCAAGTCTGATTCCGTAGCATTTTGACGCTTTGCTGTAATCGGAAAGAACCTGAAGTCTTGTTCTTCCCTCCGCAAGATAGCGGCTGTTGAGAATATCTCTCACCGGCGCTTTTGCGCCTGCATTTGTCAGAACATATTTTGCCGTATCCTTTGCCGAATATGTTTTCATTGTCGGCACCTGGAACGGATAATTTACAAGCGTGTTTCCTTTTTTGGATACATTGCTGTCATCATATTCTTCCAGACTTATATTTTCCGGCAGAATCATATTGTGCCACTGAGAAGCCTCGTTGGAATATCCTGTTGGAGAAAAAGCAAAGAGTTCTTCTCTCACACGGCTCTCCTCATCAGCTGAAAGACTGCCTTCCCACAATGCTCCCTCTATATCAGAAACACTGCTGTCCACAGGACGCGCCGCTCTTGTGTTATCATAATTGTTTGCGGTGTAGGTTATCATACCGCCTGAATAGGTTCTTCCCTGGAAATATTTATAAGAACCACCCTTTGTTGTGTTGCTTGTTGAACCTGCCGGAGCCATATTTCCCTTGAGCACAACATTGTTTACAACATTATACTTTGTATTTGCTCCCATCCATTCATAGTTGCATATATCAAAAGTATATTTTGAGTTAAACACAACATTGTTTCTTATATCTATATACTCATTATCACAGATACGCGGCGCTCTCTGTCCGCAGTCTGCTATATAGTTGCCGTAAAACGAACCGTATTTAGGACCGAATATGCCGGCATAGTTATGCTGACCCTTTTCGTGCGGGGTATTCCAGTATAATCCCTTTGAGATCATACAGTTTGACATAGTGATTTCCTGTCCGTATACACGGAATCCCATATCAACCGCCCAGCACATTGACAAATGGTCAAGAACAACTCTCCTGTTCGCTCCCGAAACGCTGAGAGGGTCTGACTGATATGTATCGCCCGCTTTTCTTACATTACCTATACGAATGCTTATATTACGAATTATAACATCATGCACACTGGAAAGAGTCATTCCGTAGCCTTTAAGCTGGATTCCCTCTCCCGGCGCTGTCTGTCCGGCGATTGTAACGTTCGAGTCATCCTCACCGCTCATTTTCAGCGCTCTTCCAAGCGGAGTAAGGTCTATTGTTCCGCCTACGTCAAATACGATTATACGCGCTCCTTTTTTCTCCTCAAGAGCCTCCTTCAATGTTCCGGGGCCCTCCGCGCCCAGAGATGTTACATGATAAACATAACCTCCGGCTCCGCCGCGTGTCTGTGTGCCGTATCCCTGCGCTCCGGGGAACGCTTTCGCCGTTGAATTCTGTTTTATCGCTATTTTATAATTTTTGATTTCAACAGCATTTCCGGACATTATTTTTGCCGTAAGTATCAATGTTTTCTTTTCTATTGTCGGCTCTACAAGCAGATCGCCCGTATTATTCATAAGAGCCTCATTCTGGGATGTCCATTCTATCGTAGCAATTTCCGCGTCATTATATGAAACAGACAGCGGCAGATATAAGTCAGTGCCTGTTACTCTTTCTGTATCTTCACTGAAGTTCATATAAGAAAGATACTCAGCCGCGTACATAATATTTTCATTGTCGCCAACAGGACCTTCATTTTTAGGTACTGTAACAATGAAACTCTTTTCAACAGACGCTTCTCCTACCGTAATCACTGCGGTAAGATTAACCGTTCTGTCCGATTTATTGTATGACGGACGGGTTACTATCGCCTGTGTTCCGTTTATCACTATCGCGGAATCGCCTGATGTCCATGACACATTTCCTGTAATAGAACCGTCCTCATTTGTCGCCTCATCCGGAAGATAAAAGTCTTCGGCTGCCGTATCTTCAAGCGATAAATTCTTTGCAACACGGTCAGCTTTCTGTTCATCAGACAGCTCTCCGCCCTGCTCAACAACAAAGTCAAATTCATGGCTTATCTGTGATTCCAAAGCAACTCCGTCAACTTCATAACCGGCAATTCCGGTATATGTCAATGTTGCAGTTAATTTTACCGTGGTTTCCGTTTCCGGATGTGTTACTTCCGCAACTCCGTCAACCGCATTATCAACGTTTATTATTGAATTATTTTCCGAAGTCCACTGTATGGATGCGCCTCTGTATTTCAGCGGAAGAGTGATCGTATCGCTGTCGTTAAGAACGATTGTATCTATACCAATATTTTCCTCAAACACACTGTCAATGTATTCCAGTTCCTGATTTATATCTATAACCGCAATATCATCAACGTATGTTGTCGTGTTTGGTGAATCGCCGTTGAAATTCATTCTGAATTTTGTCGGTTTCTTTGCTTTTGCGTCATAAGGAATACACGACATATCTTCAACTTTGTTTCCGTCAAGATAATATTCGGTCAGAGCCGCTTCATTAGCATCATTTACGGCTGTTACCATAACAATTTTATGCCAGTCCGTTCCATAGGCGCTGCCTTTTATGTCGGTATCAGACGGCCCTTTTGTACCGTCGTTTTTACCAAATCCCATCTTACCCTTGCTCATACGGTAGCTTCCGGTTATATTGCTTCCCGAATCACCGCCGGCAACAGCAAATGTGATCTGTTCGCCTGAAGGGTCAGCGCACGCCGAAGCGGCAGAAAATGAGGTGACAACTGTATGTCCCGCTGAATCACCCCATGTCCATTGATCTCCTATTGTGACTTTTTCCTTTGTATTATCTCCTGTTATGCCTGGCTGCTTTGCGAGTTTCAGTACCTTGCCGTCATCTTTGCCGACATCAGCGCCGTCTATTATCTCAAAGATGAAATCAGCCGCCGCATCGGTCTTTACATATACTCCGGAGGAATAATCGCCTAATTCCTTTGAGTTAAAATCTTCATACATAAGACGGCCGCCGTCTGCGGTATCCGAGGCAAAGAGCGGCACATTATCAAGCCATGAAAACGCCGATACAGGCATTGATACAGCCATAAGCGCCGCCGCGGCAATTGCTGAAACCGCCCTGCTAAGTTTTCTGTTCATCAACCCACCTCCAAAATTTCAGGGTTACTTTCTTTTTGGTTTTAAATATTATTTATAAGGAAAGGCTTATTTAAAGGTAATAAAAAAATAGTTTTGCGGAAAATATACGCTCTCCATTTGATATTTTTTCTACGAAAAAAATCATACTTCCGAGCTATTTTCCGCCGTCGGGGGACTAAAACTATTTTTTTATCTTGATTTATTCAGCGTTTCCATAACACGCTGAGCCGAGTGCTCCAGCCCTCGGCTCGTGATGTTTTATTTAATTTTACTGATTGATTTCCTTCTGAGTTCTTTCGTAAACAGTTGTCTGCAGTTCTACAAATTCGTCAAGACCAACCTTCTTCATATCGTTCATGTAAGTGTTCCAGTCAGCATCGCTGTTAGGATCGCTTTCGCCCATAAGGAATCTTGCCATATATTCGTCACGCTTTGCATTAAGAGCCGTTTCAAGGTCTGTATAGCGTTTTTCTTCGTCAGTAGTATATCTCATCGGGAATTCGTCAAAGTAATAATACTTGTCATTCGCCATATACGCGTCATAGAGTTCATCGATCTGATTTCCTCTGAGTTCCTGGAAGAGTTTCGGATGCTTGATGAATGTATATGTCAGAGTTCCGTACTCAGCATTGATCTTCTTGCCGTTAGGATTGTCTTTTTCGTGATACCATCCGTCAGCTACTTCCGGCTGTCCGTCTACCATATTGTAGCTTTCGCCTTCAACACCGTATGATGTGAACAGCTGTCCCTCTTCCGATGCGCACCAGTCATAGTATTTGAGAAGTGCGTCAAATTTTTCTGTATCTTCGCCAAGTTCCGCGCTGAATGCCGGTCCCCAGTTTGAATATGACGGGTCTTTCTTATATATTGTACCCTTATCCGCATACGCTGTTACCATGTTCGGAGCCCATGTCCATTCAGCGCCTGTGTTTCCGTTTACATTTGTTTTATTGTTCAGCGTGTCTGTATTATACACATAATTGTATGTGATAAACGCGTTGTTCTGAGCAAGTCTTGTATAGAAGTTATCCTTTTCGATAGAAAGGATTTCCTTGTCAAGAAGTCCCTCTTTGTAAAGCTGATTTACAAACTTATACATTTCTCTTGCATTATCCGATGTCATTGCATAAGGAATAAACTCGTTTGTTACAGGGTCTATACATGAATGTGTCTGCAGAACAAGTTCCGGAATCCAGAATGCCTGGAAGAAACCTGTCAGCGAACTCTTTTTCTGACCGTTTGACGAAATAATGATACGGTCAGGATATTTTTCCTTTATCGCCTTACAAGCCGCAACAAATTCGTCTGTTGTTTTCGGAAATTCGATGTTCAGTTCATCGAATACGTCTTTTCTGTACAGCCAGCACATCTGTACCTTTTCCTGACGAACTGTTGGCAGATAATACAAATTGCCGTCAGAGTTTGACGCAAGAGATACTATTTTCTCCAGATCGTCGCCCCATAATTTGCACCAGTTAGGAAGCTTTGTGTAGTCGATCGGAGCAAGATAATCGTCCGCACCCCAAAGCTTGTAGTTCATTTCCTTACCGCCGATTGTAACATCAGGGGAAGAACCTGTTGCAAAATATGTGTTTGTCTTTGTTTCCCAGTCGGTACGCGGAATTCTGTCATAGATAAACTTTATACCGAATTTGTCTTTTATGAAGTTGTTGAATACCGTGTCATCTGTCTGAGGATATTCGTTGTCATCCTGTGTATACATATTGAAATTATATGTATATATCGGATTACCGTTTTCGTCCACTTCATTTGATGATGAATTATCGCCGCAGGACGTCATCATCGGAACTGAAAGAGCTGCTACCAGCACAGCTGCAATTAACTTTTTTAATTTCATAATTTACACATCTCCTTTTTTTAACCCTTAACTGATCCTACCATTACACCCTTTACAAAGTACTTCTGAATAAACGGATATACTATAAGCATCGGCAATACCGACAGGAAGAGTGTCGCGTATTTCAGACTTACCGAGTTGGTCGTCTGTTCGGTCAGCATTGACGTATCACCCATAGCCGCAAGTTCCGCCGCCATCTGATTCTGCATAATAATCTGTCTTATTATAAGCTGCAGCGGGAACTTTGTGCTTGTTCTCAGATACAGCATCGCGTTGAACCACTGGTTCCACATAGATACGGCATAGAACAAGCCTACCGTTGCAAGAGCCGCTTTTGCCAGCGGAAGCATGATCCGCCAGAAAATCGTTATTTCGTTTGCGCCGTCTATGAATGCCGCCTCTTCAAGGTCTACCGGTATCCCTTCAAAGAATGAACGCATAACCACGAGATTATACGTGGAAATAGCTGCCGGCAGTATCAGCGCCCACATACTGTCTGTAAGTTTAAGTCCCTGTACTACAAGGTAATTCGGTATGATACCGGCATTAAAGAACATTGTAAAAATTACAAGCTTTGAGAAAAATCCTTTGAACGCTACTCTTTCCTTGCTTCTTGACAGCGGATATGCCATTGTCGTTGTCATAAACAATGAAACAACCGTATATACAACTGTATAAATTACCGAGTTTAAGAATGATCTTGGCACTGTACCCGCCTTCAACACAACTTTGTATGCTTCAAGATTAAATTCAACCGGCAGCAGCAGTACGCGTCCGCTCTCATATGCCGTTGTACTTGAAACCGATACAGAGAATATGTATATTATAGGATAAAGCGTTATTATCATAAGAAGTATCAGCGATACATAAATTATCACATCAAGAAGAATTGATGAGAATGAATTATCTTTTACCATTTTACATAGCCTCCTCTCTTACCACAAACTTGTTTCTGTAAATTTCTTTGATATAGTATTGGCAAATATTACAAGCAGTACATTTATGCCTGAATTGAACAGACCGATCGCGGCAGAGTAGTCAAATTCGCCTTTTCCGATACCAAGATTGTAAATATATGTACTCAATATCTGAGATACCGGATATGTTACCTCTCTCTGGAGAAGAAGGGCTTTGTCTGAGCCGAGCGACATAATCTTACCGATCTGCATGACCAGAAGCAATACGATAGTCGGTTTGATAAGCTGTACCGATATGTGCCACATTTTCTGCCATCTTGACGCTCCGTCTATGGTAGCCGCCTCGTACAGCTCCTGATCAACGCCGGACAGCGCCGCTATATACACAATCGCGCTCCAGCCTATTCCCTGCCATACGTCAGACGCTATATAAATCGTTCTGAACCATTCTGTTTTGTCAAGGAATGAAATACCGTTTTTGATAATGCCCAGTTTCAGGAGCAATTGGTTCAGGATACCCTCATTCATATAATTTCCGGCGTCAGCCGAAGTTCCCTGTGAGGATAAGAACAGTGTGAGCATACCTGCTATCGCCGCAACAGATACAAAGTGCGGAAGATATGATACTGTCTGAACAACTTTTTTAAATTTTACCGAGCGCAGTTCGTTTATAAACAGCGCCAGTATGATTGCAAGCGGAAACAGCCACACGATATTCAGCAAGCTGAGCGCGATAGTGTTCCATACATAACGCCACATATCAGGCGTGTTTAAAAACCTGATAAAATGTCCGAAACCGGCGTGGTCTATAAACGGGCTCTTCAGAACCCCGAGCCGTGAACTGTAATCTTTAAATGCAATCAGCAATCCGCCCATAGGAACGTAGTGGAATACAATAAAGTACACCAATCCGGGAATCATCAATGCCAGAAGGAATTTGCCCTTGCGGGCTTTTTTCAATTCTTTCTGAAGCCACGACCCTCCTGTCTTCGGAGCTGACTTTGCTGTGTCGTTCTTATGTTTTACCTGCATAAAAACATCCTCCTTAATATTTTTTATTTTATTATATATATATTTTACAACATCCTTACCGAAAAATCAAGTCTTATTCACCATTCTGCACAAAAAGCACTAAATATTCTGTTTTTAAAAATCTTTTACTTATTTTTTGCCATGTTGATTTCATTTTTTCTGTACAGTTGCCGGCTGGTTAATTCTGATACCATACACATCAACGCCTGCCGCCGCGTATATTGTAATAACGCCCTCTCCGCCTTCATACTCGTAAGTTTTTGCCTCCGGAGAGCCGAATACCATATTATGCTCTGCGCCGTCGTTCAGAATGATCGCTCTCTGCTGACTGCTGTTTGCCGATGCGGCGTATACTGTTATTTTGCACTTTCCGGAAACGGGCACAGTCATTTTTGTTGATGCTTTGGACAGACGAACCTTTCCGTTGAACTGTATGCCCTCAACCTTTTTGTTTGCCGTTTCTGCCGAAACTCCTTCAAGAGTGATTCCGTCATAGCTTTCGGGGCTTTCAAACGTGTAGAAAACAGGCTCCGGCGCTATTATTTCATATTCGCTTTCATTGGCGGTTATGCTGACATTATCAATATAATAACGTCCCTGCGCGCCGTTCACAGGCTCAAAATATACCGCGCGCGCAACAGGTGTCTTTTTCTCCGTGTTTATCTGCTCCCTGAAATTCACAGCAGAAGGGATTTCAGCATTTTCAACAGCCATACCGCCGTCCGGCGCGGTAATATCCGCATAACATATATATTCGGCATTCTGAGGGTTGATATCCGTTGACAGCTTTATCCTGTAAAATCCGCTGCCGTCCCATTCTCCTATAACATTTCCGCTGCCGTCAATTATTTTTTTGTCCTCTCCGAAAGATATTTTATAAGCGTTTGCCTTGTCGCCGGTCTGGAAATAGACATTCATTTCCGGAGACTCACCCGTAAGCATAACGTCCGCTGACATTTCCGGCATAAGTTTCTCATCTATGATATATTCGCGGAAAATATATCTTTCGCCGGTGTATGCGTCATCCGGCTCTATGACCATTTTTCCCGTATCATTTCCGCCGATGCTCTCATTCGTCCATTTCGGCGCGAGAACATTGTGTTCCTGACTCTGCCAGCACCAGTCAAGACCGTAATCAAAATTCCAGATATGGTCATCATCCTTTTCTCCGGCGCCGTCCAGTCCGAGCCAGCCGGCGTCCGCAGGATTGCCTGTTCCTCCGGCCGCTCCGAATCCCATATAATAGCTGTCTTCAAGAGCGCTGTCCTCTATTGTGTATAAAAGAACTTTTGTCGTGTATACAGTCGAGCTGTTTTCTGTTTTATATATGTTTATTTTATTGCCTGCCTTTTCCGCTATCAGATATGCGGTTGCGCCTGTTACGGCATTATTCTCAGATTCGCTGAGATTTGCAAGCGTCCGCATTTCTCCGCCTGCCGTATCGCGTGCCTTTACCACGTAGTTATATCCTGACCCGCTTTTTTCACCGCCTATATAATACGCAATACCGTCCGGTTCAAGATTATTCCGAAGAACAAATCCGAACTGCTCACATGACTGCATTCTCAGACGAGCGTATAATCTCATATCCTCTTTGAACTGCTGATACATATAGCCGAATTTATCCGAAATTCCGCCTATATGAGCGTTATCCGGCGCTGTCATCTTGTATGTGTATGTGTTGTCATTGGATATAGCGCAGTAGCTTTTGTCATCAGCCGCGCTCATGCCCACATCGGCAAGCTGCCACGGATACGGGTCAGCTGATACATATACACTCACGCTGTCCGACGCGCTGCACATATTTTCATCAAAACACATTACCTTTAACGTGCCTTTGCCGACACTGTCAAACGCCAGCGGAATCTCCACCTTTTCTGAACTTTCACCGATTTCAAGTCCCTGTATTGTTTTCACTATTTCATCATTAAACAGCACAGCAATCTCAGAAACCCTGCATCCCTTGTCGGACTGCACCGCAATACTTACGGTTTTGTCAGTTCCTATTCTTTCATTTTCCGCTGTATTTTCTATTTTTATTGTCGGGTTTGTCTGTTCTTTGATAATACGCCACGGAACTACTGCCTCGTAGTCAACGCCTTCCGGCGCAATTTTATATGTACCTGCCTTGGAATCACTTCCGCCGTAATTATAGCTGTTCTCCGACAGTTTATCCCATTTTGCCTGTGTCTGTGCCGCGTATATATCCGCATTTCCTGCTCTTACAGATATTTTGATATATTTGTATCCGTTATCCTGAACTTTATACGGAAGATTTTCGCTTATTTTTCCGTATCTGATAACTTTTTTCATACCGCCGTCCGATGTGTCATATCCGCATACGACTGCTAAATCGCCTGCATATATGCCTTTAAATCCGTCTTTGACAATGTTCGGTATATTATCCGGAGTTCCCACTATGTCAAAATCGCCCGAAACATTTTCCTCCGGCTGTTCGGCTTGCTCTGTGCAGACTGTCTTTACCGGAGTTATCCTGCTTGTGCCGTCCTCATAATAAAGTTTTGCCGAAATGGAATTCATACCGGCATCAAGCTCAGCTGATGCCGAATAACCGGCATACGCGCCTTCGACCGGCTTCATTCCGGTTATGCTGTCCCATATAAATATCCGGCTGTTCTGTCCTTCCGCAGACGGTATTTCAGATTTGCCGTCATATGTCACAATTTTTATATCTTTCAGACTGCCGTCAGAATTATATCCTGCCGCAATCACAGTATCCCCGTTTCCGGCTCCGTTCACAGCTGCCGCATCACTTTCGGCAATAAGTCTGCCGCCGTCATAAAATTCAGCTTTTACCGCGCTCATATTATCGGCTCTGAGGCTGATCCTGCCGTCATCACCGGCAGATACTGTTACTTCAGTTTCAGCAGCCGTATTCGGCGAAATAATATCCTCCGCAAATATTTCAAGCCATGTATAGCCGTCCGGCCCGAAATTAAGCGAGTCATAGGGATTTGTTTTATCAAGTCCCATTTTATCTTCCCACAAATCAGCTATTCCGTCGCGGTCTGCGTCATAATCCGCTCCTCGCGTTTCACTCTGCCATACAGGATATCCTCTGTTGTCATAGAGATTTTCCTGTCCATCCGGTATTCCGTCCGCAGGGTCGTCGATAAGATAGCTGCTTCCGTTTGAACCCTGCGCGGGTGCCGTTCTGTTTTTCACATTTTCAACAATACGGCTGTCCACAATATCTCTCTGAGGCAACACTGCTCCGGCATTTGCCAGAACTTCATCATATATTTCCTCCGCGCTGTCAATGTCTTTCCCGTACAGATATGACGACTCTCTCAGATTTTCAAGCTTATTATATATATAGCTTTCGTCAACGCATACACCTGTCTTTTTTGAAATCTGCCAGTTTTCCGCGCTTACTTCCTTTGCCTCCGCGCTGTCATCATCAATATAATTGCCCGACGCGTAAACATCGCCCGACCAGTTCGGCTGATACTTATTTCCGGCGCTGAGTTCAAAAATTCTGCTTCTTTTGCCGTCCGGCGTTGCAGGGCCCGGCTTGTAATAATTGTTCACCACATTTACATTTGCCCCGTTTTCCGCTCCGTATCCGGCTTTATCGCCCCAGTTGTATATTATGTTGTTCCACATATCCACAACGGTATCCTTATCTGTATATCCAGGTGTCATAGATACCGTTTCACTTGTTCCTATTTTCGGATTACGGCTCTTATGGCTTGCTAAAATATTATGATGGAAAGAAACATTGACTCCTCCCCATATTCCGCCGTAGCTGTGTTCTCCCTTTGCATGAATTGAGCTGTTAAGCGCCTCCGATATGATGCTCCACTGAACGGTAACATTCTTCGCTGCTATAACAGATAAATTTTCATCTGTTCCCCAGCTTACACTGCAGTGGTCCATAATAATATCCTCCGCGCCTATCGGAATGGAAAATCCGTCCTGTGTTGCCGTATTTGTCCCGTCAGCAAGCTTTGCTCCCACGCGGAAACGCAGATATCTTATAATTATGTCTTTCGCGTTGATTTTTACATTATTTCCGCGGAAACATATTCCGTCGCCCGGCGCAGTCTGTCCGAGTATTGTCATGTGGTCATGCCCTATTGAGACCGGTTTTTCGAGATCTATCATTCCGGAAACGTCAAATACAACTATCCTGTTGCCCTTTGATACCGCATCGCGGAAAGAACCTTCTCCGCTGTCGTTAAGGTTTGTGACATGATAAACCTCCATATTTTCATTCGTACCGCGCGCACCGGCGGTATACATTCCGCCGCCTTCAGCGTCCGGAAATGCCTTTACTGCCGGATTATTGTCAATACGCGCATTTCCGGCCGGTTCCGCGCCGGCAATAACAGATGATGCCGCAAGGGTCACCGCCGCTATAAAAGCTACTATCTTTTTCATCATACAGCTCCTTATAAAATCTAAACTTAATTTTTTATTTCCTGATATAATTATTATAAAACAGTTATCGCTTTATTTCTATTGTTTTTTTGTTCTTATTCTTAGAATATTTGCCATTGTATATTTACCGGACAGGGTTAGTTTATATAAAACCTAGATATTTTGCCAGAAAAATATATTGATTTTACTGATAATTTGTGATATTATATTTAATATTGGTCAACTTACTGACAAATTTACCGTAAAGGATGTGCAAAATATGGGCTTACCGTTAAATAAAAGTTTTCATGTGGAAAAACTGACAGAAACAAATTCAAAAGGTATGTCTCACACTCATTTCCATAACTATTACGAAATATACTGCCTTACCGGAGGCAACCGCAGATATTTTATCAATCATACCCTGTATGATATTGTTCCGTGCGATGTCATACTTGTGAACAAAGGCGATATACATCAGTCACAGCCTATAAAAGCCGACAACAGATATGAACGCTATCTGATTACATTTTCCGATCAGTTTTTAGACGGTCTGGGCAGTGAATTTGATAAAGAATTTCTTCTTAAAAGCTTTGAAAAAAAGAAGATACATATACAGGAGCCAATGTGGCATTCCTTTCATACTCTTCTCAACAAAGCGGCGTCAAAAATCCATCAGAATGACGAGTATTCACAATACCTCTCCAAATTGGTGATCCTTGAAATTCTCGTGAATCTGAGTAAGTTTTCCGATGCGAACACATCAGCATTGCTTGGCGATCTTACCGCATATGATGAGAGAATACAGGATGTCTGCCGATACATATGCAATTACTACAACAAGCCTATTTCTCTTGAGCAGATGTCAAAGATCGCGTTCATGAGTCCTACATATTTCTCAAAAAAATTCAAACGCGTGACAGGCTTGGGCTTTAATGAGTATCTGAATAATGTTCGCATTAAAATGGCTACAGACCTTCTTATGGAAACCCAGTGCTCCATCACAGAAATAGCCAATTTCTGCGGTTATCAGGACAGCAACTATTTCGGCGATGTATTCAAGAAAATAATAGGCATATCCCCTAACAAATACCGCAAAGAACATTATGCCATTTAAAAAAAGCTGAGGCGTCCGCTGCAGACACCTCAGTTTTTTTGCCTATTCAGACTGTATTTCACTGTCTGTTTCCATCGGATTCATGTTCTTCAGGTTATCCCATAAAAATACTTTTACCATTTCTCCGGTTTTGAAATCCTCATAAGCCGCTACTCTGTTTTCGCCTTCTTTTATCTTTTCGCGGTCATGCAGGTCAACATCAATAAGCGTGCCGTTCCCGTCATACGATGCCATTATAAGAATTGCTTCAACATTCTTCGGAGAAACAACTACCGCCTCATTCGTTGTTTTGTCATATGACATTTCATATGCCGGAGTGCCCGTTAATTTTATATCCGAGAATGAAGCAACTGTATACCACGGAAGCATCGGATTTGCCTCCGGAGTAGATGTGTTTACGCTGTCAACGGCAAGACCGGCATATATGTTCCTGCTCCAGCCGGATATATCTATATCAACAGACCTGCGGCAGTTGTTGTCCCATTCTGTTCCGTCATCCGATACCGCAAGTGTAAGTATATCGCCTGTTCTTGATATTTTCATATACTGCGGCAGAGTGTAAGCCGGTTTTGAACTGTCATTAGATTCAGTCTGATAACTTCCTCCGTTGGCGATAGGCTTGCCGTTTTCATCCGGCAGCCATCCAAACTCAATATCTGCCCCTGTTTTTGCCCTTACCGCTGTTATTATATTTTCACCGTACTTTTTCCAGCCGTCTGCAAGCATAACCATACGCGAATCCGGTTCCAGACTTTCACGAATCATAATTCCGCAGAGAGCGCCGTTCTCATATTTAGGTATATCCCCTATCTTTACAGAAAACTCAAAATCACCTGTTACGGCATATTTTCCGTATGTGCACGAATCGCTTTTACCGGATATTGCTCCGCTGCCGGATATATAGGTTTTATCGCCGTCTACCCAGATACCGCTTTTCTGCGGATACGGCACACTGCCTATTTCGGAAAGTTCAATGCCGTCCGCTGTATTGTTCTTTCCTGTCACATATACAATCGAAGCCGGTGAGGCGGTAATCTCGCCCTTGTCGTTATATGCCCTGCACATCAGATAATGTATTCCGGCTGAAAGAGCTATATTTTCATCAACAGTTCCGCCGTCAACTGTTTTTACTAATTCCACATTCGATTTGCCGTTATTTTTTGTACAGTCATAAATTTCTGTTTTTGTGATATTTGTTCCCTCTTTCGGGGTCACTTCCGCCTTGTATGCAACATTTTCTCCTTCTTCTATGACTGTCCAGAAACCCATACCGCCTGTTTTGTCAACAGTCTTTGACGTATCTGCAATTGCAGGTGAAATTACCGAAATATCCGGATTTGACGGGCCGCTCTGACTCTGTGTCCAGTCGTTTACATACGCCTCTATCCATGTATATCCTTTCCATTCTCCGCCTGGAACTATATCTGTTTCCTTTGCCGAGCCCATATTATTCTGCTCTTTCCATTCCGCCGGTATTTCAAATACGCGGGTCTGTAAAGGTATATCGTCAATTCCTCCGACTTCCTCAACGGAATTGATAATTCTGCCTGTTCCGTTCTTTACATCCGCAATAATGCGCGCGTCAATACTGTCACGTACCGGCAGCGACGCGCCGGCATTTGCCAGAACATCCTCATATGCCTCCTGCGCGCTCTGCACCGGAATTTCATACTCTCCCATATCTATCGGTTTGTCAAGGAAATTCGCCATTTCACGATTGGCTACATAGCTGTCGCTTGAAGTATTGTTCTGCGTCGCGGTTTCATCGCCGTAAACATAGTTGCCGCTGATATAGAAATTGGATTTGAGCAGTTCATTGTTATACATCACTTCGCCGTTGTTCGTAACCTCAAATATCTTTGAACGTATGCTTTGTTTAGTGGAAGGGCCGTATTTGTAGTAATTATTTCTTATATTCACATTTGAAACCTTGTCCGGAGTTGTTATCTGTGAATTGTATGAATAGGGTTCACCGCCGTAACAGCTGTTGTTGCCCCAGTTGTATATTACATTGTTTATCATATCCGTTGACTCAAGATTTCTGTCCAGACGCGGATTACGGCTGTCGTTATGAGCAAACAGGTTGTGATGATATGTCGCATTTGTACCGCCTATAATTCCGCCGTATCCGTGCGCGCCTTTGAAATGATTGGACATTCTCAGGCTTTCCGAACTTATGCAGTACTGCACCGTAACATTTGTTGACGGAACAGCTTCTTTTTCAATCGAGCCGGCATACAGCGTCAGAAGTTCGTCAACTCCCCATGACACCGAACAGTGGTCAAGTATGACATCCTTTACCCATCGTCCGCCGAGACCGTCCGGCTCTCCTCCGTTCTCATCTCCCGGACGTATGCGGAGATATCTTATAATCACATTATTGACGCGTTCTATAAGTATATCGCCGCCTGTGATTGTAATACCGTTTCCGGGCGCTGTCTGACCGAGTATTGTAATATTTTTGCGTCCGCTCAGCGACAGCCGACTGTTCAGATTTATAGTACCGCTTACGTCAAATACGATAATACGGTTATCTTCTGACACGGCATCCCTGAGTGTACCCTTGCCGGAATCCTCCAGACTGTTTACATGATATACCTCTATCTTATCCGCTCCGCGTGCGCCTTTTGTATATTTTCCGCCGCCTTCCGCGCCCGGAAACGCGGGCAGATTTTCCTCCGCGTAAATCGGAGCTGTTATTCCCATTGAGAAAAACGCAATGATAAATAACACAATAAATGTCCTTTTAAGCCACATAAAACTTCCTCCTCTGTAATTATACTTTATATTTGTTCAAACGCAAACGCGTCAAACTCACACGTTCCGCCTTCTGTACAAAAAGTAAAAAATACGCTGTGCTTTCCGGTGATTTTTTTATCCAGCGAAGCTTTTACCCATATGTAACCGTCATTTTTATCAATCTTGAAATTACATATTTCATCAGTCCCGTCTGCTGACAGCTTTACCGATATTTGTCCAAAGCAGTTCTTTACACGCATCCAGACTGCATCAGCTCCTGCTTTGCCAAAATTGACATACTTAAAGCCTATTGTATCATTATCGCCTATATTTACAACAGGTGCGGACTGATTATTCATATCATATACCGGCTTTACATATGCACGGTTATCGCTTTCGTCTGTATCTATATAGCAGGTATATCCGGCGGAAATAATGCTGTACGCGTCCAGACCGTCTGTAAATGCTCCCTGCGATGTCATTTCGGCTTCCTCACAGCAATACGGTTCATTGTCCGCATTATATGAAATTTTTCCTATGTATACCCTGCCGTCTTTATCAACGGCAGCATCCACAGGCTCAAGCATAGCCTGTCTTGCAAATTCATTTGTTCCAGTACCGCGGTGATAGAATACATACCACTGACCGTTTATTTGCTCTATGCTTCCGTGATTGTTGCACTTATGGTAAGCGGTCTTTTTCGTTCCGTCCGCATTTGTGATAATCTGTCCGGCATTGCTTATAATCGTTCCTCCGTGTACCCAGCCTGTGAGAGGATCATCGCTGTAAGCATAATCAAGATACGCGTTCAGATTCGGTTTTCTGCCCTTTTCCTCAT
Organism: uncultured Lachnospiraceae bacterium; assembly: GCA_964561265.1. GTDB lineage: Bacteria > Bacillota > Clostridia > UBA1381 > UBA1381 > JAFLUR01. The sequence goes on from CAZLOX010000004.1 coordinate 33,866, forward strand.
CTCCCGCCATATCGCGCTTGCTGTATATAAATATATATTTTCCGTTGATTTTTCTTATAGACGCCGCCTCAAAATAGGAAAACTCATTGTCAATATTCGCTGTATCCCACAAATTATTACGGAAACCGCAGTGCGGAATCATATTGCATCTCAGCGTTCCTTCTTTTATCGTTGCCATATCTTCATTGATCTCCGCGGCAAAACATTTCATAAATCCCCAGTACGCGTAACATCTGCCGTCATCGTCAACAAGAACCCCTATATCAAATCCGAAGTCGGTTTTTCTTGGATTTACAAACGGGCCGGCTGGTTTTTCGCTTTCAGCGACATATATGTCGCGTCCCTTATTCATGGCAATATACATATAATATGTATTCCCTTTTTTAACGACATCGGGAGCATAAAGAACCTCGTTATTGTCCACCGAAAATGCACTGCCGTCAAATCTCCACTTTGTCAGGTCGCTGACCGGCGCAGACCAGACAACATAATCACTGCCGCAGTATTCCGTTTTAAGAGTATCATGCGAACCGTAGACATATACTCTTGTTTCTCCGCCGTATTCAAAAACGCGCGGCTCACCGTCAGGAATATGTTCCCACAGTGGCATATACGGGTTTGCACCTGTTATATATTGTTTCATAAGCAAGTTCCTCTCTGTTTTATAAGTAAACATTATATCATACCTGCTTTTTTATATCAAGTGATATTATTGCTTTTTTATCAGCAATATATTGACATTTGTTATTGACTGACTCTTTTTTATGTGATATATTTATTATATCACACAGCGAACGGAGAAATCTATATGTTTAACTTTTACGAAATCCACCCCTACGAACTTGAGCTGATTCACAATCACAGAGCAATAAAATACGGAGAGCATATGCACAATGAATTTGAAGCAATATATATTTTTGACGGACAGCAGAATATTATGATAAATGAAACAGAACACACTTTACACAAAGGTGACTGCGCTGTAATTTTCCCGAATACACATCATTCATACACACGATTGTATGATGTACCAAAAAATAACACAAGTGCTGATTACGCGATGATTTTTATGCCTCCCGACGCTTTGTATAATATGTTCCCCGACGTGCGCGGTCTGCACCCTGAAAACTGCGTGCTTAGAAATGAAAATCTGAACGAAAATGTTCCGCTTGCATTCAATAAAATATTTGAGGAATCAAACATCAATACGCAAATCGGATGGGCATATATCATTTTCAGCCACACAGTGCCGATACTCGCCGAAAGCTGTACAAGCGCCGACGTCAATCTGGATTTAGTCACCCGTCTGCTTTCATACATTGCCCTGAATTTCAGAAAGAGCCTGACGCTTGATATGCTTTCGGATGAACTTGGCATAAACAAGTATTATATATCAAGGATATTCTCGCAGAAAATCAAAGTCAGTTTCAGAACATATATCGGTATGCTCCGCTCAAATTATGCCGCGTCTATGCTTAAAACCACCGATGCCGCAATGGAGCATATAGGCAGAGAATCCGGCTTTGAATCGCTTCGTTCCTTTTACAGGGTATTTCGTGACACCTACGGCGTTTCCCCCTCGGAATACAGGGAAATGACAAGAAAATATAAACTTTAAAATTCTTTATATAAATCAGAATTATGGAGGTGAGATAAAAATGAAAAAAGCTGTCTTATGGGTTCAGATTGCAGTTCTTATTATTCAGGTCGTCTGCGTTGTTTTGTTGGGCTTTGAAATATACGGGCATATGAATACCAATAACATAATAACAGAAGCAGTCATACTGGGCATATGTCTGATCGTCAATATAGTTTGTGCAGTTTATAGGCTGTGTATAGAAAAAAAGTAACAAGTTAAGAAAATACCAGTCTAAATCAATATCGCATAAATAAACCGGTATTTGACCGGTATTTGAAAGGAGAAATTTTTATGGAACGTTTTAAAAAGGTTTACAGCCAAGGAACAATTGATGTAATTGAAATTTGGCTTGATACTGAAACAGGTGTAAATTATGTATTTCACAGGAATGGAAATGCAGCAGGCTTTACCCCATTACTTGATAACGATGGAAAACCGGTAGTAACACCACAACTTCCGGTTTGAGGAGCATCTATGGAAAATTTTTCAAATGAGGGCAATAAAAAGGGGCTGCAGCAAAATCATTTTGCTGCAGCCTCTTGTATTTCACATCATTTATTTCAGATTTTTATAACTTCCCGCGCTGTAAGTATTCTCAAATCCCATTTCATAAGCCTTTTCCACAGCTGTTACCGACTTCATCCCGCTCTGACAGCAGAATATAATCACCGTATCTTTCGCATATTTGTCTGAAAGTTCTGATATATTCTCCAGCGGAATATTTACCGAACCGTCAACATGGTCAAGATTAAAATCCTCTCTGCCGCGGACGTCAATCAGAACTGCGCCGTTTGACAGCAGCTGATTTGCCTCGTCAATTTCAATCGAATCCGCTCCTATACTTGCCATACTTACACTAAAATTACTCTCTCCGTCGCTTACATACATAACGCCGTCCTCAATATTCATTTCCCTGATGTCGATAGTAAACGGCTGTTTTAACTTGTAGCATTTTATACAGTCGGTAAATGTTATAACATATCCGCTGTCACATCCGGCATACAGACGGCCTTTATGCACTGCCAGACAATTTATATTGAATTTATCGCCGTATGTGTAATTTTCCGCTTCATAGAAAGTGTCCGTTGACAGCTGAACTTTAAGCGTATCGGTAACCATGCGCCATACCTTTGTTTCACCATCCGCGCTGTTCTTTGTAAGAACAACATCCGAATCATTCCATTTTATTGTCTGTATTGTTTCATCATCTCCGGTATCAGAAGAAGTGCTGTCCGAATCCTGCTGTACAGTTTCATTTTTGCCATAATATTCAACTATGACCGCAAACAAATCCTTGCCCGACTTGCCTCCGTATACATAAACCGGCGTTGTTATATCAGTGATTTCAGCGCTGAACGCGGCATTTGTTCCATTGCCTACTCCTGTATTCAGCTTTTCTCCGCTCTGTGATATATACATATCACGTCCTGCCGCTCCGTTGAACAGAACAGTGACCCTGCACTCGGATTTCGGCGTAAAGAACAGACTGCGTTTGTTTTCGCCGCCTTCACCGGCATTCCATGATTTTGTAAACTTAAAATCATATGTTTTATCGTTTGTATCTGTGTATGTATAGCTTACATTTTTACCTGTTTTTATACTCCAGCTGCCATATCCGCTCAGTCCGTTTACCGTTGCAGCGTACTGAATACCATCCGAACCGTCTGCAAGCACCGAATAATCATAATCCGTGCTGTCAAGAGAATAAACTATAATCTCGCTTTCAACAGGAATATTATATACTTTTTCAGCTGTTTCTGCCAAAGGCTTCATTCCCTCCAGACTGTTCCAGATAAATAATTTTATTTTATCATTTTCTCCGGCATTTGTCTGAATTTCATAATCTCCGGCTATTCTTATATCCGCAGCCGAAACTCCCTTTAATTCTCCGTTATATACCGCCGCGATAAGTTTCGCTCCGTCCGGCTCCGAACTTCCCCTGTATGAAACATTCACATTAACCGCGCCGTCATACTTGTTAATCACTTTTTCTATTACATAAGGCAAATCATCATTAACATCATAGTTAAAGCGCATATAATCAAGATTTGCTCCGTTAAGCTGAACATATATCGCTGTGCATCCGTATTCGTCAAGTTCAGCCTCAGAAATTACACTCTTATTCAGGTTCAGTTCCGCTTCAGCCCAGCTGTTCCATGCCCCTGTTTCGCTGAGTTTTTTATCTGCAATTATCTTTGAGCCTGTATTGTCAAGACTTATTTTTACCGTGCTGTCACCGCTCTTTTTAGCATAACGGACGCTGACATCCGACAACTGCGATAATTTTACGCCTTTGAACTCGATCCATTTATCAGATGCGCTGCCTATGCATAAACTGCCGCTGGTACCGCCCTGCGTATCGCTGAGATTTGCGCCGTTGCCGTTATCGGCATATTCGCCTTCAATCTGCATATTGACGTGCACTTGCAGTACACCGCACTTCATACTGTCAAGGTCTGCCGCTGTAATTTCTATAATACCGTTGCCGTATACGGTAAGTTTTCCGGCCGCGCTGTCTATATCCGCAACCTTACGGCCTGAACTGTCAAGCTTTTTAACCTGCCATAAAATATTATCCGAATTTACCGCATTTCCTTCACTGTCGGTCATTACAAGCTGTATATCGCTGTACGGTGACGCATTAGTCACTGTTCCGCTTGCTCCGCTGTACATAGGTATTCCGTTTTCACGGTAATCTATAACTCCGTCTTCTATGATATCCGGATTTTCCGACACAATAGTATAACCTTTCTCAAGAGCGTCCATTTCTACCGCTCTGAGCAGTTCTGCCGCATTCTGGAGAAGATTCTGAACCTCGTCCTTTGTAGCCGCTGTTTCTATCTTCTCTATCGCTTTATTATATGTTTCCTGTAATAATTTATAGTTATCTTCCGAATAAGCCGCCGCCGGCAGTTTGTCAAATTCGGTTTTCAAAGCCGCCTTTGCCGCCTCTATTTCATCATCAGACGGTTTTATCTGCAGTTTATTCACAACCGGATATTTGTCAGATACAGTCACTCCATTAATTGTAACAGCCGCCGTTATTGTCGCCGCGCCTTCCTTGCTTCCCGATGAAACAACTCCGTTTGCATCAACTGTCGCTATATCCGTATCGGAACTGGTATATACAACCTCAGCGCCTGAACCGCTCAGATCAAATACAGCCTCGTCACTCATAACCGCTGACAAACGTGAATTGATTTTTGTGTAAGCCGTAAGACCGGTTCCGTCCTCGCATATAAGACCGTTTACAGCCACGCCGTCCGGCATTGCTTTTACGGTTTTGAGCTTTGATTCCAGTGTGCCTGTTACGTTAAAGGACTGCTTTAATGTTTCGTCATCTGCGTTTTTGCCGATAATGGCTGCATATTCACCGGTATGAACCTTGTTATGCACAAGCGACTCATCATACAAAGCCAGATCTTTAACATCCAGCGTAAAGCTTACAGTTTTCTTTTCTCCTGCTGCAAGTTCTATTTTTTCAAAGCCCTTAAGCTGCTTTTTCGGTATATTTACATCATCACTCTGCGGAAAAGCTATATAAAGCTGAACCGCTTCTTTTCCGGCAGCACTTCCGGTATTTGCAACATCAGCGGATATTGTCAAAGTTCCGTTTGCGTCAACACTGTCTTTATCTGCCGTAATATTTGAATACTCAAAAGTTGTATAGCTTAATCCATATCCGAACGGATATACAGGCGTTCCGGTATAATACTGATATGTATGACCCGGATTTCCGTCCGCCGGCTGAATATCATAATCTGTATAATTGCCGCTTATGCCGCCGATCGTCTTTTTGTTTCCGGCAATCTCCATTTTTGCGATATCCGCATTTGCATACCATGTTGAAGAGAGTTTTCCGGACGGATTTACCTCTCCGGCAAGAACCTTGGCAAGCGCCGTTCCCTGTGTCTGACCGTTGTATGAAGTCCATAAAATTGCCCTGCACTTATTCATAAAAGGCTCAACATTTATCTGTCCGACTGTAGACATTGCAACAACCGTTTTACCCGGATAAGCATTGCATATCTCCTGAACGTGCGACTGGTGCGAAGGAAGATTGATTGAAGATCTGTCTTTAGACTCTGACGAATCCGGATCTCCAAGGCCTTCCTGCTTTGGAATTGTCGCCGCATATGCGATAATTACATCGGCGGCATCAAGCTGTGCTTTATACGCTTCAACTGAAAAATCCCTGGCAGTCGGAGTAGCCGAAATCGACATATCGGCAGTTCCGTTATATCCGCCGTCTGCGCCTGTGTATTCTCCCTCGCATATTACATATGTATTTTCATCAGCCGTAGCCTGTGACTGAACTGAGGCAACTGTGATAGAACCTCCGCTGCCGTAGCCAATGTTAAGCGAACCGCCCCAGAGTGTTCCCTGCGCCATTTCTACCTGTACTTTTTCCACATCCTGAAAATTAACATTCGGTATTACCGCCGCGGCATTTGCCGTAACATCCTTAAATCCGCCGTCTGCCGCTGTCATACCGCTTACTCCTGTGGCTTTCGTAAGATCAACGTTCCGCGTTTTTCCGTTCGTTAATACAAGTGTGATACTCTTGATATTAAACAGTTTTTCATCATCAGAAATCACACCGATATTTGTAACTTCCGCATCACGCTTGCCGAACTCCGTCTTTATCCCTTCAAACGGAGTAACATTCTTTGTCGGTGTTCCTGTATAGTCGCCGAGAACAAGCTTGTCAGCCATTGTTCCTACAACAGCTATTTTCTTCACATCATCTTTCAGCGGCAGGAAATTATCATCATTTTTAAGAAGGACAATACTTTCTTCCGCCGCTTCTTCCGCCGCAGCCACATTTTCATCTGTTTCTATATCATTAGAAGTATAGCTGCGGTAAGCCGCATTGTCATCAAACTCACCTGTTCTGAAACGCTGGAGAAAGAGATGATAAATTGCAGTGTCAAGTTCTCCCTCGCTCATATATCCCTTTTCGACCGCGTCTTTGCCAAGCGCTACCGCCGCGTTGCCGCCGCTCAGATTACACTCCAGATCCATTCCGGCTTTCAGTCCTTCGGCAATAAACAGGCTGTCATCATATGTATCCGCGTCTTTATCGATTATATTAAGAATACCTTTTCTGTACTCAGCCTTTGCGCGCAGATCATCTCCCGCGCCGCAGTCTGTTGTTACATAACCGTCAAATCCCCAGTTACGTCTTAACAAATCGGTAAGCAAATATGGGTTTGCCGATGAAGGCTTGAAATTGTAGAGAAGTTCACCGTTTCTGTAAACAGTTGTCGCATTATAAGACGACATTACAGAGCCCGGCATTTCTATT
>CAZLOX010000005.1:0-9598 GCA_964561265.1 uncultured Lachnospiraceae bacterium
AACTACTGACGTCAGGGGACTAAAACTATTTTTTTATCTTGATTTATTCAGCGTTTCCTTAGATGAAACGGAAAATAATTTTAAAGGAAAGAGTGATAAAATGGATAAAGTTTACACCGAATATATCGAAAAATCGTCACGTATTCCGAAACTTATAGAGCATCTTTTTGAAAAGATGCCTGAAATTGAGGCGGACAGGGCAGTTCTGATTACTGAAAGCTACAGGCAGACAGAGGGCGAACCGATTATAATGCGCAGAGCGAAAGCATTCGCGCATATTCTTGAAAATATACCGATTATCATACGTCCTGACGAACTTATCGCCGGAAGCGCAACGCAGTCGCCGAGAAGCTGTCAGGTATTTCCGGAATATTCTTTTGAATGGCTTGAAGCCGAATTTGACACAGTGGAACACCGCAAGGCCGACCCGTTTTATATTTCGGAACAGACAAAAAACACACTCAGGGAAGTGTATACATACTGGAAAGGAAAAACAACAAGCGAGCTTGCAACATCATATATGGAACCGCAGACTCTCAGGGCGATGGAACATAATATGTTCACTCCCGGCAATTATTTCTACAACGGAGTAGGACACGTTACCGTGAACAATGCCGAACTGCTGGAAAACGGTCTTGAAGGCATTATCAGAAAAGCGAAAAACGAGCTTGATTCCATGAATGTCGCAGACGGCAATTTTGTGGAAAAATCGCATTTTCTCCGCGCCGTTATAATAAGCTGTGAGGCCGCTATAAAATACGCGCTCAGATATGCTGCGCTGGCTCTTGATATGGCTGAAAAATGCACCGACAAGAGAAGAAAAGACGAGCTTCTGCTTATCGCATACAACTGCGCGAATGTTCCGTCAAAGGGCGCAAAATCATTCTATGAGGCGTGTCAGCTGTTCTGGTTCATACAGATGCTTCTGCAGACAGAATCAAGCGGTCATTCGATTTCTCCGGGACGTTTCGACCAGTATATGTATCCTTATTATAAGAAGGATCTGGATGAGGGCAAAATCACACGTGAATTTGCTCAGGAAATTATCGACTGCATATGGGTAAAATTAAACGACCTCAACAAAGTCCGTGACGCGGCATCTGCCGAAGGTTTTGCCGGATACAGCCTTTTCCAGAACCTTATCGCCGGCGGTCAGACTCCGGACGGACGCGATGCGACAAACGATTTGTCATATATGTGCATAAATGCCACGCTTCATGTAAGTCTGCCGCAGCCGTCTTTTTCAGTCCGCGTATGGAACGGCACACCGCATGAATTTATGATGCGCGCCGCTGAACTTACACGCACAGGCGTGGGACTTCCGGCATATTACAATGATGAGGTTATCATCCCCGCTCTTGTAAACCGCGGTCTTACCCTTGAAGATGCGCGTGATTACAACATAATAGGCTGCGTTGAACCGCAGAAAGCAGGAAAAACAGAAGGCTGGCATGACGCGGCATTCTTCAATATGTGCCGTCCGCTTGAACTTGTATTCTCAAACGGAATGGACAAGGGCGAACTTGTGGGACTGCAGACCGGCGAAGTAGAAGATATGAAAACCTTTGACGAGTTCTATGACGCGTACAAAAAGCAGATGAAATATATGATAGAACTGCTTGTAAACGCGGACAACTCAATTGACGTTGCGCACGCCGTAAGATGTCCACTGCCGTTTTTGTCGGGTATGATCGAGGACTGTATCGGCAGAGGAAAATCGGTGCAGGAGGGCGGAGCGATATATAACTTCACCGGCCCGCAGGGATTCGGTGTTGCAAACATGGCGGATTCGCTCTATGCTGTGAAAACCCTTGTTTTCGATAAAAAGGAAATTTCAATGCGCGATCTGAAAAACGCGCTTAAATACAATTACGGCAAACCGATTGACGCCGACAGCGTAGGCAAAGTAACCGAGGAGGTTATAGGCGAGCTTATCCGTCAGGGGCATGATGTCACAGCCGAAGATATCGCGGCGGTTGCGGCGCAGGTATGCGCGGCGGACAATATCTCCGATGCCGACCGCGCAAAATATCAGCGTATAAAGGAACTCATAGATGAAATACCGAAATTCGGAAATGATATACCGGAAATAGATTTCTTTGCGCGCGATGTCGCTTATACATATACAAAACCGCTTGAAACATACAGAAATCCGCGCGGAGGACAATATCAGGCCGGACTTTATCCGGTATCGGCAAATGTGCCTCTCGGCGCGCAGACCGGCGCAACTCCGGACGGACGATATGCGTACACTCCGGTTGCTGACGGCGTATCGCCATCCGCCGGAAAGGACGTGAAAGGCCCTACCGCGGCGGCAAATTCCGTTTCAAAGCTTGACCATTATATCGCGTCAAACGGAACTCTGTTCAATATGAAATTCCATCCGTCAGCGCTTGAGGGAAGATCGGGACTTGAAGGCTTTGTTTCGCTGGTACGCGGATATTTTGACCAGAAGGGCAGTCATATGCAGTTTAACGTAGTAAGCCGTGAAACTTTGCAGGACGCTCAGAAACACCCCGAAAAATATAAATCTCTTGTTGTCCGCGTGGCAGGATACAGCGCTTTGTTCACAACGCTGTCAAAATCCCTGCAGGACGATATAATAAACCGTACCGAACAGGGCGCAGTGTAACGGAGTGATTTTATGAATTATTTGGACACAAAAGGACGTATATTTGATATACAGAAATTCTCGGTCCACGACGGGCCGGGAGTGCGCACTATTGTATTTCTGAAGGGATGCTTTCTGAGATGCAGATGGTGCTGCAATCCGGAATCGCAGGAATTTGCGGTGCAGGAAATGATGACGAACGGTAAGAAAAAAATTATCGGAACCGATGTCACTGTCCGCGAAGTAATGGAGGAAGTTATCAAGGACGCGCCGTATTACCGCCGTTCCGGAGGAGGAATAACTCTTTCGGGAGGAGAATCCCTCGGACAGCCGGAATTTGCGGTCGCTCTTCTGAGGGCGGCAAAGGAAAACGGTCTGAATACCGCTATGGAATCAACCGCCTTTTCGGATTTTTCCATTATAAAGCGTTATCTTGAATACCTTGATTACTACCTTATGGATATAAAGCATATGAATCCGGCAAAGCATAAGGAATTTACCGGTCAGGATAATTCGCTGATACTCGAAAACGCGCGCCGTATCGCGGAATCGGACACAGAACTTATAATAAGGGTTCCGGTTATTCCGACATTCAACGATACGCCGGAGGAGATCCGCGCGATAGCGGAATTTGCGGCAACGCTCCCGAATGTGCGGAAAATACATCTTCTTCCGTATCACAGGCTTGGTCTGGACAAATACAAAGGACTCGGACGCGAATATCCTATGGGCGATGTTCCGCTGATACCAAAGGAACATATGCAGCAGCTTCTTGACGTTGCTCTCGGTACAGGTCTTGACGCTCAGATAGGCGGATAAAATACAGATACTGACAATTCAATTGGATTTGTACGTTATTTTAAACTATTTAGTCTGTTTTTTATATGTTGTTTTTGTCTAAAATGCTGTATAATATATTTAATTATGTACTTGAAAATACAGCCTGACCGAAAAAACAGGATGTATTTCTCAAAATATTATTATAAAGGAGTTATTCTATTATGAAGAAAAAACTTATAGCTCTCGCAGCGGCTACAATAATTGCTGCACAGGCATTTGTCCTCCCGGTTGGAGCGGCTAATTACTTTGTTGCACCAACAAACGGCACAAACGTTGCTGCGGCTCCGGGTCTGCCTATCAAAGAGGACGGCAACCCATGGCTCTTTAAAGGAAGCGCCGGCACTCATTCGGAAATTCTTGAAGAAGATGAAGACGGAACAAAGTTCATTCACTGCGAATCCGACAGCACAAAGAACGGAACAGCAGGCGAAGGTTCATGGTATCTTTACACAAGAAAGAACAGCGGTCTTATCACAGATAAGGGCTATGTTAAGTTCGATATCAGACTTAACAGCGGTATAATCCAGTTCCAGAGCGGTAACTACAGCGATCCTACAAAGGGTACTGAAGATCAGCTCGCAGCATCATTAGCTTTTGACGAAGCTACAAAAACTTTAACAGCAACAGCTGCTAACGGCAAAATCGTTGAAGTTGTTGAAAAGTTCAAAGTCGGCGAATGGTATACTGTAAGAATTGACTTCGATCAGACAAAAGAAGAATATACAGTAACTGTAACAGACAAAGACGGCAAAGAGTCAAAGACAGACGCTCTCAGCTATGTAAATCCGGGCACAGAAGCTCCGAAGATTTTCGTATTCGCATATCAGAGAAAGCAGAACGGACATAACTTTGACATTACAAATTATTCCGTAGCTACAGGCGAATTTTCAGAGGCAGAAGACAAAGCTGCTATTGAAAAGCTGAATGCTCCTGCTGACGCACCGGCTGCAACTGAAGCACCGGCTGAATCAGCTGCTCCGGAAGCATCAACAGCACCGGATGCTACAGCTGCTCCTGACGCTTCTGCTGCTCCTGACGCTTCTGCTGCACCGGCTGAAAAGAAAAAGATCGAACTCGTTATCGATAAAACAGAAGCTAAAGTTGACGGCGAAGCAGCAACTCTTGTTGCAGCTCCTGTTATCGTAGACGACAGAACACTCGTTCCTGTAAGATTTGTTTCCGAAACTCTCGGCGGCAAAGTTGACTGGGACGGCGCTACAAGAACTGTTACAATCGAACTGAACGGCAAGAAAATAACTCTCGTTATTGATTCAAAAGACGTTGACGTTGACGGAACCAAGTCAGAAATCGACGTACCTGCTCAGATCATCAACGACAGCACATATGTTCCTGTAAGATTTGTTTCCGAAACTCTCGGCGCAACAGTAGCATGGGATGCTGCTACTCAGACAGTAACTGTTGAAATGTAATTGAAAGTTCAGACTTTTATATACAATTACGGCGGGATCACCGATCCCGCCGCAGTTGTCTGCAAATAACCGAATACAGAAAAATTTTTAAAAAATTTAAAAAAATACCTTGACAAGCATTGATTTTTCTGTTATAATATTTAATGTTGATTAGGCGGTATAGCTCAGTTGGCTAGAGCATACGGTTCATACCCGTAGTGTCAGTGGTTCAAATCCACTTACCGCTACCAAAAGGCAGTTTCAGAAATGGAACTGCCTTTGTTTTTTTTAGAAAATTCAAAAGAAAGAACCGAATAAATCAATATAAAAAAATAAGGGCACGCCGAAACGTTCCCTTATAATCCGCCGATTATTCCTCATCTTCGTCTTTCTGCTTATTGCGTTTCTGTTTCATATCAAACTCCGCAAAAAGCTGCGGCGACTTGCTCATGACATACTGCCTTGCCGAATCGTCAAGCTCACTTGTCCACAAAAGCCCGCTCTTCTTCATAAGCGCGGCTTTCATACGCGCCTTGTGGTTCTGAATTTTCTTCTGGCGGCGCTGATTTTCCCTGTATTTTTCCATATATTTGGCAAAATCCTCAGACTGCTTTTTCAGCTCCTTAATGGCTACGTCTACCGCCTTGAAAAGGTCATCGCAGTCATCATCATATACATGGACTTTTCCCGATGAACGCACCGCCGCAAGCGCCGCCTGTGACATTCCCGACAATTCCACCGAATCCACATCAATAAGCGCGTCCGCCTGATTCGGCAGCTCGGTTTCGCCTGCCGCATTTAAAAATGATTTATATACATCTCTGTTGTTATTTATTCTTATCTCACTCACAGCAAATCCCCCCTATAAATATTTATCGGTATTTTTTTTCTAAACTTTAATAAAAGTATTGTATTTTTTATAATATAGTGTTAAAATAAGATGTTGTAAATAAATAATTAACAATTGAAATTCGTTTTATAGAAGCGATGAAAGGAACGTTAAATTATGGAAACTTATTTTTTGGGCAAATTCGATATATCCGCGGCCGGCAAAGGCTGCCGTATGTGGCTCGGCGATATTAACGGCGACGGCATTATGGAAGTCGTTATGGTACAGCCTGACTGTGCTTTTGACGACCGCTATTTCCCGCATTCCGTAGTATGCGCGACAGCGTATAATCTTCAGGGTGAAATGCTCTGGCAGATCGGAACGCCCGATCCGAACGTAGTAGGCAGCGGCGCGGATATTCCGGCGCAGATATACGACATCGACAATGACGGCAATAATGAATTTCTGTGCGTTATGAATGATGAACTCTGCATATTTGACGGCAAAACCGGTACTTTAAAGGAAAAACACGCTATTCCCGACGAACACGCTCACGACTGTATCATTATCGCTGACCTTGAAGGCAGAGGATATCCGCAGAATATCATACTGAAAAACAGATATCATCAGTTATGGGCATTGGATACAAATTATAACGTAATGTGGACATTCAAGGGCAATATAGGACACTATCCGTGGCCGTATGACCTTGACGGTGACGGCAAAGACGAACTTATTGCCGGATATACCGTACTTAATTCAAAGGGCGAAACGCTCTGGACAATACCGATGCTTGACCATGCGGACTGCGTATGGGTAGGCGACCTTGACCAGAATCCGGCAACCGGCCCGGCAGTGCTTGTCGGCGGACTCGACACCACAGCGCACACATGGGACGGCAAACTTTTATGGCGTTTTACAGACACTGTTGAATCGCAGAATATCGCGCTCGGAAATTTCCGTCCGGATAATCCGGGAACGGAGATAGGCGGTCTGGACAGAATAGACAGAAGCGGCCCGCAGGGACTTGACGGACTTTTCCTCGTTGACTGCAGCGGAAAATCGCTTTATAAAGAACACCGCACAGTGCCGGGATGGAGCAGTATTGCCACCACAATACATAATTTCGACGGCAAAAATTCCGACCATCTGCTTGCGTACAGAAGGGGCGGACTTCCGGCGGCTATCTATGACGGATATATGAATCCTGTCTTCACATTCCCGTTTGACGGACATATAATGTGGACCGACCTGACAGGATACGGACAGTCGCAGATACTGATTTATTCGGACACCGAAGTGCATATTTACTCGGCGAATAAAATAGACCTTACAAAAGCGAAAGTACCGTATACGCGCCCTCAGCCGAAAAGACTTTACAACTGGACGCGCTACTGGGGCAGTGAGATGGACCCGAAACAGTATGCGGTCAATTATATAACCGGCGATTTCACAAATGTTGATATTCAGGCGTGGGCAAGAGGCAGTATAAAGGATAAGGACGCTGAAATGAACCGCGCGGATTTTATTGTGCTTGTGATAAATGCGCTGGATTTGTCGGCGTATGAGAGAAATAATTTCAGCGATGTTCTCACGCGTGATTATTTCGCGGACGCTGTGGGAATTGCGAAAAAACTGGAGATTGTGAAGTCGGATGATAATATGCTTCATCCGAAAGAAATAATTTCTGTGCAGGAGGCGTGCGGAATAATCAGCCGCGCGGCTGGAAAGGATATTTCCTGTGACAAAGCGGGCAATCTTACAAAAGGAACCGCGGCGGAACTTATTTTAAAGGCGATATAAAATTTTTGAGGGGGAGAAAAGCTGTTTTCTCCCCCCTTTAGTAACATTTTCGATTATTTGCTTCCAGTATGGCTTTTATAAGCTGGAATATAAGTTCCCGTTGTTCTTGGGTTAGTTCTTTCCATAATTTACAGAGTTTTTTTGTTTCGTATACGGTTTCAAGTGTTTCCTCCTCCGCGAAAAACTGTGAAAGCGATATATTCGCTCCATTGCAGATTGCTTCAAGAGTGGCTATGGTAGGTATTGCGTTTCTGTTAAAGATACCTGCTATTGTTGACGCTGTTACTCCGCTCCTTTTTGCTAATTTATTTTTTGTCCATCCGCGTTCTTTTAAAATGCCCTCAAGTCTTGCGCTTATGTCCATTGTAATCCCTTCTTTGATGTTTTTTGTTATATTTGTGTTGACTTTGTTTTGGTGATTATGATATAATATTATATGTATATACAAAAATTGAGCTTGAAACTGTACAGGTCTATTTTAGCTTAATTACATTATACACTGTTTTAACGGTGTTGTCAATTGGCTTTATTGCACAAAATAAACACTGCTTTAACGGTGTCTATTTTGTGTATATTTACTAAAAATTAAAAGAGTAATGATTATGATAAAATATATAAACGATATTTTAAAACTGCTTAAAAATAAAGGATATAGTTCTTATAAATTACGTAAAGACAAGATTATGGGAGAATCTAAAATCCAGAATATACGTAATAATGCTGTGTCTGTTGAAACTATAAATCAGCTTTGCGGATTGCTTGATTGTCAGCCGGGCGATATATTAGAGTATATTCCTGATGATGGGGCTTCGGAAGATACAAAATCTTAATATGAGTGTATTATATATGATTCCGTATATGGGTGATTGAATGATTGTATTTGACAGATTTTTTGATTATATTGTTTCAAAAGGTATTTCGCAAAATGAGTTGATTCGTAGAAATCTGATTAACTCACGCTTATTAAATGCTTTGAGAAACAATAAATCAATAACTACTGACAGCTTGAATAACATTTGTAATAATTTAAAATGCAAGCCGGATGACATTATGGAATATATTCCGGATAATGAAGCTTCGGAAGATATCGGATAATCAACAGGTATTTTTGGAGAGATATAGATATATGATTAAATGTCTGTTAAAAGTTGAATTAGCAAAAAACGGTTTAACTCAAAAGCAGTTGGCGGAATTGACTAATATTCGTCTGCCTACACTGTCTGATATGGCAACCGGCAAAACTAAGCATATATCCATTGATAATATAAATAAATTATGCGGTGTTTTGCATTGCAATATATCGGATTTATATACATATATTCCTGATGAGCCTTCGGAAGATGAAAAATAAAAGCAGTGAAATTCTCGGCATACAGAACTTATGTCATTTTTGAGGTGGTTTGTTTGAAATACACAGATAATGCAAAGCTTGTTGCAACAGTAAAAGAATTTCTGAAATCAAAGGGAATTAAACAGCAGTTTATTGCCGATAAATTAAATATATCAAAATCACAGTTAAGTCAGTTGCTGAACGGACGTAAAAAATTTGATTTTGAAGATGTCAATAAAATATTAAATTGTATTGATTATGAGATTAACTTTGATTTTGTGCATAAAGATAATAAGTTATAAAAAACAGCGGTGAAAGCGTTGGATACAGACTTTGCACCGCTGTTTTTTGACAATTTTCGCTGTAAAAGCACAGTGACCGCCCTCGCCAAAGTTACGGTCACTGTAATCGTAAACTAAGGCATAACCGTTTGAAGTCCTGCCTTTTCGGTTTTTTATTGTATTCATATATTATGTAATTACCGCGTTATATGCTGTAAAAGCAAAATAATAGCCGCCCTCTGCACAAGGTCGGCTATTAAAATATAAGCTTGACTAAGGCATAACCGTTTGAAATCTTGCCTTTTCTGTTTTTATTGTATCATATACATAAATGCTTTGTCAAGAATTTTTTTGAATTTATCTGGTACGTAATTACCACGTTATATTCATCATAAATTCAGGTAGAAATACGCTGTATACTCATGTAACCGAATTAACGTTTAAGCGATATGTAATATCGCCGGTCGTGGGGAAGTCGCTTTTGGCGGCTTTTTT
>CAZLOX010000005.1:9608-38998 GCA_964561265.1 uncultured Lachnospiraceae bacterium
ATTTGTACGGATAAAAAGCAGATGAAATAAAAAATATATTGAAAACCAACGAAAAATGTGATATAATGAAAACAAGCGAAGAAATTCGCCACATGAGTTTTCTCATGCGGAATAAGGTAAGATAAAAACGATTCACCATCGGACGGTTATGCCCGCTTTTATATTCACAGGCTGAGTATTTGAAAAGAATACAGAAAAAGCCGAGTCTATGAAAGGGGGAATGCTTATGAAAAGTAAGCATATTGCTACATATGGCAAAAAAATTACTCAGAGCAATGCTCAAAGTAATTCTGGAGATTATCATATTATTGATAGTTTTCGCTGTAAAAGCAAAATAATAGCCGCCCTTCCTGCAAGATAAGCGGCTATTATAAGCATTTATTTTGCGGCATAACCGTTTGAAGTCTTGCCTTTTCTGTTTTATTGTATCATATAAATAATTGAATTGTCAATACCTTTTTTATAATTTTATCCGGTATGTAATCGCCGTTTTAAATTCTGTTTTATATTCAGCTTGCTTTTTTCGATAATATGTGATATAATATATTTGCCGGATTTATCCGGTCAGGAAATAAAGGCAAGACGGAAAACGATAAAATCGGACGGTCAGCTCCACACAACTCCATGACAATTGAGCAACGGCGTTAAGTCGCTAATCAAGATGCTCGGGAGGGAGGTGAGCTGCTATGAAAAGATTTTTACATAAAGCAGTTCAGATACTGCTCATTGTAGCTATACTTTTTATAGTTTTTACTGTAAAAGTAAAATAACCGCTCCAATTGGCTTGAGGTAGCGGTTATTTTATAACTAAACTATTTCGAGCTGACCGTTAGAAGTCTTGCTCTTCCTGTCTTTATTGTATCATATGAACAATTACTTTGTCAATAACTTTTTTATGATTTTATAAAGCAGCAGCATTTACAATTTTTGTACAGAAAAAAGTAAATGCTGTTGTTCTGTTTATATTGCGGTTAATTATTGACCGCGGGCAAAAAATATGATAAAATATATATGATTTTATTTTTTAGGAGGAATTATTATGGGACTTTTTGGTGGAGGATATACCAAGGAAGGGCCGGGCGTTGACAAGGATGCGCCGAAAAAAAGGGGCATATTCCTTTATGCGGAATTATTTGTAAGGAAATTCTGGAAGATAATACAGTCTAACTTATTGTATTCAATGGTCAGTCTGCCTATGCTTGTACTTATGTTCTGCACATCATTTTTTATGATTATGCCGGCGATGGAGGGAACTATAACAGCTATTGCGGAAACTGTCGGATATAATACCGGCGAGCTTGCGGTGCATTTCAGCATTATATTCGCTTTCGGCATGACAACACTGTGGGGTTCGGGGCCGGCAAGCGCCGGACTTGCCTATATTCTGCGCTGCTTCGCAAGAGAGGAACACGCGTGGATATGGAGCGATTTCAAGGATAAATTCAAAAGCAATCTGAAACAGTCGGCGGTTGTTATAATAGTTGATCTTGCAGTGCTGTTCC
This sequence comes from uncultured Lachnospiraceae bacterium, assembly GCA_964561265.1. Taxonomy (GTDB): domain Bacteria; phylum Bacillota; class Clostridia; order UBA1381; family UBA1381; genus JAFLUR01. The sequence continues at coordinate 11,111 of CAZLOX010000005.1, forward strand.
TTGTGATAAACGCGGTGTACTTCTATTCCGCTCAGTTCAGGTCAACCGGCAATACTATGTGGTTTGTGATGACATATATTATACTGCTTTTATTTGTGCTGTACACATTCATGCACTTCTATATATATCAGATTATGGTGACATTTGAATGTACAATAGTGCAGCTTTACAGAAACGCGCTTATATTCGCCTTTGCAAAACTGCCGATGAATCTGCTTCTTACGGCTTTCATCCTTGCGGTTCTTCTGGGACTTTCAAGCTTTTTGCCGCAGGCTGCCGTTGTTGTGCTGTATCTGGCTGTAGGCATCAATTTTTCGGTTTTCCCGACTGCGTTTTACGCGTCAAGAAGCTTACAGCGCGTTCTTGAATCAACGCTCGAAAATAAACCCAACAACGCTGAAAAGGAAACAGACTGAGGAGGAATGTAAATGGCTTACAATGCCGGAGAATACGACGTAGCCGTTATAGGCGGCGGACACGCCGGAATAGAGGCGGCGCTTGCAGCGGCAAGGCTTGGATGCAGGACAGTCCTTTTTTCGATAAGCCTTGACGCGCTCGGAAATCTTCCCTGCAATCCAAGCATAGGAGGAACGGCGAAAGGACATCTTGTGCGTGAAGTTGACGCTCTGGGCGGAGAAATGGGAAAGGCCGCAGACGCGTCGTTTATACAGTCAAAAATGCTGAATAAGGGCAAAGGGCCGGCTGTGCATTCGCTGAGAGCGCAGATCGACAGAAAAAAATATCATATAGAGATAAAAAGCCGTCTTGAATCGCAGGAAAGACTTGACGTCAAACAGGGCGAAATAGTGAAAATTCTGACAGAGGACGGAAAAATAAGCGGAGTTGAAACGCATACCGGTATGGCATACGGCGCAAAAGCCGTTATTGTCGCAACGGGAACTTACCTCAGAGGAAAAATTCTGATAGGTGAATATGAGCGTGAAAGCGGGCCGGACGGGATGTTTCCGGCGAATATGCTTTCGCGCAGTCTGGCGGAAATGGGCGTGAAACTGATGCGCTTTAAAACAGGCACTCCGGCGCGTATACACGCGTCAAGCATTGATTTTTCAAAACTTGAGGAAGAGCATGGAGATGAGCATATCATTCCGTTTTCATTTCAGACAGAGAAATCAGGCGAAAATCAGGCTGTCTGCCATGTTGCGTATACAAATAAAAAAACACATCAGATTATACTGGATAATCTTTCAAGAGCGCCTTTGTACAGCGGACGCGTCGAGGGGATAGGCCCGCGCTACTGTCCGTCTATCGAGGATAAAATCGTGCGTTTCGCAGATAAGGAACGTCATCAGCTTTTTATTGAGCCTATGGGACTTAACACACAGGAAATGTACGCGCAGGGAATAAGCACAAGTCTGCCTGAGGATGTTCAGATAAAAATGATGAGAAGCATTGAGGGGCTGGAAAATGTTGAGATTATGCGCGCGGCATACGCTATTGAATATGACTGCTGCGACCCGACACAGCTTAAACCGACCCTTGAATTTAAGGAAATAGACGGCTTGTTCGGAGCTGGTCAGTTCAACGGCACGAGCGGATATGAAGAGGCGGCGGCGCAGGGACTGATCGCCGGAATAAACGCGGCAAGAAAGATACAAAACAAATCCGCCGTTATAATCGACCGTTCACAGGCTTATATAGGCACGCTTATAGACGACCTTGTGACAAAGGGCACGAACGAACCGTACAGAATGATGACATCACGCTCCGAATACAGGCTTCTTCTCCGTCAGGACAACGCTGATGAGCGTCTTATGCCGACAGGATATGAAATAGGTCTTATCTCTCAGGAAATATATGACAAACTACAGGACAAACTGCAAAAAACAGCCGATGAGATAAAGCGGCTTGAAAAAACCGGAGTATCTCCGGAAAATGCGAACAGCGTGCTTGAAAAGCTGGGAAGTACGCCGGTCAAAGCCGGCATACGGCTTGCCGAACTGCTGAAACGTCCTGAAGTGGATTATGCCGCGCTTGCGCCGATAGATCCTGACCGTCCCGAACTCAGTGAGGCGGTGTGCGAGCAGGTTGAAATACGCATAAAATACGAGGGATATATTTCACGTCAGCTTTCGCAGATAAATCAGTTCAAAAAAGCCGAAAACCGGCTTTTGCCGGAGGATACGGACTATACATCCATCAAAGGTCTGCGCCTTGAGGCAAGACAGAAACTCAACGCGATACGTCCGCGTTCAATCGGACAGGCATCGCGCATATCGGGAGTATCTCCGGCTGATATATCGGTGCTTATAATATGGCTTGAGGGAATTTCAAAATAATATGGAATATAAAGTGATATATCAGAAACGCAGAACAATCGGAATATATGTGACTGCCGGCGCGGAGATTGAAATACGCTGTCCGAGAGGGACACCGGCGGAGGATATAGAGAAATTTGCACGTAAACATTCCGGCTGGGCGGAGGAAGCTTTGGCGAAAAAGCGCGCGGTGATTGAGGAAAAAGAAAAATTCCGGATAGCCGATACCGCTGTTTTTCTTGGTGAAACTTATCCGGTGAAACGGATTCCGGAGCAGAAAGCCGGATTTAACGGAGAATATTTTTTTATGCCGGAGGATATGGAGCCGGAGGATGTAAAAAAATATATGATACGGATATATAAAAGCGCGGCGGAGCGTTACATAGTAAAAAGAACGCGGGAAATTGCGGGAGAAATAGGACTGTATCCGTCAAAAGTCGGCATAACATCGGCAAAAACACGCTGGGGTTCATGCAGCGGCAGGAACAGTCTGAATTTTTCGTGGCGTCTTATAATGGCAAGCCGCAAAGCGGTCGATTATGTGATAATACACGAACTCGCCCATACGGCGGAGCATAATCACAGCCGGCGTTTCTGGGATATAGTAGGGAAAATTATGCCGGATTACAAAAATGCCGAGGCGGAACTGAAAGAACTGGCGGCAAAAACAGCGCGTGAAAACTGGGACTGACAGCGTGAAAATTTACGAAAGGAAGAAAAGATATGCGCGGAGCTATATTTGACGTTGACGGCACTTTGCTGGATTCTATGTCGATCTGGACAGAAATAACCGGCAGGATATTTGCAAAAAGAAATCTCACTCTTGATGACGGGTGCATAAAGCGTATTCAGGATATGACGGTGTACGATTCATGCAGATATCTGATAAATGCCTATAATATGTCTGAAACTGTGGAAATGCTTATGGAGGATGCTCAGAAAGAGGCGGAGAAAGAATATCTTCACAATATTCCGCTGAAAGAATACGCAAAGGAATATCTGACAAAGCTTCATAATGAAGGCGTAAAACTTGCGGTAGCAACTTCAGGATTTCCCGAACTCTGCACAGCGGCTCTGGAAAGATGCGGTGTGTGGAAATTTTTTTCCGGCGCGGCATATTCGTCCGAGGTTGGCAAGGACAAATCAAATCCTGACATATATCTTCTGGCGGCGCGGCGCATTGGTGTTGAACCGCGTGACTGCGTTGTTTTTGAGGATATTCTCCCCGGAATATACGGCGCGGAAAAAGCCGGTATGCAGACCGTTGCCGTGTATGACAGGACGAATACACATATAACCGATGAACTGAAAAAACACGCCGGAAGGTATATTATGTCATGGAAAGAACTGCTGTAATCACACGCCGTAATAATTCATTCGGCGGAAAAATATTCCTCTGAAACAAATTTGTAAAATAAATGTACTTGAAATTTCAGAAAAAAAAGTTTATAATAAATAGTAGGATGTTTTAAATTAAAGCTCTGACGGCGGAAAGGAGAAATTCTTTATGGATAATAATTACGCATTTGACAACAGAGCGCTAAAAAAAACGGAACTTGTGGAACGGATTCTGAAAGAACAGCTCCTCAAAGAATACATTATCGGCGCGGATATTGATTTTCTTGAGCTTTATAAGGACACCTTCAGAATTTCAGAGGAAACAAAGGTGACTATGATAGTGCTGAAACCTGACAGAACTGCAGATTATTCCGAACTCAATTATCTGAAAACACTCACTGTCGGGGAATTCGGGGCGGATAATATGCAGCTCTGCACTATCCTGACCGACGCGGTCCTTGTGGTAACACAATTTTCCCCTGTTCCGGCAGGCTCTTATCTGCAGAAAATACGGCGGATGTTCGGAACTCCGCTCGCTATAGTTTACAGCAGCGGTAAAAGCCTGAATGAACTGCCCGACGTATATGTCAAGCTTGTAAAATGTATGGATTACCGCTTTTATGCAAAATCCGGCGCTATGTTTATAAGCGATGAGGTGATAAACAACGACGAAATGAGCGTTATCGAACCGGACTGCGGTGCGGTTGAACGCGCTCTGCGCTGCGGTGACTCGGATAAAGTGCATTATCTTATCTTTGAAATTTTCCGCAATATAGAAAAAATCAAGCCTGAACCTATTATCGCGCGCACATACTGCATGGAACTTTTTGTGTGCATTATACGCTGCTGCGAAAGTGAAAAAATAGATAAATATATGAAAGGTCTGACTTTCATTCAGGAAATGAAAACGCTTTTTGAAATAAAAGAGTACATATTAAACACGGCAAACGAAATAGTCATGTGCAATTCACCAAAAAATTCAAGAATTTCAAGCGCGCTTATACGCGATACCCTTGAAATCATTGATAAAAATATCGGCAATGAAAATCTTTCGCTGAGCTGGATAGCCGGAAATGTACTTTATACAAACGTTGACTATCTCGGCAAGCTTTTCAAAAAGGAAACAGGAAAGAACTTTTCCGCATATGTGATGGAAAAACGTATGGAAATGGCAAAATCACTTATTATTGCGGATAAAAAGGACAAGATATATGAAGTGGCGGAAAAAGTAGGCTACGGGTCTAATTCTCAGTATTTCAGTCAGGTGTTCAAAAAATATACCGGAGTTTCTCCCATAACTTATAAGGAAATATCAAAGGTTTCACGCAGCGGGTGAAACGTCAGCGCAAAAGTTCCGGCTTTTTGCACAAAAAAACCGGAATTTTATATATCAAATAGTTTTTTAATACTATATAATTATTTTGCATAACGACAGCGGATACATTATTTTTGTAATCTGCGCTGTTGATTATTGCTCCCCCAATTAAAGCTTGAAGAATTTATGCGTAGAACAAACTGCGAAATTCAAGAAAGAAAATCGCAGGAAAACTCACGTTTTTCAAGGTTTTCTGACGCAGGATCTCACAGTTTGGGAAAGCAGAAAAATTCAAGAGTTAGTTGGGGGAGCAATATATATTACACTTAATTTAAAAAATATTAAAGCGGAGGTAATAATATGAGTAAAAACTTAAAAAGAGCAATCAGTTTACTCTTAACAATCGGCGTATTGTCAAGCGCTGCGGGAATCACCGTATCTGCGGAAGATGCCGCACCGGAGGCAAGCCCGGCTGCAGAGGCGACTGCTGCTCCTGAAGAATCAACACCGGCGTCTGCTACTACAACAACTGCCGCAGCAACAGACGCTTATTATGAAGAGGCTGTCGGTCTTGTTACGACACTCGGCATAGTACAGGGCTATACTGATGGCTCAATACAGCCGGAGAATCCGATAACAAGAGCTGAAATGGCTACTATGATTCTCAGAATGACAAACAATGCTTCAGTGGCAACTCCTTATAAAAATACATTCACAGATGTTGACGCAAACCACTGGGCAGCATCCACTATCCAGACAGCATATGATACAGGCATTATAAACGGTATGGGCGACGGCACTTTTGCGCCGGATGCAAATGTTACATACAATCAGGCTGTAAAAATGCTTATATGCGCGCTCGGATATGATCAGTATGCTGAACAGATGGGCGGATATCCGTCAGGATATCTCAGCGTAGCGGCTCAGAAAAATATAGAAGTAATCAAAAACGTTGCATCTCAGGACGGAAACGCTCCGGCTACAAGAGGCACGGTAATCAAAATGATTTATAACTCACTCAACGCTCTCTATCCGAAAACATCGGGTATTACAAGCGAAGGTGTTGAATATACGACAGAAGACGGCAAAACCCTTGCATCTGAACTTCTTGATGTATTCACAGTTGAAGGTATCGTAACGGCTACAAGCAAAACTTCAATAGATTCCGCATCAAATCCGGCTGATAACCAGATCCTTATAGACGGCGAGATCTATTACAAAGGAACTTTCGACGCGGAACCTTATGTCGGCTACAAGGTAAAGGCTTATTATTATGAGGGCAGCGACGGAGTAAGAGAAATCAGATATGTTGTTCCTAAGACAAAACAGGATACTCTTACTATCAAAGCCGAAGATGTTGAATCTATTCAGGATGTCAGAACGGACAGCGCAACAGTAAACTATTACGCAAACAGCTCTACAACAAGAACAAGAGCGGCAAAATGCAAATCACCGGTTATTGTATACAACGGCAAAATTATAACAGCATCTGATATTCCTGATGATATGGAGTTTGAGGAATTTATCACTCCTGACGTTGGTGAAGTCGTTCTTAACGACTATGACAACGACGGATACTATGATGTAATGTTCATAAAGAGCTACAAGACATATGTAGTAACAAGCGCAACTGATAAGGCTATCAATGCAAAATATGAAGTTGACGGCGTTAAAAAGATCGACGTTGATCTCGACGAAGATGATATTGATCTTACAATAACAAGAAACGGCTCTGAAATCTCAGCTAAGAATCTTAAAAAATGGGAAGTTCTTACAGTTCTCGCCAGCGCAAACAAGGAAGGCGACAGAGTTATCACCATTGAAGCTTCCACAGCTACTGTTGAAGGCAAGGTTAAGGAACTTGAAGCTGATGAGGAAGAAAGCGAATATTACGCAACAATCGACGGCAAGAGATATGAAATTGACGAAACATTCTATCTCTCAGGCGATATATCATCAGGCGACGAGGGTACTTTCCACCTTGACTCACTCGGCAGAATTGCCGCTGTTGAAGGTTTGTCGGGAAGCAAACTCGCAAGCAACGAAGAATACGGCTGGCTTATCTGGATAAAGACAGATACTTCAACTCAGGAAGTAACCGCTAAAATGTTCACACAGAGCGGCGAAACAAAATCACTTGAATTTGCTGACAGCCTTAAACTCTACGGCCCGACAACAGAACAGATAGACGCTGCCAAAGACAAACTTACAAAGGGTACAATCAAGCCTGAAGATTACAGCGGCTGGACAGATCTCAAATCCGCAAAACAGAGCAGCTGGAACGGAAATACTCTGAAAGTAAATGATGATTCCGATGATTACGAAAAACTTCTTATGGCTGATGACATTATGTCAATAAATACAATGGGCGACTTCCAGATGCGTCTTGTCAAGTACAGCGTTGACTCAAGAGGCAAAATCAAATCATTGGCTATGCCTGTGATTACAAGCAATTACAGAACAGAAGACGATGACCGTCCTGTTATTCTGTCCAGTAATATGACAGGCGTACAGGGAAGCGGAAACCTCCTCGGCAACCAGTATCTTATGTCATCTGAAATTCCGCAGATTATAGCTCCGCATAAGATTGATGATGTAAATGATACTACAACATACAAGTATTCAAAAGTACCGGGAAGCAACTATATCAACCGTGAAGGTGTTTCAAGGGATTACTTCCTTGCTGAATTTGACGGACTCAAGCCGACTCTTCTCATTGAATATGTAGGTTCGTCAAGCGAGCCTGCTGATTATAACTATAACTCGGCTGACGACGCTCCGCTTATGATGATATCCAAGATTGAGAATGTATATGACGAGGCTGAAGAAGAAGCAGTTTATAAAATTACAGGCTATGTAAACGGCAACAAGGTAACATATAATACAACAACAACAACATCTGTCGGTGAATGTACAAGTATTACAGCGGCAAGAGATTATCAGGTATCAAAACTCTGGTCAGCTGTAAGCGATGAGTATTCAGGCTCTGACGCTCCGGAATTCCAGAATATTAGGGATGCTCTCCATGTAGGTGATATTGTCGGCGTTAAGACTTCGGGCAGCAAGGTAAATACAATGGTAAGATTCCTTGATGCTCAGGCGGCAGAAGATCTGGATCTCGGTGTACTCTCTCCGTCATACGCTTCATATAATATTGATTCGCGTGACGCGTTTGCATGCGGTAAGGTTGATGACGTTGACACTGATGATACCCTTACAATCGCTATCAGAGGCGGAAGCAATATCTCGGTAGATCCTGGATTCTATGTTGATATATATAACGCAAAGACAGGAAAAGTTGAAGACGGCGAACTCGTAAGCGATCTCGTTCCTTATGATGATGATGACGGCACAGGCGATATAGTATTCGCAAGACTTCACAGAATGGGTATAAGAGAAATATATGCAGTAAGATTTGAATAATAACATTGCAGGTTATTAACAGTTAAGTATACGGCAGATTTTAATATCTGCCGTATACATATAAATATTAAGGAGGATAATCTCAGTTATGGCAAAAAGAAATATTAAAAAAATAGTTTCAATACTTGCCGCTGTTACAGTAGTAACATCGCAGCTTGTATTTTCTGCTCCTATGGCAAGCGCTGTTGCCTTTAACGGTCCGGTTTATATCGAAGCGGCGTCAATCAATTATGGTAATTTGTCCGCAGCCTCAAGAACTGAATCCTTTGACTCTATGAGCGGAACTTTTCAGGTATCGTTTGATATGACAGTTGAGGAAGACAGCAATATCGCCGACAACGGATTCACTCTTACATTTAATCAGAGCGGCGCTACAAGCAAGGCTAACGGTGTATTGAGACTCGGCGCATATTCTACTTCTACCAAGGCATATGCGGTTGAATGGTATCAGGGAAACAGTTCGACAAGCGTTGACCGTCTCGGAAATATTCAGGTCGGAAAAAAATATACATATCAGATAGCTTTCAGTGAAGTTGGTACAGGAGAAGGCGCTAAGGCTGCTATCACTATAACAGGCGAGGACGGAAGCACTGTTGCCAACGGCATACAGGTAAGCTGCCGAAGCTATACAAACGATAATACAGCAAAATCATATATACTTAACGAGGCTGTTACAACAGTGACAGCAAGAGATACCGAAACTCCGGCATATGTAAATATCGACTCGTTCGGTATTCTCAAACCGGCTGATGTAAGTGATGTCAATGTAACAGTTGACAAGGCTACGGTTGCTGTAGAAACAACAAACGAAGACGGTACAGTAAGTACTGAATATAAAGACGAAAACGAAATTCTGCTCGAAGCTGAAAATAATCCGGCTTTCTATGTTCCGTCATCAGGTACTTCCTATTCGCTGACTAATGATTCTGATTATGAAATTGAATACAGCTTAAAGGACGATATCGACGGTATTTCCATCAACGGCGATAAACTTGTAATTCAGTCAACAGCTCCTGAGGGCAAAACAGAAATCGCTTTGCATGCGGCTGTAAAGGGTTCGGCTGCGTATGCGGAAATGAAACTGGTGATAGATAAAGTTGCTGCAACAGGCGAAGATATAGTAAGCGATTATTTTGATACGCTTTCAATTGCTGATGCTGACGGCAAGTCGGTAAGCGCAAACAACGGAACACTTACAACTACAAAAGACCTTGTTTTAGCGGCAGGCGATGATTATGTTGATATCGCATGGAAATGTTTCGCTCAGAATGATAAAAACGAGTGGGAAGACAGTGACGTTATCGACGTTGCCACAGGTAAATATACAATCACAGAAGGCTTTGACGGAAAAGCAAAAATCGTTGCGACAATTACAAGCAAAGCTGATTCTTCTGTATCAAAGGAAAAGACTTTCTATGTAAATATCTCAAATCCTGAGGAACAGCTCAAGCTGGACACAGAAGAACTTGAATCATATATGGAAGACTATGAAGAAGTTACAAAAAGCTTTGAACTTCCTAAGAAAGGTTCATACGGCTCGGTTATTACCTGGACTTCAAGCAATCCGTCGGTAATTTCAACAAAGGGTAACGTAACAAGAACAACATCGGATAAGACTGTTACTCTGACAGCTACTCTTGAAAACGGCGGTCAGAGTGAAGAGCTTGAATTTAAGATTACTGTTGAAAAGAAAGCCACATCATCAGGCGGCGGCAGTTCATCAAGCGGCAGTTCGGGAAACCGTACTGTAACATCTTACAGAAACAATACACCGGCTGTAACAACAAATCATGTTGTTACAACGCCTACAAGCATAAATAACACACCGGTTAACAATACGCCGGTTAACAACAATACACCTACACAGCAGTCGGCACCGCTTCCGAAGTTCAGCGATCTCGGCAGTGTGGCATGGGCATCTGATGCTATAAACGCGCTTGCTGACAAGGGTATTATCAACGGAAAAGCAGATAATACTTTCGCTCCTGATGATGAGATAACAAGAGCGGAATTTGCAAAAATTCTTATAAATGCACTTGGTCTTGCTGACGCAAACGCTGCGGCTGATTCATTCACAGACGTTGACAAGAGCGCATGGTATTACAATTCTGTTGCATCTGCATTTGCAAAAGGCATTATAACAGGCTATGACAACGGCACATTCGGTGTTGGTGATGCTGTTTCAAGACAGGATATGGCAGTTCTTATATACAGAGCTGCAAAAGCTGCAAATATTACATTGCCGGAAACATCAGCAGCTGTAACATTTACGGACAGCGACGCTATTGATGATTACGCTAAGGAAGCTGTAACAGCTCTCCAGAAAGCAAACATCATAAACGGCGTAAGCGCTGATGAATTTGCTCCGAAGGCTACAGCGTCAAGAGCAGCGGCAGCTAAAATGATTTACGGAATATATAACTTAAAATAGGAGTTAAATCAGTATTTTAAGCATTATTTCAATTAAATACAGCTATCCCATACTTTGGTATGGGATAGTCTTGTATTCGGTTGATTTTGATAAAAAATATACAAAAAAATAAATTAAACAGGAGGAAAAATTATGGGATATTACTTTGATGACACAAGAAGTATAAACGCTTACGAGGGAACCGACCCGAAAGCCGTTATATCCGCGCTTGCAAACCGCTATATGGGGCAGAATATCAAGCATGGCCTGTATCACAGAGCCTTTGTTAATCATGGAGTTATGAGAACTACCGATTACCGCTACCGTGTTGACTGGAATGAAATTTATCCGGAGGCAAAGGATAAGGACTGCGTGTGGGCATGGTCGAAATTTTATTCAGCCGGAAAAGGCGCGCTGGGAATTACGGTAAACTGTTTCGGCCCTATGACAATATATGTAAATGATGAGATCGGATATAAGTCCGACATATTCAAGGAACGCTACAGCGAAACAGGCGTGCGTGTGGATCTGCCGCTTAAAGCCGGATGGAATAATATCGTTATAAAATTCCAGAAAACAAAGGCAGGTTTCGGCGGTCATTTCGGCACATGGATAGGAAAGTGGGATTTCTATTTCCTTATGCCTACTCCCGAACGCGAAGGACAGGAAGGTTTTCTCTATACCGGACTTCTGGACGATAAAACAGTTCCGAAAACCGATTTGTCATTGAGCGAAAGCGAAACTGGCGTTAAATGGTATCCCGAAACAGAGTGGACGGAGAATGAAGCCTCAAAGGGACAGTTCGCGCGTATGTTCGGCAAAAAAGAAGGCGAGTACGCCGTTGGCTGGACAAACGGATTTTTCGATAAGATGGGCGAAAATGAGTATGAATTTGAAATAAGCACAAAAGGCGAAAGCACGGTTTATGTGGATAAAAAACCGGTCGCTACAATCGGCGATGGCGGAAAATTCCCCGTTAAACTGCCGTTCGGAAAGCATGATATAGCGGTGAAAACAGTATGTGCCGGCGATGACTGGGGATATACACTGACAGTGGACGGTGTTGAACTGTCCAATCCGGCAAGAGTAAAGGGAACTGACGACAGCTGGATCTACATAGGCACATTCCCGCAGAGCTATGATTTTGAATGGGATAAGGCTATGGATATGCTGCACATTGTAGGCGCTGAAAACAAGACTTACTGGAGAATAGACGCGCCGGATACATTCGTGCGTCCGTATAATGAAAATACGCTTTTCGGCAGATGGAATTATCCTCTCGGAGTAACTCTGTACGGACTTCTTCATGCGGCAATGATTATGGAATCGGAGGATATCAAGAATTATATACAGGAGCACATCCAGCTTTGCTGCGATACTCTTGAATACGCGCTCTGGGATAAAGAACAGTACGGCGGCGCAACAAGTATCCACAATCTCCTCACAAGCATAGACAGCCTTGATGACTGCGGTTCATTCGCGTCTGTTATGCTTGAGGCGAACAAGTATCTCAAGCTTGAGAATGTAAAGCCTGTTGCTGATTATGTCGGCGATTATATCTTCAACAAGCAGACCAGACTTGACGACGGCTCATTCTTCCGCAAAGACCAGATGCACAGTTTCCACAATATGACAATGTGGGCGGATGATCTGTATATGAGTGTGCCGTTCCTTTCGAGATATTACAAGTTCACCGGCGAGCAGAAATATGCCGATGACGCGGCTAATCAGTTCTTCGGATTCAAAAAGCGTCTGTTTATCCCTGAGGAAAATATAATGAGCCATGTGTATGATTTCAAGTATGACACAAAAACAAATGTTCCATGGGGACGCGGAAACGGATGGGTCGTGTTCTCTATGACAGAACTGCTTGAAGTTCTGCCGGAGGATCACCCGAAACGCGAGGGTCTGATTGAAATGCTGAACACGCTCTGCGAAGGATATCTCAAATTACAGGACAACGACGGTATGTGGCATCAGGTGCTGAATGATTGGGAATCATATCCTGAGGCGTCATGCACATCTATGTTTATATACGCGTTCTCACGCGGAATACGTTTCGGCTGGCTCAATAATCCGGAAAAATATCTGAAAGCGGTTTACAAGGGCTGGGAGGCTCTGACAAAAACCGCCGTTGACGCGGACGGAAACGTATACGGAGTATGCAGAGGTTCGGAATTTGCATTTATTCCGGATTATTACAAGTATGAACTTGGCTGGAATCTCAATGATACCCACGGAACAGGAATAGTTATGCTTGCCGGAATAGAAGTTATACGCCTTGAAAACTTCCTGAACAAATAATTGTTATGTGCATAATGCACAAACAGCGATTGTTACAAAAAATACGCTTTTAAAAATATAGTTTTTTATACAATATGAACAGTGCCGGAAAATTGTAATTCTGTATTGAATTTACAGTTTTCCGGCAAAAAAATATTCATTGGTTATATTACACAAAAAAATTATAGATTTTTTATAAAAAATTTAAAATTTCTATTGCAAAATTGCTCAGAATGAACTATAATAATATATAGAGGATGTTGACGGCAGATAAACCTGTCTGCTTATCGGTCTGAATTTCATTTCCGGACAATATAAAAAAATGCCTGTTATCGGCATTTTGACGGTTACTGACTATCCGCTTGACTTTAACCGCGCTGCCCGATGATGAAACGCTTATCCGGTATGCCGGCCGGCCCTGTCAAAACAATTATTATCACATAACAAGGAGGTCAAACAATGGCTAAAACTGAAAAACAAGCAAAGCCTCAGCTTTCACCGGCAGCAAAGCAGGCATTGCGCGAAAAAAGAAAAAACAAAATAATAAAAGACAGATTCTTATATCTTCTTTTATTGCCGGGAGTATTGTTCTTTATTATATTTAAGTTTGTTCCTATGTGGGGTGTGCTTTTCTCATTCAAGAGTTACTATGCGGGCACATCATTCTGGAACACTCCGTGGGTCGGCTTCAAGAACTTTACCGATTTCTTCGTGGACTCGAACTTCCTGCTGCTCCTGAAGAATACGCTTATCATTTCGGGTATGAATCTTATATTCTACTTCCCGCTGCCTATCCTTCTCGCGCTTCTTCTCAACGAAGTAAAGATCCAGTGGTACAAAAATACAGTTCAGACAATGGTATACGTTCCTCACTTTGTATCATGGGTTGTTATAGGAAGTATATCCTTCATGCTCCTCAAACAGCCTTCTATGCCGGGCGATGAGTATGTGGGCGGCGCGCTTTATGAAATAATCAATAAGTTTACATCAGGCGGAGATTATAACGTATTGGCAGACACGATCGGCTTCTATTGGGTAGTTCTTATTCAGGCGATATGGAAAGAATGCGGCTGGGGTACAATCATATTCCTCGCGGCTCTCGCAGGAGTTGACGTGGAACAGTATGAGGCTGCTATCGTTGACGGCGCTAACAGATTCCAGCAGATGATCTACATCACTTTCCCGGCTATCTCAAGTACAGTCGTTATTATGCTTATCCTTAGAATGGGTTCAGTGCTTGACACAGGATTTGAACAGATTTTGCTTATGCAGAACGACCTTAACAAATCGGCTACACACACATTCGATACATATGTGTATAACCTCGGTAGAGTAAACGGTGACTACGGTAACTCGACCGCGATAGGTCTCTTTAAATCAATTATAAGTATTATTTGTATTCAGTCGGCTAACTTTATATCGAAGAAAGTCAGCGAAACAAGCTTGTTCTAAGAAAGTAGGTGTGAAAAATTATGACAATAAAAAGACGGTCTATCTGGGATATTATAGGGGATATCATTATATGGCTGTTCCTTGCGGCTATCGCCCTTATAACAGTTATTCCTTTCGTATACGTTATCGCGGCATCATTCGCGACAGAAAATGAAATTATTACAAGATCTCTGTTTATCATTCCTAAGGAAGTAACGCTTGACGCGTACAGACAGATATTCTCGGAATACGGCACAACAGTTCTCAGGAGCTTGGGCGTATCTGTATGTGTAACTTTGATCGGAACATTGATAAATCTTTTCTTTACAACAACAATGGCATATGCCTGCGCTAAGCCTATCATCGGAAGAAACGCGGTTCTGAACTGCGTGCTCTTCACAATGGTTTTCTCAGGCGGTATGATTCCGCTCTTCCTTGTTGTAAGCGGACTGGGTCTTTACAATACATATGCGGCACTTATACTGCCGGGCGCAATAAGCGCGTATAATATGATCATCGTAAAGAACTTCTTCCAGAACCTGCCTGCAGGACTTGAAGAGGCGGCGTCTATTGACGGATGTACCGATATCGGAATATTCGTTAAAATCGCTCTTCCGCTTTCACTGCCGATACTTGCAACTTTCGGTCTGTTCTACGCGGTTGGTCACTGGAACAACTACTTCGGCGCTCTCCTCTATCTTGAGGACGCGGAGAAATATCCGTTCCAGCTGGTGCTCAGAAATATCGTTATGAGCGCGAACTCCGCAGCGCAGGATCCGGAAAATCTGCAGCCGGAAGAAACTCTCAAAATGGCAATGATAGTTGTCGGTACAGTTCCTATTCTGTGCGTATATCCGTTCCTGCAGAAACACTTTGCAGCGGGCGTAATGGTCGGCGCTATCAAAGGTTAATATTTTGTTGATTTTCGGCAAAAACTATTATAATACCATGAAAATCTGTCTTTAAGTGTTATTTAAAGGATTTTCCCTTTAAATAACACTTGGGAATATATCCGGCAGACACTCCGGTATATATGATATCTGTTTGATAATAAGAAACTCTGATTTATTATAGGAGGTAGTGAAATGACAAAATTAAAGCGCATTCTGGCTCTGGGCTGCGCGGCGGCGCTGCTTACGGCAGGGTTGTCGGGCTGTTCAAAGCAGAAGAATATATTTGATCTGGAAACAAATCCGACGTTTTCCATTATGACAGGCGGAAGTCAGCCTCAGTCAGCTGATAATAACAGTCCTGTTGTTCTGGCCCTTGAAGAATATATCGGAAGCAAACTCGGCAACAGCAATTTTGATCTTGATATCAAATTTATTCCTACAAGCGGATATGATGAAAAGGTTGTTGCTACTCTGGCATCGGGCAATTTCCCGACAGCAATGATGGTTGGAAGCAAAACGGCATCTATTATTCAGAATGCCCGTTCCGGTTCTTTCTGGGATATAACAGACAAAATCACAGACGCGTCAAAATATCCTAACCTTGCAAAGTCAAATGAAGTTGTTCTGAACAATACATCTATCGACGGAAAAATATACGGCGTTTACAGAGCGAGAACCCTCGGCCGAAGCGGTATGAGTATAAGAGAGGACTGGTGCGAAAAAGTCGGACTGGGTCTGCCTACAACGATCGATGAATTTTATGAAGTGCTGAAGGCGTTCAAGGAAAAGGATCCGGACGGAAACGGCAAAGATGATACATTCGGTATGATTATGACAACATCACCGACAACTCTCAATCCTATGGCGATCTGGTTCGGCGCGCCGAACACATGGGGCGAAGATGAAAACGGCGATCTTAAACCGGCATTTATGTTTGACGAGTATCTGGATTGTCTTAATTTCCTTCATAAGTGCTATGAAGAAAATCTTATCAATCAGGATTTTGCCACATATGACGGCGGTAAATGGGATGAGCAGTTCCTTTCGTCAAAAGCCGGCGTAATCATAGACGTTGCCGACAGAGCAAGACGTCTGGCAGAAAATATGAAGAACAGCACACCTGACGCCAAGGTAGGCGTACTCGGTTATGTTAAAAAGGATGCCGACTCAGAACCAAGAACTCTCCCGACAACCGGTTACTATGGATTCTATGTATTCCCGACAAAATCTGTTGTTGATGAGGAGCATCTTGATGTCGCTCTCAAGGTTATGGATATAATGAATGACAAGACAGCTCTTGATCTTATGAACTTCGGTATTGAAGGAATACATTATACCAAAGATGACGAGGGTTACGCTGTTCTTTCCGAAGACAAGGAACTTGCCAAGGAATATTCCGATCTTAACCAGGTTTCAACAGGTATCGCTGAATCTGACCTTAAAAAGAGATATTCAACAGACGTTGCTGAAGCGGTTGACAGAGTATACAAGGACAATGAGAATTATGTAGTAGGAAATCCGGCAGAACCTCTGGTATCAGACACATATTCAAGAAAAGGTCCTCAGCTTGATGAGATCATGTCCACAGCTAATACGCAGTTTATTCTCGGCACAATTAACGAGGAAGGATATAAGGCTCAGATCGAAAGATGGAGAACACAGGGCGGCGATGATTATATCGAAGAAATCAACAAGGCTTATAAAGCTATCAAATAATCCATAAAATTATCCGGCACTGTGTTTTTGAAAACGCTGTGCTGATATATCGGTATGACCATTCGTAAGGATGGTCATACTTTTTATAAAAACAAGAGGTGATATATATTGAAAAAATATGCTTTTATCCTGTCGTTGGTTCTTATGCTGCAAAGTATTCCGGCATATGCCGGAATAACGGACAGAGCATACAGAAGAACAAATCAGCAGGTTTCTCCGGCTTACTCGGAATGGGCGGAAAAATATATCCGTACAGCTGAAAATCTGGGATTTTTAACGAATGATATGCAGAATGGATATACAGAGTTTATATCAAGACAACATTTTTGCGAAATAGCATATAATATGCTGATAAAATGGGGAATTAAAAATACAGGATATGATACAAAAATATTCCGTGATACCGATTCACAGGCGGTAAACGCCTTATATGCGCTGGGTATAGTGAACGGCAGGAGTGACACAGAATTTGCTCCTAATGACTATATTACGCGTGAGGAATCGGCAGTCATGCTTGCGCGGCTTGCGTTGTTTATGAATATACCGGCGCGCGCGTATAATCATAAATTTGATGATGAAGCTCAGATTTCGGACTGGGCAAGGGATGCGGTGTATAAAATATGCAGCTGCGGAATTATGAACGGAACCGCGGAATATATGTTTTCACCTAAGGAAAAATATACAAAAGAACAGGCGGCCGCAACTATAGTGCGGCTGTATGAAACGGCGGTTTAAAGATATTGTGCGGAACAAATTCAGTATGAATATATACCTTGAATTTGTTTCCCGCACAAATATTCAGAAAAATATCAAATAAATATTGACAAACGCGTTAAATTTGTGTACAATATTTTATATAAGCCCTCATAGTTAAATGGATATAATAAGTCCCTCCTAAGGATTAGTTACAAGTTCGATTCTTGTTGGGGGTGCCAGAGGAAGGGAGTATTATCCCTTCCTTATTTTTATAAAGACGAGATGAGTTCAGACGAGATGAGATGAGCAGAAATTTACAACAGATAATTTGTTTACGTGTCTTTTCTGTTCACGGAAGGAGGCATTTTTTTATGTTTTATCCAAGTTTTGATGAAGTAAAAAAATTAGCGGAGGAATATAATATTATTCCTGTCGCAATGGAATGTTATGCGGATATGGATACGCCGATAAGCGTTTTCAGCCGTATGCAGACAAAGCAGGCGTGTTATCTTCTTGAAAGTATAGGCGAAAGCCAGAATACATCCAGATATTCCTTTATCGGAAGAAATCCGTTTCTTACATTCAAAAGCACCGGCGATAATATAACAGTTACCGATTATTCCGGAAAAACCACAAATTATACCGCGCCGCCTATGGAGGAGCTTGAAAAGCTTATAAATAAGTACAAGGCGCCTAAGCTTGACAGTATACCGCCCTTTAACGGAGGAGCGGTCGGATATTTTGCGTATGATATAATCCGTATGTACGAAAATCTGCCAAATATTCCAAAGGATGATCTGCAGATTCCGGATATGCACTTTATGTTCACAGATGAAATTATCGCTTTTGACCATAAAAGGCAGAAGATTATAATTATAGTGAATATGCACACCGGCGGCAATCTGAATATGCAGTATGACAAAACAATAGCGCGCATTATGGACATACGCGGCGAACTTATGAACCGTGAGCGGGAATACAGGAGAGAAGATATTGATTTCCGCGCGTCAAATAAGATCGAGTCGAATATGACGAAAGAGGAATTTTGCAGGAATGTTGAGAAGGCAAAGGAATATATTAAAAACGGGGATATTTTTCAGGTCGTGCTTTCACAGCGTTTCTCTGTCGAAACAAATGTAAGTCCGTTCAATACCTACCGCGCTTTAAGACTGATAAATCCGTCGCCTTATATGTATTATCTGAAATTTGACGAGTATCAGATAGTAGGCGCATCGCCTGAAATGCTTGTCCGCGTGGAAAATTCCGTAGTGCAGACAGGCCCTATCGCCGGTACGCGTCCGCGCGGAAAAACGCTTGAGGATGATCTTGCCCTTGAGAAGGAACTTTTGGCGGATGAAAAGGAAATAGCCGAGCATATGATGCTTGTTGATTTAGGCAGAAATGATATCGGAAAAGTGAGTGAATTTGGCAGCGTCAAGGTTACACGGCTGAAGCATATAGAGAAATTCTCCCATGTAATGCACATAGTTTCCGATGTTGAAGGCAGACTCAGGAGCGATAAAAGCGTGTTTGACGCGCTGGCGTCAACGCTTCCGGCCGGAACTCTTTCGGGAGCGCCGAAGATACGCGCTATGGAAATTATAGATGAATTTGAAAAAACAAAACGTGCGACTTACGGCGGAGCTATCGGATATATCAGTTTCAACGGCAATTTTGACAGCTGTATAACAATCAGGACGGCGCTTTTCAAGGATTCCAGAGCCTATATTCAGGCAGGCGGAGGAATAGTATATGACAGTGTGCCGGAGAAGGAATATCAGGAATCAAGAAACAAGGCAATGGCTGTTATACGCGCTATCGAAGAAGGCGCGAATATTATATAAAGGAGGCGGGCGCGATGATTATTATGATAGACAATTATGACTCGTTTACCTATAATTTGTATCAGTATATGGGAACGATAAACAGTGATATTGAAGTATACAGAAATGACAGGATAACAGTTGATGAAGTTCTGGCAAAAAATCCGTCGCATATAGTGCTTTCGCCCGGCCCCGGATTTCCGCAGACAGCGGGAATATGTGTGGATCTTATAAAAAAAGCCGGCGATATACCTCTTCTTGGAGTATGCCTTGGACATCAGGCAATAGGGGCGGCATTCGGAGCGGATATTATCCATACGCCGCAGATTATGCACGGTAAATACGATAATATAGAAGCAGATCCGGAATGTCCGCTGTTTAAGAATATGTCCGAGCCGATCACGATAGGACGTTATCACTCGCTTGTGATAGATCCGGATACACTGCCGGAGTGTCTGAAAGTGACGGCAAAAAGCGGTGACGGATGTATTCAGGGAGTGATGCACACAGAAAGACCTGTTTTCGGAGTGCAGTTTCATCCCGAATCGGCGCTTACACCGGAAGGAATGACCGTTATAAAAAATTTCCTTGAGATATGTTGATTATTGCTTAGAGGGTGTTTGAATTTGATATTAAAAGCGGTAAAATCCATATTAAAATTCACAAGAAATCTGAGAGCCGACGGCATCGGCTCTCTTTCGGCGCAGGCGGCCTTTTTTATGATATTGTCATTTTTTCCTTTTGTTATGCTGATTATTCCGCTGGTGAAATATATTCCTTTTGACGAGAATTTTTTAAGAGAACTTTCGCAGGCTGTACTGCCCGACAGGATAGAGGAAATCCTTGATATGTTTACCGCGGAAATTTACGCCAGACCGTCTGTCAGAATTATTTCGATAACGGCGCTTACAACGCTCTGGACGGCGTCCGGAGGCGCGCTTGCCGTTATGCGCGGTTTTAACGTGATAAACAAAGTTGAGGAAACAAGAGGATATATACATCTGAGAATGTTTGCGGCGCTGTATACAGTGCTGATTATTCTGTTTATCGCGCTTATGTTTGCGGTGTTTCTGTTCGGCAATCTGATATACGGCTATATAACCGGCATCTTTCCGGCGCTGAAACGCGCGGCGGACGCTGTGATAGGCGGAAGAACGCTTGTGGGTTTTCTGCTGCTGTCGGTGTTTTTCTGGTTTTTTTACTGCGTTCTGCCAAACAGAAAATGCAATGTACTTTCCGAACTGCCGGGAAGTATTTTCAGCGCGGCCGCATGGATAGGATTTTCCTATATCTATTCTTTTTATATAGAACATATAAGCAATTATTCATATATATATGGCTCGCTTTCGGCAATGGTATTTTTAATGCTGTGGCTGTATATATGTATGTATATAATATTTATCGGCGAGGAAATAAATATATATTTAAGAGAGGACGGATAAAGTGGTGTATAATGATAAATCGAATGAAAAGGGATATGACGGCAAATTTAATCCGGTAATAAAAGGCATATGTCTTGCCGTTGTGATGTCGGTACTGCTGAAATTACATATAACGGTTTATTGGGTAACGGATATACCTTATCTGGAGTCTGTTGTTATAATATTATTGACATGGTTAATTCGTTCTTGTATAAAAAGTTCCGTATTGAAATATTCCGCGTTGGTATGTGTGGGTTTTATTGGCTCGTTTATCGTTCTGGAAACAATATTTCTGAAATGCAATATATATCATGTGCTCTTTAATATGATATTTCACTACAGCGAACCAATGAGCGCGGGGATAGGGTTCAGCATTATGGCTTTTTATGCTGAAATGATTATCTGCTGTATTATAGGTATATTGTCCGCGTTTATTATAACGTACAGAAATCAGAAAAAGCCGGAATAAACGGTCAGTTTTCTTTGCCGTGACTGTTTTTTCTGGCGATTATATCGGCGAGAGTAATGCTGTCGATATAATCATTTATGAGTTTGTATAAATCTTCCCATATCCAAAGCGTATCGCATTTATGAGCGCGTTCGCATTGATTTGTTTCATCCTCAAGACAGGCAACGGGAGCCATATTTCCTTCGGTTGTCCGCAATATATCGCCTATTGTGTAATCAGCCGGATTTCCGGCAAGACGGTAGCCTCCCTGCGGGCCGCGCGCGCTTTTTAAATATCCTCTTTTGCTGAGAATATTCACTATCTGTTCGAGATATTTAATTGATATATTCTGTCTTTTTGCAATATCTTTAATGGCAACATTTTCATCGGTGCCGTTTATTGCGATATCTACCATCATTCTGAGTGCATACCGGCCTTTTGTTGAAATTTTCATATGATAAAACTCTCCTTTTTATTCCATAGCTATCATATATGATTATAGCACAGGCAGGAAAGATTGTCAATAGCTAAAGAAGCGGTTTTTACATGACTGAAAATATATTTAACTTGAAAAATAAGACAAAGTATGATATAATGTAACAGTCAGCATATGCTGATATTCTGTAAAATTGCAAACCTCCTGAATAATTGAGAAGGAGGTTTGCAATTGGAGGTAATATATACAATATTAGCAGCTATCCTCGCAAATATAGTATCGTATTATATTTGTAAATGGATAGACAAAACATAATCTGTAATTTTACAGAATGAAGCCCCGGGACTGGAACTCCCGGGGCTTCTCAATTGGAAGTGTTATATACATATTATGTTTTAATTATAACATACAAAAGAGATGATGTCAAGTTTTTTATTTTGAATGTTATTGCCGTCATAGCATACACGTATGAACTATTCGGAAATATTAGGATCCGGAGATGTTCTATACCATTTTTCAGGAATCTTTACAGCCATTTCTTCAGCCTGATCCTGTAATTCTTCGATGCTGTCAAAAGAACCATATACTTTATTTTCTTTAGTATCTAAAATATAATACACTTCATCAAGAATGTTGTTATCAGATATATTTTCAATATTTCTTGTGAAAACATAACGTGAATCGTAAGAAAATTCCTTTACAAAGCCGGATATTTCATCAACATTGTTCTGCGTATTCATATTTTTTATTATAATGTCTTCTGAGTTTATTCTCCAGACTTCGTAATTATTCGGAAGCTGATAACTCCAATCACTTACTCCGGCACAGCCTGTTAAAGAAAGAACGAGTATTGATACCATAATTATCTTTTTCATAATCATAATCCTTTCATCATAAAAGTAACACTCCTGAAATACGGTGTTAAAGTTTCTTTATTTATTATATGATAAGTTA
The DNA here is from genome assembly GCA_964561265.1 of uncultured Lachnospiraceae bacterium. GTDB lineage: Bacteria > Bacillota > Clostridia > UBA1381 > UBA1381 > JAFLUR01. The sequence continues at coordinate 33,974 of CAZLOX010000005.1, forward strand.
TAACAGAAATCAAGAGCAATATTAAAAAAATTCTTGACAATAATTTTTAAAGGTGATATAATAAAAAACAAGAGAAAGGCATACCTCAGACGGTTCAATGCCAAAGATTTGATTAAAAATAACCGCGGTCTTTGGAGTAGAGGGCGGTTATTTTTTTATTATGAAATTACGGGTGAAATAATAAATAGTCATAATTGCTATGTATAAATCAAATCCCATAAAATCACCCCCTTTCATAGCGAATGGGGGCATTAAACCGCCTGCCGTTTTAATATGCCTTTCCGTAATTTATTATACATTTCCTCTAATCACTTTAATTTCAATTTAAGAAATCAGATTCCACCCAAGCTTATAAACAAGCAGATATACCCGCGTATAATTTTCTTCCGGCTGCATAACTATAAAATCAATATCTCTTTGTGTTTCCATAAAAAACCATTTTACTACACCACGCGGTATCCATATACTAAACTGAAATTTCTCTTTTGTACTTTCATCCAGATAGATCGTACTATTTGCATCATAATTTCTAAGCTGTTCCGGAAAAAGCTCATCAATAATATTATTTTCTACAAGTAATACAGCCTGCAGATACTCGTCATGACTGAAAAAATAGGATTTTATATCCTTTTTCAGTTCAAAACTTTCAATAATTGTTGTTTCCGGAAATTTGACTTTATAAGTTGCATATTCATTGATAAAGTCCAGCTCATCCATATTTATCTTGCTTATGGCATAAAAGCCGTCATTTATCAGATATATGCGTGTTATGAATATTACAGCTATAATTATAAGAAATATACCCGCTTTTTTTAACATAATAAAAACCCCTTTTTTAATTACTTTAATTCCACATTTAAGAAAACAGATTCCATCCAAGCTTGTCAACAAACAGATATACACGTGTATAATTCTCTTCCGGCTGAAAAACTATAAAATTAATAGTTCTTTGTGTTTTATCAAACCATTTTACTACACCTTTCGGCAGCCATACACTAAACTGAAATTTCTCTTTTTCACTTTCATCCATATAGAATGTCCTATTTTCATCATAATTCCTGACCTGCTCCGGAAAAATATCATCAATGATATTATTCTCTACAAGTAATACAGCATCTATATATTCGTTATGACTGAAAAAATAGGATTCTATATCCTTTTCCAGTTCAAAACTTTCAATAATAGTTGTTTCCGGAAATTTAACCTCGTCACCTACATACTCATTGATAAAGTCCAATTCATCCATATTTATCTTGCTTATGGCATAAAAGCCGTCATTTATCAGATATATGCGTGTTATGAATATTACAGCTACAATTATAAGAAATATACCCGCTTTTTTTAACATAATTTTAACCACCATTTCATTTATATTTAATGATGTTATTATACAGCATATTATTCCTTAAGTCAAGATACATTTTCCGCATATTTTACCGTTCAGATTACATACCGCGCATATATTTTCCTGTAATTTACATTTTATTATGAATTATATACAGCACTGATTTTATCCACATGATTTATCCACTTTATCCACACACTTTTCCACATATCGGTGGACTGATTTACCGCATAACAGCTTGAATAATTGAGTTATCCACATATACACATACTTTTCCACAGCAAAAATATCCACAAAAATTGATTTACATAACAAATATACATAAAATATTTTATTTCATTTCATTTTATTTCTTTTTATACCATGAAAACCGCTGACAGAAAAATCTGCCTGAAAATTGGAACATTATGTATGTTAAAATATTATTTTTTTATTTCTTTTCACTTGAAAATAATCGGCATACAGGATATAATATAATAGTAAAAATAGATTTTATGGAAACACTGATTTAAGGTAATAAAAAAATAGTTTTGCGGAAAATGTACGCTCTCTATATGAATTTCCTACGGAAATTCACCACTTCCGAGCTATTTTCCGTAGGTATCGGAAAGAAGTCCGACGCTTACATAGTAAGCGGTTTTGCGTAGCAAAACTACTGACGCCGGGGGGCTAAAACTATTTTTTTATCTTGATTTATTCAGTGTTTCTTATCACAGAAAGGATGGTTTTATAATGAGTAAATGGACTGATAAGGCGGTTATCTATCATATATACCCAATAGGCTTCTGCGGCGCTCCGAGTATAAATGACGGAGGTGAAACGGTAAGCCGTATAAATAAGGTTATTGACTGGATCCCTCACCTTTGCTCGCTTAATGTGAGCGCGGTATATTTCGGCCCTGTGTTTGAATCGGCGGAACACGGCTATGATACGTCCGATTATATGAAAATCGATCGTCGTCTTGGCTCAAATGAGGATTTTGAGTTAGTCAGCAAAAAACTTCACGAGAACGGTATAAAAGTTATAGTTGACGGCGTGTTTAATCATGTCGGACGTAAATTCTGGGCGTTTACCGATGTTCAGCAGAACGGACATAATTCACGCTATTGTTCATGGTTTAAAAATCTTAATTTCGGCGGTCATTCGCCTATGGGCGATAATTTCTGGTATGAGGGCTGGGAAGGGCATTACAATCTTGTAACGCTTAACCTGCAGAATCCGGAAGTTAAGGATCATATATTCTCCGCTGTGCGTATGTGGATTGAAAAATTCGATATAGACGGTCTGCGTCTGGATGTCGCTTATTGCCTTGACCCGAATTTCATAAAGGAACTGCGCCGTTTCTGCACATCTTTAAAACCGGATTTCTGGCTTATGGGCGAGGTTATACACGGCGATTATTCAAGATTTGCCAATCCGGAAATGCTTGAATCGGTTACAAATTATGAGTGCTACAAGGGAATATATTCTTCTCATAATGACAGAAATTATTTTGAAATAGCACATTCCTTTATGCGCCAGTTCGGAAACGGCGGCAACGGCGGAATTTATCACGGAATAAAAACCTATAATTTTGTTGACAACCATGACGTAAACCGACTTGCAAGCAGTCTGAGGAATCCAGAGCATATATATAACGCGTACACGCTTTTATTCACAATGCCGGGATGTCCGAGCGTATATTATGGAAGCGAATGGGGCGTAATGGGCGAGAAACAGCACGGAAACGATGCTCCTCTGCGTCCCTGCATTGAAATATCCGATATGACCGACAACGCTCTTACAGCGCATATTTCGCGTCTTGCAAAAATCAGACGTATTCTGCCTGTATTTGAAAACGGAGCGTATCACCAGATGACGCTTGAAAATAAGAAATATTCATATAAACGCGCTGACGGTGACAATGAAGTCTATATTCTTTTAAATATAGAAGATTTTGATACAAATTTCCGTTTCAGAGCAAATTCAGACCGCCTTGTCGACCTGCTCACAGGAGAGATATTCACGGTAAACGGCGACGCGGATATATGTGTTAAAAGCAATACCGGACGTATTCTGTCAAGATACAGCGACAGCTTTATACAAGAATTTCTGAATCCATTGGAAAACAGTACAATTCAGCCGAAAGCTGAACCGGTAAGCGAACCGCAGAGCGCGCCGGAAAATAACAATGTTCAGCCTGAAAAAGCGGTTGATGTGCCGGAACCTGCTCCCGTTCAGGAAGAGCCGGAACCGCCTGTATTTGACGCTGAAAAAGAAGCGGCGGCATTGGGAGAGGAACTCACCAGAGCAAGGCTTGAAAAGGGCTTTAACATAGCGCAAGTCGCGGATATGTCGGATATAGCCGCGCGTGATATAATAGCTATGGAAAAAGGGCATATCAGCGATATTGAAATGCTGCTGAAATATGCGTTTGTAACAGGATGCAGGATTGTTCTGAAATAAGATTATGAAAAAAAACAGAATTCTTGTAAAAATATTATTGCGGTAATTATATTTGTGTGATATAATAGATTAAGTAGTTTTGTTTGCGCAAAACCGCTCCTTCGGAGCGTCGGATTTCTTTCCGATATTTAAAAAATCTAAGTTTTGAATTTTGAAAGGAGCTTTCTATGAAATACTCAAAAGAAGTAGAAGAAATGTGTCCTCTTGCAAAAGGCGTGAATCATGGTCCGGCGCCGATTCCGCAGGAAGGCAGATGGACAAAGGCTAAGGAAATCAAGGATATTTCCGGTTTAACTCACGGTATAGGCTGGTGCGCGCCTCAGCAGGGAACCTGCAAACTCACTCTTAATGTTAAAGAGGGCGTTATTCAGGAAGCGCTTGTTGAAACCGTAGGATGCAGCGGTATGACTCATTCTGCCGCTATGGCATCGGAAATTCTCGTCGGCAAAACAATTCTTGAAGCGTTAAATTCTGACCTTGTCTGTGACGCGATAAACACAGCAATGAGAGAATTATTCTTACAGATTGTTTACGGAAGAACTCAGACAGCGTTCTCAGAAGACGGTCTGCCGATAGGCGCAGGACTTGAGGATCTCGGCAAAGGCCTGAGAAGTCAGGTCGGCACTACATACGCGACATTGGAAAAGGGCCCGAGATATCTCGAACTTGCGGAAGGATATATAACAAAGATAGCTATCGACGAAAACGATCAGATTATCGGTTATAAATTCGTTCATCTTGGCAAGATGATGGAAATGATCGCAAAAGGCGAAGACGCTAACGAGGCTCTTAAAAAGGCAAGCGGTCAGTACGGAAGAGTTGATGACGCTGTTAAGCTTATCGACCCGAGACATGAATAATAGGAGGATTGCAAGATGGCTTTATTTGAAAGTTATGAAAGAAGAATAGATCAGATCAATGCTGAACTCGCAAAACACGGTATATCTTCAATTGAAGAGGCGGAAAAGATTTGTAAGGACAAAGGCATTGACGTGTATAATCTGGTAAAGAGTATTCAGCCTATCTGCTTTGAGAACGCTTGCTGGGCTTACACCGTCGGCGCGGCGATCGCGATCAAGAAGGGCTGCAAGAAGGCGGCTGACGCGGCGGCAGCGATCGGCGAGGGCTTACAGGCTTTCTGTATCCCCGGCTCCGTAGCAGACACCCGTAAGGTAGGCTTAGGCCACGGCAACTTGGGCAAGATGCTCCTGGAAGAGGAGACAGACTGCTTCGCA
>CAZLOX010000006.1:0-36788 GCA_964561265.1 uncultured Lachnospiraceae bacterium
GTGCTTCCTCTGCTTGAGAGCGGAGAGATAAACGCGGAGATTCAGGATAATGACAAAGCGACATACGCTCATATGCTGAACAAAGAGGACGCGGAAATAGACTGGAACAAAAGCGCCGCGCAGGTGTCCAAACTGATATGCGCAATGCTGCCGTCACCGTCGGCATACACGCACTACAACGGCGAAACAGTCAAAATCACCTCCGCGCTGACCGATAACGGCAAATATAACGGAGAACCCGGAGAAATTCTTGAATGCAGGCGCGGAAAAGGCATTCTGGTAAAATGCTCAGAAGGAGCAGTTCTGATAAAATCTCTGCAGATTCCGGGAAAAAGAAGTATGACGGTAGATGATTATATAAACGGCAGAGGAGTTATGGAAGGCAGATTCGGCAGCTGAAAGGAGGAGTTTTTATGTTTATTGATTCAACATATATTCTTGTTATTATAGCATTTTTGCTTTCAGCATTCGCGTCATTCGGCGTGAAGATGACATTTAGCAAATATAATAAGGTGCAAAATTCAAGAGGACTTACAGGCGCGGACGCGGCAAAATATGTATTGGCGGCGGGAGGCGCGCAGGGAGTTCGCGTTGAAAGGGTGAGCGGCAGTCTTACCGATCATTTTGACCCGACAGCAAATGTTATACGTCTTTCTGACAGCACATACGCATCAACGTCGGTGGCAGCTGTCGGAGTGGCGGCGCATGAGGCAGGACACGCCGTACAGCACGCGACAGGATATGTGCCTATAAAAATGAGAAATAAAATAATTCCGGTTGTGAATATAGGCAATTCGCTTTCAATGCCGATTTTCTTTCTCGGACTTATTCTCGGACGGATAAATCTCGCTATGCTCGGTGTTGTTTTATTCTCTTTTGCGCTTGTGTTTCAGCTTCTGACACTTCCGGTTGAATTTAACGCAAGCATACGCGCAATACGCATTCTTGATGACAGAAATCTGCTCTCGCGCGATGAACTGCCGAAAGCAAAAAAGGTTCTTTTTTCGGCGGCGATGACATATGTGGCGGCTGTGGCGGCAACGGCATTGCAGCTGCTCCGTCTTTTAATGATAGCAAACGCAAACAGCCGGAGGAGAAGATAAATGGACAGGGTCAGGGAGGCGGCGCTTTTATGCGTTTACGATACGGAATATAACGGCGCATATTCAAATATGGCGCTGAAAAAGGCGATACGCGACAATAAATTTTCGCATAAGGACGCGTCTTTTTTGACAATGCTCGTATACGGTACAATCGGACGCAAGATAACGCTGGATTATATTATAAGTAAATATTCAAAAATAAAGCTGAAAAAAATCTCAAAATATATTATGCAGATACTCCGTATCGGAATGTATCAGATTTTCTTTACGGATAAGATACCCGATTCGGCAGCGGCGGACGAGTGCGTGAAACTGGCGAAAAGATACGGACACGGCGCGTCGACAGGATTTGTAAACGGCGTACTCCGAAGCGCCGCAAGAGATAAAAAAATAGAATATCCGTCTGACAAGGTGAAATATCTTTCGGTGAAATACTCATATCCCGAAGAAACGGCGCAAAGATGGATTGACGCGTTCGGATATGAATTTGCGGAAGATATAATGAAAGCGCAGTCTGAGGATGCAGAAATGACGCTCAGGATAAACCGTCTGAAATCCGATACCGGCACTGTATCGGATATGCTGAAAAAAAACGGAGTAAACGTCCGGAAATGCGCGGACAGCGAATTTTTTATCAAAACAGACGGATTTGACATTGTAAACTCGGAACTTTATAAAAAAGGAATTATAACAGCGCAGGATATATCGGCATCGCTTGCGGTATCGGTGCTTGCGCCCGAAAAAGGTGAAAACGTACTTGATATATGCGCCGCGCCGGGCGGCAAAACCACTCTCTGCGGCGAATTTATGGAAAACACCGGACATATAACAGCGTGCGACATACATCCGCACAAGATTGATATTATAAAGAAAAACGCCGCGCGGATGGGAATTGACATAATAGACGCGCGTTTGTCAGACAGCACTGAATTTAAAGAGGAATTTAAGGAAAATTTCGACCGCGTGCTTGCCGATGTTCCATGTTCGGGAAGCGGTATAATTAAGAGAAAGCCGGATATCAAATATAAACCGGATATGGAATATGAAATGCAGTATAAAATCCTTGAAAACGCAGCGGCTTATCTGAAGCGCGGAGGATTTATGGTATACAGCACTTGCAGCATAGAAAAAAGCGAAAACGAGGATATAATAAACCGTTTCCTGAAGGAACACACGGATTTTGAATGTGAGGATATTTCGGGAAAACTTCCCGAAAGACTGCGGAAAGATACAGCATCAAGCGGATATGTGACGATTTATCCCACAGACGGGGCAGACGGATTTTTTATATGCGGAATAAGGAAAAAACAGAGGAAAAAATAATGGAAAAAGCGGATTTGAAAAGTCTTGAATTTGACGAACTTGCCGGATTTGTCGCAAAGATAGGCGGAGAAAAATTCAGAACAAAACAGATTTTCTCGTGGCTAAGTAAAGGAGCGGATTTTGACGATATGACAAATATCTCAAAAGATATGCGTGAAAAAATGCGTCAGGCGGGATATATAAGCCATATGCGTATATTTGAAAAATTCGTTTCAAAAACAGACGGCACCGTCAAATATCTGTTTGAGGCTGATGACGGAAACTGTGTGGAGGGCGTGGTTATGCGCTATAAGCACGGAATATCCATGTGCGTATCCTCACAGGTCGGATGCCGTATGGGATGCCGTTTCTGCGCATCTACAATAGGCGGCAAGGTCAGGGATCTAAGCGCGGGAGAAATACTCTCCCAGATAATAACAGCGCAGAACGATATAGGCGAAAGAATTGGAAATATAGTTTTAATGGGCATAGGCGAACCGCTCGATAATTATGACAATGTGATAAAATTTCTTCATAATGTCAATCACAAGGACGGTCTTAATATAGGTTACAGGCATATTTCACTTTCCACATGCGGTTTAGTTGACCGGATATACGATCTGGCAAAGGAAAATCTGCCGGTAACGCTCTCGGTGTCACTTCACGCACCGAACAACGCTGTAAGAGATACTATTATGCCTGTGAATAAAAAATATCCGATAGAAGTTCTTATAAAAGCCTGCCGTGAATATATAAAAATAACCGGCAGAAGAATAAGTTTTGAATATTCGCTTATTTCCGGAAAAAACGACTCTCCGGAATCAGCGGAGGAACTGGCGCGGCTGCTTTCGGGAATGCTGTGCCATGTCAATCTTATTCCGGTAAATCATGTAGACGGGACCGGATTTTATAAGGGATCAAAAAAGGAGATAAACGCGTTTTGCTCAAGGCTTGAATCGCTTGGAATAAACGCTACAGTCCGCAGAGAGCTGGGCAGTGATATAAGCGCCTCATGCGGACAGCTCCGGAAAAGAATTCTGAAGTAATTCAGGTAAGAGGTGATATAATGAGTATTGGTTTTAAAACGGATACGGGAAAGAAAAGAGAGCTTAACGAGGACAGCCTGTATATAAGCGAAAAAGAAGTTCCCGTATGGGCAATCGTTGCCGACGGAATGGGCGGACATCAGGCAGGGGAAGTTGCAAGCAGGATGGCTGTGGAGGACGTTTCCGGCTATGTGAATGAAAATTTCCGGACTGATATGGATTATGTTGAGGCAGGAGAAGTGCTGCGGCGCGCGTTTGTATATGCAAACAGCCATATATATAATTATTCTGTCAAATATTCAAAATTTATGTATATGGGCTGTACTTCAACGGCGGCTATGATACATTCCGGAAAGCTTATCACTGCCCATGTCGGCGACAGCCGGGTATATTCGGTCGGAGATAAAATAGTAAAAATGACAAAAGATCATTCTTATGTTCAGGAACTTGTAAACAAAGGTATTATTACCGAAGAAGAAGCCAAAGTACATAGCAGAAGAAATGAAATAACACGCGCTATGGGCACAGAGGACAGCATAAAAGTTGATATATCCATAACGCCGTTTTCCGGCGATAAAATACTGATATGCAGCGACGGACTTACCGAAATGCTTGATGAAAGCGAGATATTCGCCGTAATCAGGAATACCGGTGATCCTCAGGAGGCGTGCCGCATCCTTGTGGAACGCGCCAATGAATACGGCGGCAGAGATAATATAACAGCGGTTATCATAGATATTAACCGCAATATGACAGAGGAGGCTTAGCGTATGAACGGAGATGATGCCCTGATAGGCAGAATGCTTGGTATGCGTTATCAGATTTTAGAGAAAATAGGTTCCGGAGGAATGGCGGTTGTGTATAGGGCAATGTGCCATTCCCTCCACAGATTTGTAGCTGTAAAGGTACTTAAACCGGAATTTAAAAACGACAGGGAAATAGTTGCAAAATTCAAAAATGAATCACACGCAGTAGCAAGTCTGTCACATCAGAATATAGTTTCGGTATTCGACGTGGGCGAGGAAAACGGAATAAGCTATATTGTAATGGAATATATAGAGGGTGTAACCCTTAAAGAATATATAAAAAAGAAAGGTATTCTCCCATGGCAGGAAGCGTGCGGATTTGCCTGTCAGATATGCGACGCGATAGAACACGCGCACAGAAATAATATCATACATAATGATATCAAACCGCAGAATATATTGATAACTCCCGAAAAAACGGCCAAGGTTACTGATTTTGGAATAGCAAGGGCGGTAAGCGATATCAATTCGGATACTGTAATTATGAGCAGGTCGGCGATAGGGTCGGTATATTATATGTCGCCCGAACAGGACAAGGGCAGATTTACCGATGAAAGATCCGATATGTATTCGATAGGAATTGTGTTTTATGAAATGCTTACCGGCAGAGTCCCGTTTACCGGTGCTAATCATATTGAAATTTCTCTGAAAAAACTGGACGAAGAACCAGTTGATGTGAGAATATATAATCCCGATATTCCGGAGAGAGTTGCGGCGGCGGCGCTGAAGGCCATATCGAAAGAGCCGCACTCAAGATATCAGACAGCGGAGGAACTGGCAAAAGAACTCAGCATGACATCGCATAATAACTACAATTATTATACGGGCGGTGAAAATGACAATTTGTCCGACACAAAGAAAACTCCGCCTATAAGGACAAGAAGACCGGTGAATACGGAGGAGGAGAATATGAAGAAAGGACGTTCATCCCGCAGAAAAAAGAAAAAATTGAAGCTGACGGGCAGAGGTATGGCCGCGCTTGCAGTTTTAAGCGGAATTCTGGTTGTAGCGATAGCTTTCGGAACATATATGTTTATGAGCGGCGGAAAAAAGGAATTTGTCGTGCCTGATCTTATGGGACTTACTCTGGAAGAAGCTCAGGATAAAATAAAGGATACGGAATTTACAATAATAGAGCCTGTATCAACGAAGAACGATGATGACGAAACAAAAATCGGCCGGATAATCCTGCAGGAGCCGGGAGCAAACAAGGCAGTAAGCAAAAAGGATACAAAAATAACGATCACGATAAGCAGCGGCCCCGAAGCAAAAACAGGAGAGATCAAGGTGCCGGATATTTCCGGACTTACTTATGAAGTAGCTGAACAGATGCTGCGAAATGAAAAACTTGATGCTCTCAGAATAGACGAGGAAAACGATGTAATTGCCGAAGGCTATGTAATACGCCAGACACCCGATAAGAATGAAATGGTTGAAGAAAATACGATTGTCACCGTTTATGTAAGCAGCGGAAAGAAAGTTAAAGTTCCGTCAGTTGAGGGTATGACAAGAGAAAAAGCGGAGGAAGAACTGAAATCATACGGACTTACAGCGAAAGTTTCAACCGAAGAATCCTCAGAAACCGAGGGCACTGTAATACGTCAGCGGCCGGCTGCAAATGAGGAAGTTGCAAAAAATTCTTCTGTATCAATCGTGGTAAGTAGCGGAGCGGCAAAACACACACGCGCGCCGGAACCTACCACACGTTCAACCGAAAATACCATGAATCTGCAGGACGTTACCCCGAAGCCTAAAGCAACGGTAACACCAAAGACACCCACGCCGGAAAGCAAAGCTACCGACACTCCTAAAGCCACTCAGGCAAACAGCGGCGAAACCGCGCCGGAGCCTCAGGTAAAAACTCTTACAGTAAGTTTCCCTGATACGCTTGGTGAAACTGTACGCGTGAGAATAGAGGCAAACGGTACGGAAATATACAACTCAACGCACAACAAATCGGAGGGCGGTGTGCGCGTTCCGGTAAAAGGCACAAAGGACGCGGAAGTCAAAGTATATTTTGATGATTCACTGGTAGAAACAAGAACGATCAGTTTTGACTGATATGAAAGGAATATTTATGACGGGAACTATAATAAAAGGAATCGGAGGATTTTATTACGTTAAATCAGGCGGTGAAACAATAGAATGCAAGGCAAGGGGAATATTCAGAAAAGAGGGAATAACTCCCGTAATCGGCGATGCGGTTGAGATAAGCGTTAAAAACGGAAAGGGCGCGATTGAGAAAATTTATGAAAGAAAAAATGTTCTCATACGTCCTCCTGTCGCAAATATTGACATTCTGGCGGTCGTTGCCGCCTGCAGAAATCCCGATCCGAATATAAGGCTCCTGGATAAAATGCTTATAAATGCCGAAGCGGCGGGAATAGAGCCGATTATATGTATAAATAAAACAGATATAGGCTCTGAAAAGGAGATAGCGGATATCTATAAAAATACCGGCTATAAAATATTTGCCGTTTCGGCGGCAAACGAAACCGGCACAGACGAACTGCTTGACTTTATAAAAGGAAAAACAACGGCGTTTTCGGGATTGTCCGGCGTGGGAAAATCAAGTATAATGAATATTATAACCGACAACAGTATGCTTACAGGCGATATAAGCCGGATAAACCGCGGACGTCACACAACGCGCCATGTTGAGTTGATACCGCTGTCGGGCGGCAGCGGATACGCGCTTGATACGCCGGGATTCGGCTCACTTGAAATCAATGCGCAGGCTGAGGAACTTTATAAATATTTCCCCGAAATGAACGGAAAAGTATGCCGTTTCCGCGGATGCAGCCATATAAGCGAGCCGGAGTGCGGCATTAAAGAGGCTTTTGAAAACGGAGAAATTTCAGAGTCAAGATACGAAAGCTACAAGGAATTTTACACGTCGCTCAGCGCGATGAAGAAATATTAAAAAACATTAAATTAAGGAAACGCTTAAATCAGCCTTTCCTTAATTTATGTCAGATAATCAAGGAGGAAAAACAGAAATGGAATTGTCACCGTCAATATTGTCGGCAGACTTTGCAGTATTGGGAAAACAGATAAAAGAAGTGGAGGATATGGGAGTAGAAATGCTTCATCTTGACGTGATGGACGGGCATTTTGTGCCGAATATATCCTTTGGTGAGGTTTTGATAAAATCAATAAGACGATATACAAGAATGATATTTGACGTGCATCTTATGCTTGAATATCCCGACCGCTATATAGAGGACTTTATAAAAGCCGGCGCGGATATCATCACTATTCATATAGAGTGCAGCAGCGATATAGACGAGTGTATCGACATGATACATGCGCATAATTTAAAGGCGGGGCTTGCGGTAAATCCCGATACGGATATAAGCCTTATAGAGCCGTATCTTGAAAAAATAGATATGGCGCTTATTATGAGCGTTCATCCCGGTTTCGGAGGACAGACATATATGAGCGAGGTCGAGCCTAAAATAGAATATCTGAGAAGTCTGCCCGATATAGATATCGACATTGAGGTTGACGGAGGAATATCAAGCGAAAATATCGCTCATGTTGTTGAAGTAGGCGCGAATATTATCGTTGCCGGATCGGCGGTGTTTAACGATGATATAAAGGGTTCGGTCAAAGCGTTATACGCGGCGGCGGAAAAGGCACAATAGGAGGATATTATGCGGGCAGTTATAATAGGCGGAGGAGATTTTTCCGCCTCTCAGGCGGATTATATAAAAGACGGCGATTTTGTGATATGCGCCGACAGCGGTTATGACAGCGCAATAAAATATAATATCCATGCCGATATCGTCATAGGCGATATGGATTCCGTAAAAAATTCCGTTGAGGGCGAAAAGATAGTATATCCAAGGAGAAAGGATTTCACCGACGGAGAGCTTGCTGTCAGATATGCGCTTGAAAACGGTTATGACGATATTCTTCTGACAGGTTTTACCGGCGAACGGCTTGACCACACGCTTTCCGATATATTTATGCTGCATATTATATCGGAAAATTCGGCAAAAGGCGTATTGATGGATGATTACAACCGTATTTATTATATATCCCCGAAAAATCCTGTTCTGAAAATAAATTCGCAGAGCGGTGAAAATATGTCGCTTGTTCCGCTCTGTGATTTATCGGGAGTATATACAAAAGGACTGGAATATCCGGTTGAAAATGAGGATATTCCCTTTTTCGCAAGCCGCACGCTGTGCAATGTCGTATCTTCGGATGATGCCGAGATAGGACTTTCGGACGGACGCGCGCTTGTTATATTTTCAAAGGATAAAAACGAAAGGCAGAATGAAATATGATATATCTTGACAACGCGTCAACAACCAGACCGTCGGAATACGCTGTAAAGGCGGCGGCAGAAACTTTCACCGAGTTCGGCAATCCGTCATCACTGCACAATCTGGGACTTTCAGCAGAGAAAATAATAAATAAAAGCAGACAGTCCATATCTTCAGTATTCGGCGGGGACGCGAAAAATATTATCTTCACTTCCGGCGGCACTGAGGCGAATAATACGGCGGTATTCGGCGCGGCGCAGGCTCTGAAAAGACGCGGCAGACATATAATTACAACACAGATAGAACATCCGTCGGTTTACGAGCCTTTTTCTTTTCTTGAGAATAACGGCTTTGAAGTGAGTTACATAAGCGCGGGTGCGGACGGAAGAATTGATTTATCGGAATTTGAGAATACACTCCGCCCCGATACCATTCTTGTAAGCTGTATGCACGTGAATAATGAAACCGGTGTAATTCAGCCTGTTGATAAACTCAAAAGCTTAATGAAAACAAAATCCCCGAACGCGCTTCTTCATGTTGACGCGGTGCAGAGTTTCTGTAAGATACCGATAAAGCAGAAAGCCTGGGGCATAGACCTTATGACGATCAGCGGACATAAAATCGGCGCGCTTAAAGGAATCGGCGCGCTTTATGCTGATAAAGCCAATATAAGACCGCATATAATAGGCGGAGGACAACAGAAAAATATGCGCTCCGGAACAGAAAATGTAACAGGTATCGCCTCATTCGGCGCGGCGGCGGAACATTACAGTATCGGAGAATGCGCGCAGGTCAGGAAATATTTAAAGGAACAGATAGAGAAAAACATTGACAAAGTGACATTCAACGGAGATAACGAATTTAACGGCGGATATATACTGAACGTGAGTTTTGAAGGAATAAAGGCGGAAGTCCTGCTTCACGCTCTTGAAAGACACGGAATATATATTTCCACAGGCTCCGCGTGTTCGTCAAACAAACCCTCGCCGAGCCGTACCCTTACGGCTATGGGCGTATCAAAGAAAAACATAGACGGCGCTGTCCGGTTCAGTCTTTGTTCAGATATAACATATGAAGATATAGACAAATGTATGGAAAAACTGATATATGAAGTAGGTCAGATAAGAAAATACGTAAGATAATGGGAAAACAGAGGTGGAAATTTTGAAAGAAATTATTATGGTGAAATACGGCGAGATAATCCTTAAAGGATTAAACAGACCGGTATTTGAAAACGCGCTTATAAAAAATATACGCGCCGCGCTCCGCAATATCGGAAATGTGGAAATAGAAAAAGCGCAGGCGGCAATATATATAACTCCGGAAGATCCGGATAAAATGGATATTATAACGGAGCGTCTTTCTCTGATATTCGGCATAGTGTCGGTAACAAAGGCGGCGGTATGCGAAAAAGATATAGATGCGATACGGAAAAAAGCACTTGAATACTGCGGCGAAAAGCTTTGCGGAAAGAAATTCAAAGTTGTGGCAAAACGCGCCGACAAGAGGTTTGCGCTGAAATCGCCTGAAATATGCGATGAAGTAGGAGGATATCTTCTGAGCAATATCAGGGATTTATCTGTTGACGTGCATAATCCGGAAGTTACGGTAAGGGTCGAAGTGCGTGATTTCGGCGCATATGTTTACTGTGAAGAGGATAAAATAAAAGGACAGGGCGGTATGCCTATCGGAACAGGAGAAAAGGCTATGCTGCTTTTATCCGGCGGTATAGATTCCCCAGTAGCCGGACATATGACGGCTAAAAGAGGCGTGGAAATAGACGCGGTGAATTTTTTCAGTTATCCGTACACAAGCGAACGCGCCAAGGAAAAAGTTATTGAGCTTGCCTCTCTGATTGCGCAGTATACATCAAAGATAAATCTGTATATAGTTCCGTTTACAGAAATACAGCTTGCGATACGCGACAATTGTCCGGAGGAGCATCTTACTCTTATTATGCGCCGGTTTATGATGCGTATTGCGGAAATCGTCGCAAAAAGGAATAAATGCACCGCGCTTGTGACCGGCGAAAGTGTAGGTCAGGTCGCAAGCCAGACTATTTCCGCGCTTAATGTTACAAATTCAGTTGTTGATATGCCGGTACTTCGTCCCCTTATAGGCATGGATAAGGATGAAATAATCGTGAGAGCAAGGGCGATAGGCACTTTTGAAACGTCGATACTCCCGTATGAGGACTGCTGTACGGTGTTCACTCCGAAACATCCGACAACTCATCCGAAACTTGACAGGGTAGTAAAATCAGAGTCGGTACTGAATATTGACGCTCTGATAAAAGAGGCTGTGGACAATATAGAAGTTATAGAGGTATATCCGCCGGCAAATTAAGGAAAGGGATGTTTTTATGAATGCTGAAATTATATCGGTCGGAACAGAACTGCTTTTAGGAGAGATACTTAATACCGACGCGCAGTTCTTAGCCGAACAGCTTTCGCTGGTCGGGATCGACGTGTATTATCAGACCGTTGTGGGCGATAACAGGGAGCGTCTGGCGCAGAGTGTGAAAACCGCGCTTGAACGCGCCGATATTATCATAACATCGGGCGGACTCGGCCCTACGCCTGATGACCTGACAAAAGAAGTGCTGTCGGAATGTATGGACGAAAAGCTTGTTATGGACAATGAAAGTCTTGAATATATAAGGGAATATTTCCGTTCCATCGGCGGAGAAATGTCTGCAAACAATGAAAAGCAGGCAATGATGCCGGAATCCTGCATTATTCTGAAAAACAACAACGGCACAGCGCCGGGATGTATAATAGAGAAAAACGGCAAAACGGCAATAATGCTTCCCGGCCCGCCGAATGAACTTGTTCCGATGTTTAAAGAGTCGGTTCTGCCCTATCTGAAATCCAAATCCGAATATATTTTATATTCAAGGGTACTCCAGATTTTCGGAATAGGCGAGTCAATGGTTGCGTCCAGATTAGAGGATATGATGAATAAATATGAAAATCCCACAGTCGCGCCATATGCGAAAACCTCCGGAGTAAGGCTGAGAATAACGGCAAAATGCAGAAATGAGGAAGAAGGCAGAAAACTTATTGAGCCGGTTGAAGCGCAGATAAGGGAAGTTCTGGGTGATACAATATACGGCTGCGGCGATGAAACTATGCAGGAGGCTCTTGTCGCGGAACTGAGAAAGAAAAAACTGACGATATCAGCCGCTGAAAGCTGTACAGGCGGAACTTTTGCCGGAATGATAACCGATGTTGCCGGTTCGTCCGAGGTATTTAACGAAAGCGTTGTGACATATGCAAATGAAGCCAAGATGAAATATCTGGGCGTAAAGTCGGAAACGCTTGACAAATTCGGAGCGGTAAGCGAAAATACGGCGGAAGAGATGGCCGCAGGAATAAGAAGAAATACAGGCGCGGATATAGGCATAGGCATAACCGGAATAGCCGGCCCCGGCGGAGGAACACCTGAAAAGCCGGTCGGACTGGTATTTGTGGGAATAGCATCCAAGAATGGCGTCAGAGTGAAAAAACTCAATCTGAAAGGAAGCCGTGAAAAGATACGCTATGCGGTTTGTATGAACGCGCTTGATATGGCAAGACGCGAAGCGCTGGAATTATAACGGACTGTAAATCAGAACCGGAGGTGTTATATGAAGAAGATATTGAAAATAGCCGGAGGAGGTATTCTGGCAGCCGCGGCGGGAGTATGCGCGGCAAAGGCTGTAAGCGGGCCGGACATAACCGAATATGAGATTTATTCAAAGAAACTGCCGGAGAAATTTGACGGATTTAAAATCGCTCATATATCGGATTTTCACTGTGCCTGCATACCGGAACTTGTGCCGGTGATAAAGAGCATAAACGCGGATATTATCGTTTCAACCGGAGATATGGTAAACAAAAATAATTCAATAGAACGCGCGGTTAATCTGACGCGGAAACTGACTGATATTGCTCCGCTGTATATGGTAAGCGGAAACCATGACAAAGAACGGGTTGAACATATGGAAATAGAAGATATATGCAACGGCGGAGAAGGCAGATTTCTGCATAACGAAAGCGTTCTGATTGAACGCGGCGGAGAAAGCATTCAGCTGAGCGGAACAGACGATCCGTATGCCGGAGCGCGGGATGATTATGTTCAGCGTGCTATGAACGAAAAACTTGATATGCTGCGACCGTACAGCGGATTTCATATACTGCTGTTTCACCGCGCAAATCTTGCCGATATTCCGGCTCAGAGAGGATTTGATCTGATGCTGGCGGGACATATGCACGGCGGACAGATCCGTATACCGAAAATAGGCGGAATACTGCCGCCGAAAAGCAATATAGACAACGGATTTTTCCCGAAATACACAGGCGGAAAATACATTATCGGAAATTCGACACTCATAGTAAACAGGGGACTCGGCAATCCGATACCAATTCCGCGGATAAACAATCATCCCGAAATTGTTGTGATAAAATTGAACCACATGAAATAAACATAAGGAAAGGATTTTATTATGAGCAGACTTTTAAAAAATATATACACCTGTTTTCCGGACTGGAAACACAAATGCCTGACAATGAGCTATGATGACGGAAGAACTTTTGACAGACAGCTTGTTGAGATATTCAACAAATACGGAATAAAGGGAACATTTCATCTTAATTCAGGTCTTTTTGATTATGACGACGGGAGAATACAGCTTGACGAAATAAAAGATGTCTATAAAGGTCATGAGGTATCGTGTCATACATATACGCATCCCACAATAGCAAGATGTCCGCTTTCACAGACCGCGCAGCAGATAATCGAGGACAGAAAAATACTTGAAGGCGCGGCCGGATATCCTGTAAGAGGTATGTCATATCCGAACGGTTCATACTCACAGGAAATAATAGATATGCTTCCGGCTCTCGGAATAGAATATTCAAGAGTTATCGAAACAACAGGCACTTTTGCACTGCCGGAGGATTTATACAGATGGAAAGCTACCTGTCATCACAATGAAAATCTTATGAAACTCGGAGAGGAATTTGCGGCATTATTCAAAAAACAGTATCTGTATCTTATGTATGTATGGGGACACAGCTATGAGTTTGACCGCGACAATAACTGGGAGCTGATAGAGGATTTCTGCAGACTGCTCGGCGGACGCGATGATATATGGTATGCAACAAATATAGAATATGTGGATTATATGAATGCCGCGAAAAATCTCAGATATACAATGGCAGGAGATAAAGTATATAATCCGTCCGCTTTAAGCGTGTTCATCACTGCAGACAACAACCGCTATGAGATAAAAGGCGGAGAAACGGTTGATCTATGCTGAAAGAGAGTGATTTATACCCTCCGGTAAAACTGATGCTTGAGTCGCTTGGATATACTGTGCGCGGAGAAGTTCTTGACGCGGATATTGCCGCCGTGCGCGGAGATGAAGTTGTCGCGGTTGAACTGAAACGTAATCTGAGCATAGACCTTCTGGCGCAGGGACTGGAGAGGCAGAAAAGAATTACAGATACCGTATATATAGCCGTCCCGAAGCCGAAGAATTACTCGCGCCGCGCGTGGACGGATATTATGCAGGTGATAAAGAAATTGGAGCTTGGACTGATATTCGTCACAGTAAAAGACAATGTTTCTTTTGCTCAGATCGTCAGCGATCCGGCGCCGTATACCGGACGGAAAATCAAAAAAAGGCTGAGAAACGCTTTTGTAAAGGAAGTTTCGGAAAGACGGTGCGGAAAGGATACCGGAGGAGTTACCGGAATGCGTATAGCCACGGCATATGCCGAAAAAGCGGTGCATATAGCCTGCCTTCTTGAAAAATACGGCGCGCTTTCTCCGGCACAGCTGAGAAATCTGGGAAGTGACAAGGAGAAAACGCAGTCGATTTTGGCCAACAACTTTTACGGCTGGTTTGAAAGGAAAGAACGCGGTATATATGCTGTTATGCCGGACTGGAAGGAAAAAGCGGCGGGGTATGAAAGTATTATAGATTATTACGGAAAATTTATAGAAACTACCAAGGAGGATTTATGAAAAAAATTTATATTTATGATTCCACTCTTCGCGACGGAACTCAGGGCAAGGGAATAAGCTTTTCCGTCAACGACAAAATCAGGATAGTTGAACGTCTTGACAAACTTGGCGTGGATTATATAGAGGCAGGAAATCCCGGTTCTAATCCGAAGGATCTCGAATTTTTCGATAAAGCATCCAAAATGAATCTGACTCATTCAAAAATATGCGCATTCGGAAGTACTCACAGAGTAGGGGTTCCGGTAGAGGAAGATAAAAATGTGGTATCGCTTCTGAGCGCCGGAACGCCTGTCGTGGCAATTTTCGGCAAAGCGTGGGATATGCACGTTACTGAAATTTTAAAGACCGATCTTGAAACAAATCTTAAAATAATATATGATACGATAGCATTTTTCAAAAAGCACGGCAAAGAGGTCATATTTGATGCCGAACATTTCTTTGACGGATACAAGAATAATCCCGAATTTGCCGTAAAAGCGATACAGGCGGCAGACAAAGCCGGCGCGGACTGGATCGTTCTGTGCGAAACAAACGGAGGCGCGTTCCCCGATGAAATCGCCGATATAACAAAAACGGCGATTGACGCCGTTTCGGCAAAAGTGGGCATACACTGTCACAACGATTCTGAAATGGCCGCCGCAAATTCCGTTATGGCTGTATTAAACGGCGCGGAGCAGGTTCAGGGAACGATAAACGGCATAGGCGAAAGATGCGGAAATGCCAATCTCTGCAGTATAATCCCTAATCTGCAGTTAAAGCGCGGATATGACTGTATACCGCCGGAAAATATGAAAAATCTGACTAAAACATCGCGTTTTGTCAGTATGACCGCCAATATCACGCATGATGAAAGACAGCCCTATGTCGGCGCGTCAGCGTTTGCGCATAAGGGCGGTATGCACATAGACGGAGTGCAGAAAAACAGCGCGACATTTGAGCATATCGACCCGTCTGTTGTAGGAAACAAGCGCAGATTTCTGATAAGCGATATGTCGGGACGTTCAAATCTTATCGGCGTTATAAATGATGTTGATCCCACGATAGAAAAAAATTCTCCCGAAACAGAAAAGATAATGCAGCGTCTGAAAGAGCTTGAACATCAGGGTTATCAGTTTGAGGGCGCGGAATCTTCCGTTGAACTTATGATACGCAAGGAACTCGGCGTATACAAATCCTTCTTTGAACTCATACAGTTCAAGGTATGGACAGACGAGCCGTCTGTTGAGGAAAACTGCAATTCATCTGCTATGATAAAAATTCGCGTGGACGGCAGAGAGGAAATAACGGCGGCGCAGGGAGCCGGCCCTGTAAACGCTATGGATAAGGCGCTCAGAAGGGCACTGGAAAGATTTTATCCTCAGCTCAGCGGTGTGCGTCTTACAGATTACAAGGTTCGCGTTATAGATTCAAACGATGCCACAGCGGCAAAGGTAAGCGTTGTTATAGAAAGTTCGGACGGAGAAAACACATGGCATACCATAGGCGTATCGGCGGATATATTGAACGCAAGCTGGATGGCTCTTGTGGATTCGGTTGATTATTATTTGCTTTGCGAGGAGAGGAAAAAATGAGTTTAAATCAGACACCGGCTTCGGAAAGAGTTCATATAGGAATTTTCGGACGGAGAAACGCGGGAAAATCAAGTCTTATAAACGCGCTCACAAATCAGGATACGGCTGTTGTATCGGAAATTGCCGGCACAACGACCGATCCGGTATCAAAGGCAATGGAAATCCTTCCGCTCGGGCCGGTTGTGATAACAGACACACCGGGGCTTGATGATGAGGGCGAAATCGGCGGAATGCGCGTTGAAAAGACACGTAAAATAATAGGAAAAACAGATATTGCTATTGTAGTCATTGACATAAACGAGGGAGAGGGCGAATGTGAAAGAGAGCTTTTTGAGTTACTGGCACAGAAACATATTCCCTGCATAACGGTATACAACAAATGCGATACCACCGATTTTGAAAAAACAGGCAAAGGAATATACATCAGCGCAAAGAACGGGTATAACATAGATAAACTCAGGGATGTTATAGCCGGATATAAAGTAAAGGAAAGCGGAAAAAGAATTATAGGAGATATTCTGAAAAAAGGCGATATAGCTGTCCTTGTTACGCCGATAGACGAGGCAGCGCCGAAAGGGCGTTTAATTCTTCCGCAGCAGCAGACAATACGCGATATTTTGGATTCCGGAGCGATAAATGTTGTTGTACGCGAGCATGAACTTGCGGCAGCGCTCGACGCTCTCAGCAAAAAGCCGTATATTGTCATTACAGACAGTCAGGCTTTTTCTGTTGTATCTGAAATCGTGCCAGAGGATATATATCTGACGTCATTTTCCATTTTATTTGCGCGCTACAAAGGACAGCTTAATACGCTTGTTGAAGGAGCGCGCGCGATAGAAAGGCTTGCCGACGGCGACAAAGTGCTTATATCGGAAGGCTGCACACATAAAAGACAGTGCGGTGATATAGGAAGTGTGAAAATTCCGAAATTACTGAACGGTTATACAAAAAAGAAACTATCGTTTGAGTTCACCTCCGGCGGAGAATTTCCCGATAATTTATCGGAATTTGCGCTTGTAGTGCATTGCGGAGGATGTATGCTGAACGAACGCGAGATGAATACAAGAATAGATATATGCCGTGAAAACGGAGTAAATATAGTGAATTACGGCGTTGCGATAGCATATATGAAAGGGATTCTGAAAAGAAGTCTGAAAATATTTGAGGATGTGACAGGAGAAATACGGGAGGAGCTGCAATGAATGCGGAAAAGGTATTTCATATAATAGAGCCGGAATTTGACGCTGATTCACGCGTGCTTATTCTTGGCACAATTCCGTCGCCGAAATCCCGCGAAACCGGTTTTTATTACGGACATCCGCAGAACAGGTTCTGGAAAGTGCTGTCTGCCATTTTAAACTGCACAGTGCCGCAAAGCAATGATGAAAAGCGTGAATTTCTGCATAAAAACCATATTGCGCTCTGGGATGTGCTTGCATCGTGCATGATAGAAAATGCGGCAGATACAAGTATAAGAGAACCAAAGGCAAATGATATGAATATAATTTTTCGGGAAGCAGATATACGCGGAGTGTTTGCGACCGGCAAAAAGGCGTATGATCTTTACAACCGCCTTTGTCCTGAAGCAAAAAACCATCCGGCGGTATGCCTGCCCTCGACAAGTCCGGCAAACTGCCGTTTTTCATTAGAGGAGCTTATTCGCTATTACAGTTGTATAAAGGAGTTTTTATAAATGGAACTGGCAAGAACATCATGGAACAGCGCGGATTACATAGAATTTATCAATTACCTGCAAAGTCTTTCCGATGAGAAATATAAAGAATTTAACAGCCGCATAATACCCGATACACCTCATTTTTTCGGAATAAGAATACCTGCTCTGAGAGATATTGCAAAGAAAATTTCAAAGGGAAACGCGGATGAATTTTTAAGTCTTGAAAAGGGCGATTTTCATGAGGAAATCATTATTGATGGTCTGGTGCGCGCAGGGCGAAAATCATCATACGAGCAGATGAAAGAGGATATGGTCATATTTTCGCAGAGAATATACAACTGGGCGATATGTGATACTGTGTCTTTTAAAGGAATAAAGAAATATATTCCGGAATTTTGGGCAGATAAGGATATTTTTATAAAAAGTGGAAATCCGTGGCAGGTGCGGTTCGGACTCGGCGTGCTTATGAATTTTTATCTTACTGATGAATATATTGATGAGGTTTTGAAAATAACCGAAAATGTAAAAAGTGATTTTTACTATGTAAATATGATGCAGGCATGGCTCATTGCGACAGCCGCGGCAAAACAGCGCGATAAAACGATAGAATTTCTCAAAAAATCTTCGCTTGATGATACTGTGTTTAAAATGACTGTACGGAAAGTAACGGATTCATACAGGATATCAAAAGAGGATAAAATACTGATAAAGGGTATAAGGTGAGCACATTTTTTAGCAAAGGATGAAATAATAATGAACACTGTAATTATAAAAAAAGAAAAAACGCAACTTAACACATCAGAAGAAAGAAATTATGCTATTGACTTATTAAGAATAATAGCTATGCTTATGATTATATGTCTGCATATTCTCGGTCAAGGACGCGAGCATTCAGTACTGCATAATACACCGGTGATGTCTGTTAATTATATAGCAGAAATGTTTCTGGAAACAGCCGCTTACGGAGCGGTAAATATATATGCTCTTATAAGCGGATATGTATATATCAATTCACGCTTTAAGCCTAACAAAATTATATTTTTATGGCTTGAAGTAATTTTTTATGATATTATAATGACTGCTCTGGGTCTTTTGCTGAAACCCGAATTAACCGGTATAGATTATTTTACCACAGCTTTAAAACAATGGTATATTGTATCGTATTCCGGAATGTTTTTCTTTATACCATTTCTTAACCGTATGATACATAGTCTCAGCAGAAATGATTAAAAAAAAATTATAATGATAATAATATCAGCCTCTGTTATTACCACATTTCTTCGTCATGATTTTATGGCTTTATGCAACGGCTACTCTACTTTATGGCTGTCGTTTTTATATATCATAGGCGCATATATAAAAAAATATAAGCCTGAAAACAATAAATGCAAACGATATCTGGTCGGATATGCTGTCTGCATAATTATATCTTTTATTTCCTTTGTGGCAATTTCTCTTCTGACACATAAAGTATACGGACAAATAAAGGGAAATCTTCTTTTCATAAGATATGTTTCACCGTTTATTTTAATTTCAGCAATATCTCTTCTGATGTTTTTTTCAAGTATAAAAATCAGAAACAAGATACTTGTAAAAATAATAAAACTGGCAGCGCCGTCAACATTAGGGGTATATATTATACATGAATATCCTCTGTGCCGTTATATTCTGGGTAAGTTAGAGGTGTTTGCTGCATATCCTGTAATTGGTATGGTTTTAAGTGTAATTGCAGCGGTATTTGCTGTATATATTATATGCACTCTTATTGATATTCTCAGAATACAGCTCTTCAAAATACTGAAAATAAATGAATTGAGCATGAAAATATATACGCTCTTCCGAAATATTTTTGAGTTCTGCATGAATAAAATCAAAATGTAAATCTGTTTCATTTACCGAAAAGAGGACTGATTCTGAAATCGTCCTCTTTTTGGTTTTTTATTTTGCCGCAGTTACAGCAAAGGATTATTGCTCCTCTCAACAAGCCTTTGCCACCGCCGGTCTGTTTCCGTCTGTATATCCTCCACGATACCGGCATACTCGCTTTTTAAAAGATGTTTTGTTCTTCCCATCATTCCAAGCCACTGTGACACCGGAATTTTTTTATCTTTCGGATCAACCGTTATCCGCGTTATCCCCCTGCACACCTCATAAAGCGGAAAATAACAGCATTTTACCGCCGCGTCTATAACGCTTCTTTCGGTATTCGGACGGTCATTCCAGTTAAGCGGACACGCTGATAACGCTTTTATATACGCTGTTCCGTATTTTTTTGAATACTCCTGCGCTTTCGCCGCCTTTTTTATAAAATCCAATGGCTCGCTTTCTGCCGCCGTTGCCACATACGCGGTATTTGATGCCGCCATAATTTCAGGAGTGTCTTTATGATAAAATCGCTTTCCATATTGATTTGCCCCGATATGCGACGTCGAACTTCTCGCCCCCTTAGGGGTGGAATACGAAAGCTGATAACCGGTATTCATATATCCGCCGTTGTCATACTCAAATATGATAAGACTGCTGTTTCTCAGAGCCGTCCCTATCGCCGAACCCATACCTATATCCATTCCGCCGTCACCGCTTATCATCACAAATGTTATGTCCTCATCAGGTATTTCACCGCGCCTTCTCCTGCTCTCAAACATTCTTTCAAGCCCTGAAAGAGTTGCCGCTCCGTTCTGAAACAGATTATGCAGATACGGAACTTTAAAAGCCGTTTTCGGATAAGGCGTTGTTATAATCATACCGCAGCCCGTCTGGAATAAAAGCACAACATTTCCCGATATTCCTTTCAGGAGCAGATTTATATTCACAGGTATTCCGCATCCCGGACAGGCTCCGTGTCCCGGCGCAATTCTGAACGGCATACGCGCAGCATCCGACAATGTTCCCGCCGTCATATTCTCTTTGCCGTTTTCTATTGAACATTTAAACGGCGACTGAGTATCCTCCGGCTTTAAAGGAGAAAAATACGGACGCTCATCTACCTGTCCGCCCTCATTCTGTCCGATATAATCAAATTTTTCACATTTGTCAAAATCCATTTCAAACAGCCTTTTCGCGTCTTCCGGAAGAAAATCCTGTCCGCCGAGACCGTATATACGCGTTATCACCCTTGCCCTGATTCCCATATCAAGCATAGCGGATTTTACCTCAAAACTCATATTTCCGCCGTCACCGCCGTAACTGTCCTGCCTGTCGCATATTATAATATTTTTTGCCGACCTCAGATATTCGCATATCTCCTTTTTCGGAAAAGGACGCAGGACATTTACCGTGCATACTCCGGCTTTAACGCCGTTTTCCCTCAGTTCGTCCACCGCGACAGACGCGGTATGATATGACGAACCTAAAATAAACATAACCGTTTCCGCGTCCTCGCATTTATATCCCTCCGCCTTTTTATATCTTCTCCCCGACAATTCCTCATACCGCCTGAATATATCTTCAATTGCAAATTTTGCTTCGGTCATTGCCAGATAAAGCTGATACTTGTTGTTTGTCACGTCCGGATCATTCATATATCCGCCGATTGACACGGGATGTTCCATATCAAGCAGAGAAAAATCCCTTTCCGGTTTTCCGATAAACCCGCTCACGTCTGAATCATTCTCAAACACCATGCACTTCTTTTTCTGATGACTTGTAAAAAAACCGTCAAATGCAACGATAACCGGTAGATTTACCGTTTCGGATATTTTCACCGCCATTATATTCATATCATACACCGCCTGAACCGAATTGGCAAAAAGAATTATCCAGCCGCAGTTGAGCGTGTACATTATATCGCTGTGATCTCCCTTTATGCAAAGCGGCGCCGATACTGTACGGCAGGCTACATTCATTACCATAGGCATACGTGTTCCCGACTGCACCGGCAATTGTTCCAGCGCGTATAAAAGACCGTTCGCGCTTGTGGCATTGAATACGCGCCCTCCTCCGCATGACGCTCCGTAGCATATTCCGGCGGCGCTGTGTTCGCCCTCCGCCGGAATAAGGCTTATATCATGTTCACCATTTGCATACATCATATCCAGTTCTTCCGCGATCTGTGTTGACGGCGTTATCGGATAATATCCCATAACATTATAATTTATCTGCTTTGCCGCAACAGCCGCAAGTTCATTTCCGCTCTCATATAAAACCCTCTGTTTTGCCATTATACAATCCCTCCGTCCACTCTTTTCTCATTGTTACCGCTTTCCGATGTTATATAAGAACTCGCTCCGGATACGCTGTATCCGCTGACTTCACGTATTAAATCCCTGTTCGGTACAGATTTCAGCTCATTTCCTGTGTCATCGCCGGTAACAAGCGCGCCGACAGGACAAATTTCAACACATCTCAGACATCCCTTGCAGTGTATATAATCCGGCCCTTTGTTTATCATAGTCTTTCTTCCGTTGTACTCGCCGGCTTCAAACTGAAAAACCATATCGGGACAAGTTGTTTCGCACAAACCGCAGTTTATACATTTATCCTTTATAAATACCGGTATATATCCTTCCCTGCTTGCGGACAAGTCGTTTGAAATTGTAGAACCGCACAGCGGAATCACTCCGCCTTTGGGAGCGTTTCTGTAACCCCATCCGGCAGAGAGATGAAAATTCTGTTCTTTTGACGGTTTGTTTGTGTGATATTCTTTTACGCATACTTCGGAATAGCCCCGTTTTATACCCTCTATATTATTCTCCAGAAGCGCCGGATATTTTTTGCCTATTGTATTTCCGACAGTTTCAAAAATCGCCTCAATGGGAATAAATCCCGACGCTTTTGCGACCGCGCCGAGAATAACGGTATTGATACGGCTTTTTGTTTCCTTTGCGATTTTCAGTGCGTCAAGCGTATACACGCACCCTTTCGGGACATCAAGCTGTATTTCCTCCGGTTTCTGCGGTGTGTTTATTATAATGGCTGTATTCTCGCTTGTACCGCTCAGAATATTTTCCCGCCCTATAAGATTTTTATGAAAAACCGCGAGTATATCGGGATTTGTAACAGGCGTGTTTATTCTTATATTGTTTTCGCTGTATCTGATATAGGCTTTCACCGGAGAACCCCGTTTTTCTGAGCCATAGCTTGAAAAGCTTGCGCTGTCAAGACCCATAATAACTCCGGTTTCGCCGAGTATTTTTCCGGCAAGATTTGCTCCCAGACCGCCTATGCTTTCAAGCCGTATTTCATAACAGCCGTATTTATCAGTGCGTGGTAAAGAAATTTTCTCCATATATATTTTCCTTTCGTTATTGTTGTTGTTTTATTTTTCCCGTTTTTTATATGATTATTACGCGAATTATGGAAATGATATTTGATACATCAGAATCACAGTATATCATATGGGAGCGTCTCGGCGCTCCCTTAAACGCATTTGAAATACAGTTGTTCACACCCTTCCCGAAGTACTTTCTTTTTGGAAAGAAAGTACTCAAAGAACCAGTCAAGAGAGAGAAAACCATGTTTTCTCTCCCTTAACAAACCCTCTCTTTCTATACGCTGCGCGTTCTGTGACCGCTGCAAAATTTTGCCGTTTAAGCTTCAGCCACGCATACAATGATTTGCGGCGGGAACTCATTATGATTTTCACGCTCTTTGTTTTTGCAGCTATAATTCAGTAAACACTGATTTTGATTTACAGCTGAAAAATATACCAACATGAAATACTGCGGTGCCGTAAAATCCGGCAAATAAATTTGTTCATATTTTGTTCATAAAATAGGCAAATAAATTTAACTTTATTATCACAATACTATCAAAGTAAAGGTTTATCATATATTGTGATAAGAGAAATAACACGGAAAGAGGTCTTATTATTATGGATTATAATGATTATCAGAAGTATGTAAACAATGCAGAAAAAAACACAAAAAAACAAAAAGAGCCATGGGCAGGAAGAATTGTTTTTTCATGTATTGCATCGGCTCTTGCTGCGGCAGTATGCACAGGCGCAGTATTCTCATTTGTGATAAAAGATAATTCATCACAGCAAGGCAGCATCACAGAAAATTATTACGTCGCATCCGATACGGCAGCTACCCCCTCCTCTGATATTGTCTTGTCGCCGATGACCAACAACGCGGGAAAAACTGTTATGACTATTCCGGAAATAGCCGCAAAAGTCGGCCCGAGTGTCGTGGGAGTTATCAACAAAGCAAAGGTAGAACCAAAAAAATATTACGACCCGTTCAGCGGACGATATTATTATTATCAGGATCCTTCAACCGAAAGCAGCACCGTTGAACAGGGCAGCGGCTCCGGTATTATAATTTCCTCCGACGGATATATTATTACGAATAATCATGTTATTGAAGGCGCTACTGAAATAACAGTTATATTAAATGACAGCAGCGAATATCCGGCAAAACTCATCGGACGCGATTCACAGACTGATCTTGCCGTTCTGAAAATAGACAAAACCGGACTTCCGGCTGCAACTCTCGGCGATTCAACAACCGCTGTCACAGGCGAACTTGCCGTTGCAATAGGAAATCCGCTCGGACAGGAACTTGCCGGTTCGGTAACATCGGGAATTGTCAGCGCGGTAAACCGCAAATTGCAGGTAGACAACAAAACCCTTACATTGATACAGACCGACGCCGCTATAAATCCGGGCAACTCCGGCGGAGCGCTTGTTAATCAGTACGGCGAAGTTATAGGCATAAATACTGTAAAACTCTCCACTTCCGGCGTTGAGGGACTTGGCTTTGCGATAGCGATATCAGAAGCAAAACCTATTATTGATAACCTGATTGCACACGGTTATGTAGCAGGCAGACCGCTTGTTGGAATATCGGTATCAAGCACAAATTACGGCTTATCCGTTGCCGAAGTGACACAGGGCGGCGCCGCTGATCAGGCAGGTATCAAAGCCGGCGACCTTATAATAAAAGTGGACGGAACGGCTGTAAAGAACAGGGATACATTAAATGAAATGCGCGATGCGAAAAAACCCGGTGATACAATGGTATTTACCGTTATGCGCGAAGGCGAACTTATTGATATAACCGTCGTACTCGGCGAAAACACGCAGGCAAACTGATAAAAAATTTATTCCAAACTATATATTCTAAAAAAATTAGAGAGTCCGCATGGTAATTACGGACTCTCTTTTTTATGATTTTATATCATCCGGCCGCTAGTCTTGCCGCCTGATCTGCTGTTATAAGCGGTTCTATTATTTCATCGCATGAACCGTCCAGAACGGCATCAAGTTTATAAAGCGTAAGATTTATCCTGTGGTCGGTAACTCTTCCTTGCGGGAAATTATAGGTTCTTATTCTCTCACTTCTGTCACCCGAGCCAACCTGAGATTTTCTCTCCTCTGCAATTTCCGAATTTCGTTTTTCCTGCATAACGTCATATATTCTCGAACGCAGAATTTTCATTGCTTTATCCTTGTTTTTAAACTGTGATTTTTCATCCTGACACGAAACGACTATTCCGGTCGGCAGATGCGTTATTCTCACGGCGGAATCGGTGGTGTTTACGCATTGTCCCCCCGGCCCTCCTGCGCGGAATACGTCTATTCTCAGATCATTCTGATTTATTTCGACCTCAACTTCCTCAACTTCCGGCAAAACCGCAACAGTTACCGCCGAAGTATGAATACGTCCGCCAGATTCTGTAGACGGCACTCTCTGCACGCGGTGAACTCCGCTTTCAAATTTAAGTCTGCTGTAAGCGCCCTTGCCTTCAATTGAAAAACATATTTCTTTATATCCGCCTATATCGGTAGGGTTTGAGTTCAGAATATCCACTTTCCATCTTTTGCTTTCGGCATACATCGTATACATACGCATTAAATCCGCCGCGAAAAGAGCGGCCTCTTCCCCGCCGGTTCCTCCGCGTATTTCCATGATTACATTCTTTTCATCATTCGGGTCTTTCGGCAAAAGCAAAAATTTCAGTTCCCGCTCTTTTTCCTCTATCCCCTTTTCCGCCTGTGATATTTCTTCTTTTATGAGTTCCTCAAATTCCTTGTCCTGCCCCATTTCAAGCATTTCCTTATCGTCCTCAATTGTCTGACGCAGTTTTTTATATTCGCGGAAAACCATTATTATAGGCTCAAGCTCCGCGTGTTCCTTACAGTATTTCTGCCACTCCTGCTGATTTTGTATAATTTCGGGATCAGCAATCTTATCGGTAAGCGACATATATTTTTCCTCAAGTGTTTTGAGTTTTTCAAACATTTAATTTATTCTCCTTCCAAGCCTCTTAAGATTCTGCTGATAATAATTTTATCCTATTTTTGTTTCCGTGTCAATATATATGGCTGATTTTCCGGAATGTTATTCTTATTATGTTGATTTTACAATAAAAATAATATATAATATAAATATTCACACAGGAGGATTTCATATGAAAAAAAGCATTATCTGTATAATAATAACAGCCGCGCTTGCTGGATTTATATTTTATATGTCGGCGCAGTCGGGAGTAACTTCCGGAAATGCAAGTTTTTCGCTTGCGGAACGCGTAAGCGGTATTTTTGGATTTTCCCTTGATTTTCATACCGTCAAGCTGGCTGAAAAAATATTGAGGAAATCGGCGCATTTTATTCTGTACACGCTTCTTGGTATATCGGTAACCTGTACAGTCTGCCTTTTAAAAAAAGAATCACAGAAAATATGGCTTATATCTGCGCTTATAGTCGCGCTTTACGCTGTTTCCGATGAATTTCATCAGCTTTTTGTTGCCGGCAGAAGCGGAGAAATACGCGATATTTTAATTGATACGGCAGGGGGCGCATTAGGCGCGGGAATTGTTATGATTTTCAGACATCTTAAAAATCACTTTTTCAGCAAAAATATATGAATTTTATAAGATTGCAGACTATATAGCTGAAATTATCTTCATAAACTGCGAAATATTTTCCGCAAATTCTTCCGGCTGTTCCAATGCTGTGAAATGACCTCCGCGCGGCATCTCGGTATACATTACAACGGGATAGTTCCGCTCTGCCCACTCTCTCGGCGGCATGAGTATATCATGCGGAAAAGCGGCAATGGCAGTCGGCACATTGATTTTTCCAAGCGGCGGCAATGTAAATGTATTTCCGTGATAAGCGCGGACAGACGTACAGGCTGTGTTTGTCATCCAGTAAAGTGTCAGACAATCAAGAATATCGTCCATTGTCAACAACGGCCAATCGCTCCAAGAGTGATATTTCTCTGTTATCCAAGCTGCCATTCCTGCCGGTGAATCGCTTAACAAGTACGCTAAAGTCTGCGGTTTTGTGCTTTGAATATTAATGTATGCGCTCTCCATACGCATCCACTCATTCGCTTTGTGTTTATAGGAAAGTTCGGCAGGTGTCAGGTCATTATCTACCGCATTGATAAGTTCCGCCGCTGTTCCCAGATCAGTGATATGTATTCCCCTGACTTCCTGCGGATAACGTTCAGCAAGACAGCAGGTCACACCGCGCCCCATATCTCCCCCTGATGCCGTATATTCCTTATATCCCAGTACTTCTGTCATTAACCGATGCCATATTTCAGCCACTTCGGCATTATTCATAAATCCTTTCGGCGGCAGACTTGAGAAAGCAAAGCCGGGCAGCGATGGTACTACAAGATCAAAATCAGAAAGCAGCGGAAACACTTTAGCATACCGTAAAAAGCTGTCGGGCCATCCATGTGTCAGAAGTATAGGCAGGGAATCCTTGCGCGAGCCTCTGATATGGAAAAAGTGAATTGTAAGTCCGTCTATCTCGCATACAAACTGAGGATATTTATTTAATTCCGCCTCTTTGTGCGTCCAGTCGTAATCATTGCGCCAATAATCAAGAAGCGATATCAGATAATCATCGTCCGTGCCCAAAGTCCAGTTTCCGTCTTTTAACGATTTCGGCAATCTTGTACAATCTATACGGCGATGAAGATCGTCTATTTGTTCTTCTTCAAAATGAATACTGAATTTTTTCATATTTCTCACTCCGTTTCTTTAATGTTACTTATTAGGATTGCAAATTATCACTTTGTTTTTATTATAATATGCTGTTCAGAAAATCCGCCGCAATCTCATTTACTTCTTCTGTCCTTTCTCCTTCCGTCGGATTTTCCTCTATTCTTTTCACAGACGAAAGAACCGCTTTTATATTTTCATCCGAAAAAAGAGGCAGTAATCTGCTTATAATCCAATATTTCCATATACCGTCCTTTTCATCGGAACTTAAAATACTTATAATCAGCGGAACAAGCGCGGACTGATGCAGAGCCAGCACAGATAAAACATCATCAAAAACCGGCCAGTTGGCATCTTTCAGCCATTCCAACAGAGCAGGCAACACAGGTGCAATTTCTTCATCAGTCAGTTGTCTGAGTTTTTCTATGTTTGAATTGTCGTATTTATCTTTGGGAAGTAATTGCTGAACATTCATAAATTTTATTACCTTTCATTTTTATATCCAAACAAATCAAAGGGAGCATTGAAACACTCCCTTTTACCCGTTTTTAAAAAAATCTTTTCAGCAGCGCGCCGATACCAACGCCTACAAATGAAAAAACTGCATATGTTATCACAAAAACCAGATTTTTCAGACCAAAATATATAACCGCCGCCGGAATAAACAGCGCGCCGACTATAACCGGATATTTCCAGTCCGGCCCGCATTTTACCGCATACATGAGCGATACAACAAATATCACTATCGGATTGAGCGCGTAAAGATATCCGAAAATAAGGCTTTCCTTCATGCCCTCCTTTAAAAACATAAGACATATCGGAAGTGTGAGAAACATAAAGACTATGATAAGTATATATTTTTTCTTGCCGTTTAATTCTTCCATCAAAACCCCTCCGTTAAATTCTCACGCTTATTCCTCTGCCGTCAAGGTACTTTTTCAGATCCGATATTTCAATTTCCTTGAAATGGAACAGACTTGCCGCAAGCACGGCATCGGCTTTCGCAATATTGAACGCGTCATAGAAATGTTCCATTTTTCCTGCTCCGCCGGATGCTATTACCGGTATCGACAGACTTTCCGACACCGCTTTTGTAAGTTCCAGATCATATCCGGCCTTGGTTCCGTCACAATCCATGCTTGTCAGCAGAATTTCCCCCGCTCCGAGCGATTCCGCTTTTTTAGCCCATTCCACCGCGTCTATGCCGGTGTTTACGCGTCCGCCGTTTAAATACACATCAAAACCGCCGTTTTCGCGTCTTTTTGCGTCAATTGCACATACCACGCACTGCGAGCCGAATTTGTCAGCCGCCTCGCTTATAAGCTCCGGCCGTTTTACAGCGGCTGAATTTACCGAAACTTTATCCGCGCCGGCATTCAGTATTTTTCTGAAATCCTCAACCGAGCGTATACCGCCGCCTACCGTAAACGGAATAAACACCTTTGCCGCAACCGCGCGCACCATATCCACAACCGTTTCACGTCCGTCTGAAGATGCCGTTATATCCAGAAATACCAGTTCGTCCGCGCCTGCCTTATCATACGCCGCCGCCGATTCAACAGGGTCGCCCGCGTCTATTATATCCACAAATTTTACACCTTTTACAACACGCCCGTTCCTCACATCAAGACATGGTATAATTCTTTTAGCAAACATATATATCTCTCCTAAATGCTACTTTACGATAAGAAAATTTTTCAGTATCTCCATTCCGGCATCACCGCTCTTTTCAGGATGAAACTGCATCGCAAAAAGATTGCCGCGTTCAACAGCAACAGCTATTTTATCCGGATATTCAGTATATGCCGATACAACGCTTTCATCGTCCGGCTTTATATAGTAGGAATGCACAAAATACACAAACGGACTGCTGTCTGGAAATTTCAGTATTTTACTTTCTTTTGCCGCTGTGATGTTATTCCATCCCATATGAGGAATTTTAATCTCATCCGTCTTTTTTATTTTCACAACCCTGCCCGGTATAATTCCAAGACCTTTCACATCGGGCGATTCCTCGCTTTCATCAAATAAAAGCTGTAATCCAAGGCATATTCCCAGAAAAGGCTTTCCGCTTTCCGCCGCTTTTTTCACAGTCACATCAAGTCCGGTACTGCGCATCTGTCCCATCGCGTCGCCGAATGAACCCACTCCCGGAAGTATCACCCTGTCCGCCGATAATATTTCATCGGAATCTGATGTTATAACGCTTTCCGCGCCGAGAAAATCAAGCGCGTTTTTTACGCTGTGCAGATTGCCTGCGCCGTAATCAATTATCGCTACCATTTAAAACTCCTTTCGCCGTATCAGCCCGGAGGCCATCCGAGCAGTCTGCCGCCGAGAAGGTGAAAATGAAGATGTCCGACAGTCTGTCCGCCGTCCGCACCGCAGTTGTTCACTATGCGGTATCCTGATTCGTCAATTCCGAGTTTTTCCGCTATTTCCGGTACAGATTCAAATATATGCGCTATAACCGCCGAATTTTCCTTTGTGATATCATTCGCCGACACAATATGCTCTTTCGGAACTATAACTGCGTGTTTCGGCGCCTGCGGGTCAATGTCCGCAAACGCAAGACATATATCATCCTCATATATTTTTGTCGAAGGTATTTCTCCGTTTACTATTTTACAGAAAATACAGTCCATAAAAAATTCTCCTTTCTCCATATAGGACAGCCGGTCTGTGCCGGCTGTCCTTACAAATTATCACATCAATAAAAGCTTATTTTGCAAGCTGATTTTTAACTATATCATCGACCAGAGCGAGAGCGTCATTTATTTTTGACGCGTCCTTGCCGCCGCCCTGCGCCATATCCGGCTTGCCGCCGCCTGAACCGTCTGCCGCTTTTGTCACTTCTCTTATTATATTTCCGGCATGAATACCAAGCTTTACCGCATCTTTTGACGCCATTGCGATAAATGCGGTTTTGTCCTCGTTTGTTCCGGCAATAACCAGAACACCGCAGCCGATTTTTTCCTTGACTGAATCGCCCATTTTTCTCAAATCAGCATTGCCGAGTCCGTCAAACTGTGCTGTAAGAACATTAACACCGTCAATTTCATGTACTCCCGACATAATATCCGCCGCCTGTTCGTTCGCTATGCGTGATTTCAGGGAGTCAAGT
Source organism: uncultured Lachnospiraceae bacterium (assembly GCA_964561265.1). Classification (GTDB taxonomy): domain Bacteria; phylum Bacillota; class Clostridia; order UBA1381; family UBA1381; genus JAFLUR01. Next base: position 30,817 of record CAZLOX010000006.1, read on the forward strand.
TCGCGTGATAGCTCTTTGCACTCATTCATAACGGTATCCGCTCTCTTAACCATTTCATCCGGTTTTGTTTTCAGCACAGACGCGGTGTCTGCTATCAAAGAATCCTGTCTGCCGATATATTCAAGCACGCCGTAGCCGGTAACAGCTTCTATACGTCTTGTTCCGGCGGCAACTCCGCCCTCGGACAATATCTTGAACAATCCTGCCTGAGATGTGTTTGTAAGATGACATCCTCCGCAGAATTCTATACTGTAATCGCCCATAGAAACAACTCTTACAATATCGCCGTACTTTTCGCCGAACTGTGCCGCCGCGCCAAGTTTTTTCGCCTCATTTATCGGGAGTTCCTCTGTTTTTATATCCAACCCTGCAAGTATCGCGTCATTTACCTTTTTTTCAACCAAAGCAAGTTCTTCATTTGTCATTGCCTCAAAATGCGAGAAGTCAAAACGCAGTCTTTCGTCATTAACGAAAGAACCCGCCTGTGCCACATGAGAACCCAATACTTCCTTGAGCGCCTTGTGCATAAGATGCGTTGCGGAGTGATTGCGCGAAATGGACATACGGCGCTTTTTATCAACAGCCAATTTAACATTGTCACCCTTTTTGAACTCTCCGCCTGTTACCTTAACATGATGCACATACACAGTGCCGTTGGCAAACTTTTTAACGTCTGTAACCTCTGCTTTACCCATATCTGTTTCTATAATACCGGTATCGCCGACCTGACCGCCGCCTTCGCCGTAGAATACAGTCTTTTCGGTAATAATCATACCCTCATCGCCCTCGGATAAAACCCTGCATTCATCCCCTCCGGCTATAACCGCGGAAATGACTGATTCACATTCAAGACTGCCGTAACCTATAAATTCGGTTGAATAATTCTTTATAATACGTCCTGTTTCATCGCTGTCCCACGAAGACGAATCTTTTCTCGAACTTCTCGCCGCGTCACGCTGAATTTTCATCTGTTCCCTGAAGCCTTCCTCGTCCGCCGTCATATTATGTTCCGCAAGAATTTCTATTGTAAGGTCAATAGGGAAACCGTAAGTATCGTAAAGTCTGAAGGTCTTGTCGCCGTCAAGAACAGTTTTGTTTTCCTTTTTCAGCTCGTCAATATAACCGTTAAGTATAGCTATGCCGTTGTCAATGGTCTTATCGAAGTTCTGTTCCTCTATCTTGATTATTTTCTTGATATATTCTCTCTTTTCCTCAAGTTCCGGATATGCCGACTTTGACTCGTCTATAACAGTGTCCGCGATTTCAAAGAGGAACGGCTTGTCTGTACCGAGCAGTTTGCCGTGTCTTGCCGCGCGGCGCAGAAGACGTCTGAGCACGTATCCTCTGCCCTCATTTGACGGGATAACGCCGTCCGATACCATCATAACAGTACTTCTTATATGGTCGGTAATAACACGCAGAGATATATCTGTCTTTTCGTTTTCCTTATATTTAACGCCGACTTTTGCTGATATGGAGGACATAATATTTCTGACAGTATCAACCTCAAACAGATTGTCCACGCCCTGCATAACAGCGGCAAGTCTTTCAAGCCCCATTCCTGTGTCTATATTCGGTTTCGGCAGATTGCCGTAGTTTCCGTTTTCGTCCTTGTCAAACTGTGTGAATACCAGATTCCATACTTCCATAAAGCGGTCGCAGTCGCATCCGATTTTGCAGTCAGGCCTTCCGCAGCCGTTTTCCGGTCCTCTGTCAACATGGATCTCAGAGCATGGTCCGCAAGGGCCTGTGCCGTGTTCCCAGAAATTATCCTCCTTGCCCATCTTCACAACTCTCTCCGGAGCCACGCCGATATCATTTATCCAGATATCCTTTGCCTCGTCGTCCTCCTCATATACCGTAACCCACAATACTTCTTTGGGAATCTGCATAACCTCTGTGATAAATTCCCATGCCCATGCTATGGCTTCTTTTTTGAAATAGTTTCCGAAGGAAAAATTGCCGAGCATTTCAAAAAATGTGCCGTGTCTTGACGTTTTGCCCACATTTTCGATATCAGGAGTTCTTATGCATTTCTGACAGGTCGTCACTCTTTCGCACGGCGGGATTTCCTCGCCTTTAAAGAAAGGTTTAAGCGGAGCCATACCTGAATTTATCAAAAGAAGGCTCGCGTCATTTTTCGGAATGAGCGGAGCGCTGTCCATGCGGAGATGTCCCTTGGACTCGAAAAAACTTAAAAATTTCTCTCGTATTTCATTTAATCCTATATTTTGCATTATATATGTTCCTTTCGTAAATATTTAATTTTTCTATATTCATTATATACAATATTTACTTCAAAATCAAGTATATTTGAATAATTATTAATTTTTCTGCGCGGATTTATCAAAGAGAAAAAAAACGGCATAAAAACGCCTATGCACTTTCTCAAAAGCACTTGACATTTTCTATTTATGTTGTTATAATTATAAAACAGTCCTCTAAGGAAACTCTGATTTAATGGAATAAAAAAAGAAATTTAACGATTGCCGCAAGGAGAGATATTTATATGGCGAACAAAAACGAACGAATATTGTCTGACGTGATTTTTATTTATTTTTTATGCTTTGTTTTTCGTTTTTTGGAATATTTTTTTCTGCGCACAGACGAAACATTTTGGGGTGAGGCTTTTGTACATAAACTGATAGGTATTGTAATTCTTTTTATTTCAGTGAAATATTATAACTTAAGATTTACGAAGATAGGATTTGCAAAAAACGGAATATTGCGCAGCCTGCTGGCAGGTTTAGCTTTTGGTTTATTTGTATTTGTACCCGCATATTTAGCTGAAATCATAATTTTCAAAACGCAAGGCAGATTTGAAACTCTTGATCTGTATGTAAGCTCTTATTCTGTTAATGGTACTATCGGCAATCAGCGAGAGTTTCTTTTCTTTGTTATCTGTATTTTTGGAAATATTATCAATGTAATCATGGAAGAAGGTATTTTCAGAGGGCTGTTCCAAAAGATACTTGAAAAGAAGTATTCCTTTATTATATCTGCTGTTATTGCCTCGTGTTTATTTGGCTTGTGGCATATTATGGCTCCTGTCAGAAGTTATTATGACGGATTAGTGAGCCTCAGCGGTTTCATTGCCAATGCGGTATTGCTTATTGTTACATCAAGTCTGGTAGGATTTAAGTTTGCTATTATGACAAAATTAACAAATAGTTTGTACATGGCAATGGGACATCACTTTATAAACAATGCTATTGTCAATATACTTCATGTTGTATCAATCACAGGTACAGATGAATTTATGGTTATGAGGATAACTATTGCACAGTCAATATCCTTTGCAGCCATATTAATATGGTATATTTTTGAGCAACATAAACAACGTCAGATTGACTCTTAAGGAAATACTGATTTAACAGAATAAAAACATCTCCTCAGCTCCGGCTAAAACCATTTTTGGGGGATTTATTCATTGTTTCCTTAATATATCCAAATCAGCATAATTGCAGACTGTTATTTTTTCCCGTCCGGCGCATATAAATTATATAATAAGAGATTTTTTTATTTAAAAATCAAAAAAACTCTTGAAAAAGCGCTCAAAATATATTAAAATATCTCTATGCGGAAACAATCTCAATAAAATAAATAATAACTTTTCCGCTTATTATATTTAAAATATCTATTACTTGGAGGAATTGATTATGTGCGGTATTGTCGGATACATAGGAGAAAAGCAGGCCGGTCCGATACTTTTGGACGGACTGTCCAGACTTGAATACAGAGGCTACGATTCGGCGGGCATTGCCATTTTAAATGATAATAAAATATCCATAGAAAAAACGCGCGGCAGACTTTCAGCGCTGGCAGATATAACAGATAACGGAAAATCAATAGAAGGCTCTATCGGAATAGGTCATACCCGCTGGGCAACCCACGGTGAACCGTCTGATATAAATTCACACCCTCATCTGTCAAAATCAGGTAAAATATCGGTCGTTCACAACGGTATTATAGAAAATTACATTCCGCTTAAACAGAAACTTATAAGCAAAGGATATGAATTTGTGTCGGAAACCGATACTGAGGTAGTCGCTCATCTTATAGATTATTACTATAAAGGCGATATTATAGAGGCAATTTCAAAAGTAATACACCGCGTTGAGGGTTCTTACGCTCTCGGCGTGCTCTGTTCGGATTATCCCGACAGTTTTGCGGCTGTAAGAAAATCCAGCCCGCTTATTGTCGGTGTCGGCAGCGGTGAAAACTTTATAGCCTCCGATGTGACGGCTATTATGAAACACACTAAAGATGTGTATTTCATTGATGATGATGAAATTGTTATTCTGAAAAAAGACGATATAAAGATATACAATACGGATAAGGAAGAAATCCAAAAGGAAAAATTCACGGTTGACTGGGATGTTTCGGCGGCGGAAAAAGGCGGATATGAACATTTTATGTTCAAGGAGATCATGGAACAGCCGAAAGCCATTATTGATACCATTCATCCCAAAGTGCATGACCGCATAAAGGACGGAAAGGTAGTTCTTGACGAGATAGACCTCTCGCCGGAAGATATCAGAAAATTCAGCAAGATACATATTGTCGCCTGCGGAAGCGCGTATCATGTCGGCGTAGTAGGCAAATACGTTATAGAAAAGCTTGCAAGAATACCTACAGAAGTGGATGTTGCATCGGAATTCCGCTATCGCGATCCTATAATTGACGAAAATACTCTTGTTATAGTGATAAGTCAGTCGGGAGAAACCGCCGATACACTGGCGGCGCTGAAAAAAGCCAAGGAACTCGGCGCAAAAACGCTTGCGATTGTAAACGTGGTAGGCAGCGCCATTTCAAACGAGGCTGATTATGTGCTTTACACATGGGCAGGGCCGGAAATTGCCGTTGCGACAACAAAAGCGTACAGCACACAGCTTACGGTTATATATATGATAGCCTTGTATTTTGCCGATGCGCTGGGCCGTATTTCTGATGATGAATATTCGGCTATTATAAAAGAACTTGAACTTCTGCCGGAAAAAATAGAAAAAATACTTGAATTTAAAGATGATATACAATATTTCGCGTCCAAGTTCTATTCGTCGCACAGTATATTCTTTATAGGCAGAAACCTTGATTACGCGGTCGCTCTTGAAGGTTCGCTCAAACTCAAGGAAATCTCGTACATACATTCAGAGGCATACGCTGCCGGCGAACTGAAACACGGAACGATATCGCTTATCGAAAAAGGCACATTGGTTGTTGCCATTGCGACAGGCAGCAGTCTGTTTGACAAGACGGTAAGCAACATAAAGGAAGTAAAGGCGCGCGGCGCTGTTACGCTGGGAATAACGACAGACGACAGGGAACACTTCTCGGAAGCGGCGGACTGTATCATAACAATTCCGCAGACTCACGAAATTCTCCTTCCGTCACTTACCGTTATCCCTCTCCAGCTTTTCGGCTATTATGTCGCATCACTCAAGGGCTGTGATATAGATAAGCCGAGAAATCTCGCAAAATCGGTAACGGTTGAATAATGAAACACTGAAAATAAACAGGCTGAAGTAAAATGATTTTGCTTCAGCCTGTTCACGTTATTTTATAATATGGATTACAAATATATTGCGGAGGGGCGTATCGACGCCCCTATAAGTTTTCTTAAATTGCTTTTGTTCTTAACCCCCCGAGTTACTTTACCTACAGCAGTAAAGTAACCAAAGCGCCGCTAAGAGGGGAAAACCTGCGGAGGTTTTCCCCTCTTAGAACTCCCCTTTCGCCAGCGCGCTGCGCGGTAAGTGACCGCTGCAAAATTTTGCCGTTTGAGATTTGGTCACGTATTCAATGATTTGCGGCGGGAACTCCATATGATATTCACGCGCTTTGTTTTTGCAGCTGACTTTTTGTATACTCAATTTAGTTGTTATTACAAATGCTGTCATTAAAAGTAAAATAACCGCCCACACAGTGCAAATGTTAGCGGTTATTTAGCGGTTATTTTATATCAAAAACAT
>CAZLOX010000007.1:0-17051 GCA_964561265.1 uncultured Lachnospiraceae bacterium
ATGTTCTCGCGTATTTCAAAAACATTCCGCGCCCGCTCTGACGGTATGCAAGCCACAGAATACCGGGCCAGAAGCCGTTGGTCCACCATTGAATTGACGCTCTGTCATATTTTCCGTTTCTGGCGGCATGAGGCGTTCCGTCTTTTATTGATGCGGCGGTTTTTTCGAGTTTGCGGAGTATTTTTTCACTTATGTCTTTCGCCCATTTTATATCGTTCATAACCTGCATCTCCTTTATTATGTGGCTCTGTGAATATTAAGGTCTATTGTGCCGCTTTGCACAGGCTTTTTCAGTTTGAGAAGTATCCTGTATATACATTCGCCCCATACCGGAGAGAGTTTCTCATCATCGGATATTTCCATAACTTCAAATGTTGCCGAAAGAATATCGGGATATTCTATCATAACGTCATCTATAAGCACATACTCTGATTTGATAAGAGGTTTATGCCATGCCATAAGGGTAAGCGTAACATCGTCTGTCGGTGATTCAAATACAAAGCTTTCATTTAACGAAACGGTGTTGTCAATAAGCTCCACTGTTCTTATCCATGAAACAATGCCTGAGTCCGGAGAATACGCGCCGCTTATATCGCAGGTCAGTGAGGTATCGTCATGCGATACGTCCTTTGCGGCAAATTCGCGTCCGTCCGACTGCATAACTCCGTTTACCGTCGGCAGATTGTGATATGCCGAACGCATAGTCCATATTCCGTATCTGTCCGCGCTGAAAGTCGCCTGTGAATATGTTTCCACACCAACGTCTATGAGGAAAGGCTCATTTTCGTAATAAACCATAAAACTTCCGACATCGTTGTGATTGTGATTATCGCCGTTGTTACCGCCTTTTGCGGCTATCTGGAATATTTCATTCCTTACGCACAGAAGCTGAAGGCTGTCGATATAGTAGGAGGTTCTCGGGAAGTCCTGATATCCTATCTGACTTGAGCATATTTCTCTTGCATAGCACATAGCCATAAGCTTATGAATCATATTCATAGTATTCGGCATTGTTTTGGCATTAGTTATGAGATAGTCGTTGGCGCCGAAAGCGGCAAGGTGAGTATCCTTGACTCTCATGCCGTAAAGATAAGTACGCGCGCCGCCCTTGCTTGCCGAAACGCTGCAGTCTGCAAAATTAGCAAAATATTTTCCGCACATATATACTTTGTATATATAACTGCCCATGTTTTTTATCTTAGGGTCGCTGTATATATTTACCGCGCCGGAGGTTGCGCTCATAAGCATTTCGAGCGTGTCAAACATACATCCTGCCGCCTGATACCAGTATTCCGCGCCTTCGTTGCATCCGCCGTCCTCCGGATAGGAGTCGATAAAATAATCAAGTATCTGCATTGATTTCTTTACAAATTCCGCGCGTTTGTTTTTATCGCGTTCTATAATAAGACACGCTGTAAGACAGGTTGACGTGCACCACGGCGTCCAGTTTGACGCGGCTATTCGTTTGTTTCCGCCCATCCAGTGGAACTGATTATTCAAAAAAGGATTGATAATACGACGTGTTATTTCATATTCGACCCTGTCGGCTATAAGTGAGCTGACGGCTTTCAGCTGCGGTTTCAGCAGATATATGCACAAAGCGAGAGATGCCGCCGTCTGTGCGCTGAATATATCTATGGATGGTTTCTGAACGTTCGGAAGAATAAGACCGCCGTTATGCGCCGGAAGCACCCAGCTGCTTTCCTCGCATATACACCATATACCGTTGATTATATCGTCTGTAAAGCGGTTTTTTCTTTCCACACATTCAGCCACAGTAAGACAGCATAATGCTATGCGGCGCGCAAAATTAAGATTTTCATATGATTTGCGGTTTCCGCTGCGTTTAAATTCCATATACTGCAGAGCCGGGATATTTCCCCAATCATAATTCAGATATTTTTCTCCTTCCCTTACCGCTTCTCTCTGAATTTCCATAGGAATCTGACTCCAGAATGTTTCGTCAGCGGGAAACGGGTTAAAATTTGACTGTGTAACAATAAGCTGGTCAATAATATCGTAATATTGCTCTAATGCCACTTTGATCATCCTTTCTGTAATATTTTAGCAAATGCTGACCTGTTCAGCGTCTGCCTGATAGATAATTTTATTTTATCATACTGTATGGGATTTTTCAAGTAAGCATTGGAAGTTTATTTATATAAAATTATCTTTTCTTTTTTTTCATAAATTCCTTTAAGATATTCAGCAAAGCCTTGAATTCATAACTTTTTCTGAATATTAAAAACATTATAATATTCGGAACAGAAGCGGCAATAATCATTTTTAAAACAAACCCTGCTATGCCGCCGACAGGTATAATGTAAGCGGCGGCATATGTTGCCGCAAGTATACCGGCAGTTATAAACATATATGCAAAATACTTGATGAAATATTTTTTCAGTGAATATTTTATTCCGTGTTTAAACAGCATAAACGGTTCTATCCAAAGGCATATGCATACTGTACTGATTGTTGTTCCTATAAAAATTCCTGCCTCACCTACAATTTTTGCAAGCAAAACAGACGCTCCGAGATTTATAATTATTTCAAAGACGGGTGCATATTTAAAATATCTTAATAATCCGTAAGCAGAGCAAAACATTATATTTGTTCTTCTCATTCCCACAATATAAAAATTGATTATTAAGAAAATTACTGTTAATGGTGCCATCAAATAGTCATTGCCTGCCCACAGGGATATAAAGGGCTGAATCAATACGGCAAATGCTGTTGTTGCAAATGCGAAAAGCCAGAAATTTATAAAAAATATCAGATTATAAATTTCCATCTGTTTTTTCTCATCTGCAAGAACTCTCAGATTTCCGACGCTTGCAATAACTGCGCTGAAAAACTGAGCAAAAACTCCTTTAACGGTATTTAACAATAAAGAATAGTTTGAATAAAGTCCGACAGCAGCTAATCCGAAAAGTTTTGATAATAATATATTATCTGTAGAATACACCACTATACTGCCGAGTTTACTGAAAATCAATGCTGAAATATTATTTAAAATGTTCGATTTGGTTTCTTTATCCAGCGGCTTGTTTGTTTTCTCTTTCAACACAGGATAATATTTATTAGCCAGTGATGAAATACTTATATTTTCTATCAGTAAAAACAATATCTGCAGAACCAGATATGCAATATAGTTATGCCATATAAGCAGAAGCATACACCTTGATAATGCTAACAGTGAGTTGATTATATATCTGTTGGTTGTTACTATATAATTTTTCTGGTTAGCTATTATAAATGTTGATTTGTACGAATAAAAATATGATGCGGCGCTGATCAGCACATTGAGCAGATATATAATTTGTATGTGCTTTATATCGGGCATTTCCTTTATAAAAAATGGCAGAAACGGCGTAAGCGATGCGCCTATACATAATATGATTATTCCTATGGTGCAGTAAGCTTTCCGGAATATCCGCATGAGTATTTTTATTTTTTCTTCATCGCCTTCGGCGATAGGCTTATAAAGGCTTATTGTTATTGATTCTCCGATTCCCAATTCTGCCAATGACAAAAAAGACAGAATATTTGAAAATAATCCGTTAAGTCCTAGATATTCCTTGCCGAGAGTGTGTATAAATACCGTTCGTACCGCAAACTGCATAAGCAAAGACAACATTTGTCCGCCTAATGCAAAAGTAAGATTTTTTATTGAATTTTTTGTTCTGCTTTCATTATTCATTTCTTTTTCCTCTGCCTGATTTTCTGAAATTATCTTATTATTTTTGTTTTTCAAAACTTGATTTTTCAGGGAGAGCTTTTTCAAAAGCTGCCTGTATTCTTATCTTTTCATCTTCGAAATTTATATTTTCTGATGTGTCATTTAAACAAATATATTTATACTTTCGTTCATAAATTATACTGTAATCAAATTTATTGCGGAGATCATAATATTTTCCGGTTTCCTTCATAGGTACAAACTTACCTTCGCATAACTGCCACCATATCATAAGATGCTGGTTTAAATCTTTATAATTTCTGAATTTATGTTTGCTTACTTCATTTAATATATCATATTCCTTATTCCATACGCTCTCAAAGGTTGATTTTAAAAAAGCCTGCGGCAAATGCCTGATATAAAATAAAGAAAATCTGTTGAATGGTGTAAGAAGCAAGGTTTTTAATAAGTTTTTCTTATATTTAAGATTATAAAATTTATTTCTGAATTTTTTCATAACTTTATGTTTTTGGAAATACTTATTTATAATGGCAGAATCATTAAGCAAAAAATGTACAAATGCATCATTATAATCACCTGTACTGAGTACGTCAGGAATTGCCATATCTTTAGGAAGTCCGTTTTCAAAAAAATCTTCTTCTTTTACATAATCAGTTAAGAACATATCGTCATTAAAGTAAACGAAATGTTCTTCCAGTCCGGTTATTCTGTGCATATTCAGTTCTATCGGATGCGAAGAAAATGTGGGAAGATATTCTTTTGGAATATAATACTCATGTCTTACAATAGTCAGTTTTGGATTATCTGTATTCAGCCATTCGGGAATATGCCCCCATGTGATGAAATAAATATGATTTACCCATGGAGCATATTTTTCAACTCCCCTGAACCAATATTTCATAATCCCCCAGTCGCGGAAACGGTTATCTGCTGCGCTGATTTTATCTTCTTCATCAAGATATTTGTTTTTGTCTGCAATCCATTCAGGGTCAGAACCATCTACCCACGGTATAACAAAATCTATTTTTAGTCGGTTGTTCATATATATTCTCCTGTTAATCTCACTTTTCAAAACTTGATTTTTCGGGAAGCGCTTTTTCAAAAGCCGCCTGTATTTGTTTCTTTTTATCTTCAAAATTGATAGTATCTACAGTGTCATTTAAACAAATATATTTATACTTTCGTTCATAAATCATATTGTAATCATTTTCATTACCGATGTTGTAATATTGCCCAATTTCCTTCATAGGTATAAATTTACCCTCACATAACTGCCACCAAGCCATAAGACTTTGAGTAACATCTTTATAATTTCTGAATTTATGTTTGCTTACTTCATTTAATATATCATATTCCTTGCTCCAGATAGTGGAAAAAGTTGATTTGAGAAATACCTGAGGTAAATGTCTTATATGAAATACAGAGAAATCATTTGTGAATGACAGATATATATTTCTTATCAGATCTCTTACATTATATTTAAGATTATAATATTTACTTCTGTATTTTTTCGTAACTGTTTTCTTTTTGAAGTGTTTGTTTATAATAGTAATATCATTAACCGAATAATATTCAAAGTCATCATTATAATCATATTTATTAAATATATGAAGCAAAGCAATATCTTTAGGAAGCCCATTTTCAAAAAAATCTTCTTTTTTTACATAATCGGTTAAGAACATATCGTCATTAAAATAAACAAAATGTTCTTCCAGACCGCTTATTCTGTGCATATTCAGTTCTATCGGATGCGAAGAAAATGTGGGAAGATATTCTTTTGGAATATAATCCTCATGTCTTACAACAGTCAGTTTTGGATTATCTGTATTCAGCCATTCGGGAATATGTCCCCATGTTATGAAATAAATATGATTTACCCATGGAGCATATTTTTCAACACCTCTGAACCAATACTTCAAAATATCCCAGTCACGGAAACGGCAGTTTGTTGCGTTGATTTTATCCTTTTCAGAAAGATAATTATTCTTGTCGGCAATCCATTCAGGGTCTGAACCATCTACCCATGTTATAACAAAATCTATTTTTAAATTATTTTCCATATTTTACACTCCTATAGATACTGTAATATACATTCATAAATGCCTTAAACATCAATATACTGCATGATAGTGAAATTGCCTGTATACTGCATTTGATACCGATAATACCACCTTTTATACGTATCATATCAAATATATTGAAATTTTTTCTTACATTTCGTTGGAAAATCTTTAAGTATCTGTTCCTCATTTTTTTGCTTCTTTCAGGATCTTTCCATACTCTGTGAGCCATACCCAGAATTGTATTGGTTATATGACATTTTATAGCCGGTATATTATCAGGCATATTTTTTTCTGCTATTTCCAATATAATTTTGAATGCAGTTTGTTCGGTAAATAATTTGTGATTAAATCCACTGTTATAAGCGCTTCCTTCTCTTATAAAACAATTATATAACGGCAGAGATGTATAATGAATTCTGTTCATATTTTGTATAGATTCATATATGAAAAGCGTATCCTCTCCGATAAAAATTTTCTCTCTCATTCTTAAATTTTTGACTGTTTCTGTCTTTAATAATTTGCAGGCAATTCCCGGATTCATATACATACATCTGCAAAGTTCATATCCTGCTTCCTCGGCGTTGAATACAATATCTGCATCGTTGTTGTACCACAAACGTGTTTTTTCAGGGAATATACTTTTCATATTGCAGCAAGCCATTTCAGCATTGTTTTCTGTAATGTTTTTATACAGCACTTCGCACATATTCGGTTCAATAGAATCATCGCTGTCCACAAACAGTATATAACTGCCCTTTGCAATATCAAGAGCGGCATTTCTTGCGGAGGATACTCCGCCGTTTTCCTTGTGAATTACAATAACACGGCTGTCTTTTTGTGCATATTCATCGCATATCTGACCGGAGTCATCCGGCGAGCCGTCATCAACAAGGATTATTTCAAGGTTTGTATATGTCTGACTGAATATTGATTCAATACACTTTGGCAGGTATTCTTTTGTTTTATATACAGGTATTATAATACTTATTAACTCCATACATTTATCTCCTATTAAAAATAATCATTTGAAAAGTCTGTCCGCAAGAGAATTTCTTACAGGCTTGCTGTTAAATACGGCTATAAACAGATGAATATTTATATAAAACAATATGAAGCCTGTTTTTTTCACCAATCCGTCTGCCAGACGAAAGCTTTTCAGATTGAATGCTTTTTTAAAGTTTTTTCTGCATATTTTATAGCGTTCTATGTCAAAGCCGTTATTTTTTGTTCCGAGTATTGACCATATAACCTCAAATATGTTCAGATTCATAATAAGATATTTTACATACGGCAGCAACTGCGGATGTTTTTCCTGCGCGTCCTTAAGCATGATTTCACAGGCGGCATTATGGGAGCCGGCTGATTGGTTAAGAGAATGAATAGCGCTGTTGTTTCTCTGAACGTAATAATACAGCGGTTCAGAGGTAAAATGCACAGTATGTATATTATCGACAAGCTGATAAATAAACAGCATATCTTCCCATGTTCTGACGGTTTCATCATTTTTTGTATTATTTAATATTTCTTTTTTAAACAGTCTTGTACACATCTGTCCCTGATAAGGATGACCGAGAAGCATTTTCTGAACACTTTCCTGCGCGTTGAAAATATATTCGCATTGCTGTGCTATATCAGGTACTAAGCTGTTTTCATCATATACTTTGTAATAACTGCATACAGCGATATCGGCATTATGTCTGACAATGTTTGTATAAAGAGTTTCATACATTGTCTTAGCTATATAATCATCAGAGTCAACAAAACCGATATAATCTCCTTTTGCAATATCAAGGGCGGCATTTCTTGCGCTTGACACGCCGCCGTTTGCTTTGTGTATAACTATAATTCTGCTGTCTTTTCCGGCATATTCGTCGCATATCTGTCCTGCGTTATCGGGAGAGCCGTCGTCTACAAGAATTATCTCAAGATCTGTATATGTCTGTTCAAGTATTGAATCAATACATTTAGATAAATATTTTCCGGTATTGTATACAGGCACAATTACACTTATTAAACTTCTCATATCTTTTCCTCCTTCAGATACTGCTATGGTCTTGGATTAAAGAAATGTTCTATTCCGCCTGAAAAATCATACGGCAGGAGGGCGTGTTCTCTATGGAATGAAACATACATATAGATACTGAATAATATAGTAACTGCGGCGTAATATATGATCTTGCTGCGTTTATCAAAAAGCTTTGATATTTTCATAAGCAGCAAAGGTGTAAAAGGCATGGTATACTGCCATAATCTCATAATCAGTGAGGCGTTTCTTGCTGCCAGAATACAGACGGCTCCTATGATGTTGAAATTCAGAATAATATCAAAATCAGGATCGTCTTTTGAAAGCCGTTTATAAAAAATAAGGCTTATGACGATCGGCGTCAATGCGACCAGAAGTCTGAATATATTTGCGCTCTGATAAGTATCTATTATATTAAGGTAATAGCTTACTATTCTTCCTTGTCCTATCATTATAAGAAACCGGCATAACTCATACCAATAGTTCATCAGAACTAAGGAACCGGCTGTCATACATGCTATTGATATAATAAAAAGCTTTGAAGTGGTTTTTCTGTTTGCCAGAATTGTTACAGGAAACATAAAAAGCGCTGTTGAATGTATTTCTGAGGCTATCAGTACGAATATAAGATATATTATATAATTTTTTCTGAGTACATATTTATATGCCATAATACATATGCTCAGCGCGAGAAACTGACGCTGGATATTGAAAGGAAGATAGCAGGTGGTTGTAAGCATATATAAAAGCAGTGCCATAACAAAATTATCACTGTATCTTGAATAAAAATACAGAATAGGCATATAAATGAGCGTTCCGAGAACTATATTATGGAACACAAAATTTCCGAAGAAAATATGATAGTCAATCCAGTAAATAATTTTAAACAAAGGTTCTTCGGGATGATGAAGCACCTGTTTGAATGTCATGGAATGAATAGTGTCGAACCACCTCAGATATGTATGCGTATCTGCGCCTGAATTTCCTCTGAAAGCGAAAAATAAAATAATTGACGCGCCGCATACAAAGAACAGCAGAGTATGTGGTTTTTTATATTCGGTGTCCAGAACGTTTTTCCGGACCGGCGCCTTATATACAGACAGCCACGCAAAAAAAAGCGTAATTATCATATTGCCTGCGTATACGATCATATTTTTACTTCCTTTTTCTTAAAATTCTGTGTACATAGTTTACTATATATGAAAAACATAATATAATTGCCGGATTTCCTGTTTTTATTACAGCAGTCAGAGATTTCTGCATGGCGCCCTGCGGAGTGATATTCTTTATTCCGGATATAACCATTTCATTTTTAAGCACTTTTCTGACTTCTTCTGTTTTTTTAGAAAAATTCAGTCCGCAGTCTTTATGAAACAGCATGAAAAAATGCGCGTATGCTCCTTTTATATACTGCCAGTTAAGCGGAGAGGTATCCATATTATTTGATAAATACAGTTTTTTCACAATTTCAAGACGTTTCAGTCTTTGTTCAAATTCATAGAGTTTATATTTATTCGACAAAAAACTGTTCTGTATATAATAATTATACAAAGGCTCGTCTATAAATCCGCAGTTGGAGCAATGCTCTATATAATTAAGATTAAAAATATGATCCACTCCCATTTCAAATTCAGGAAGAAATTCTATTTTGTTCTCAGTTATAATCCTGCGGCTGTATATCTTATTCCATGTGTTGATAAGTCCGTTTATTTCGACAAAAGGATATAATCCCTGCAAAACTTCTTTGTGAGTGTTCAGATTTCGGGTGTTCTGCAGTTTTATTGTTTTGACCTTTTTGTCAGCTATGGTGCTGAAAGCGCAGAGAACCCAGTCCGGCGTTTCATTTTCTGCCTTTTCAAACATACGGGAAACCATATCCGGTTTGTATGTGTCATCCGAATCAAGAAACATTATATATTTTCCCGAGGCGTTTTTTATTCCAGTATTTCTTGCGGCGGCTTCACCGCCGTTTTTTTGATGTATAACTTTTATATTCGGATATTTATTCTCATATTCACGGCATATTTTTAACGTGTTATCTTTTGAACCGTCATCAACTATGATAAGTTCAAAATTTTTAAAAGTCTGATTTATAACCGATTCAATACTGTTTACTATATTTTCCTCTGCGTTGTATGCCGGCATCACAACAGAAACATCCATATTTTAATCCCCCGATAAAATGTTTGCGGAAACATTTACTGTTTCACAGCGTTTTTGATTTTTCTTGTAAGAGTGATATATCTTTCCTCTCCTAAAAGAGGCATAAGGATTTTCATTCTTAAAAATTTTATAATTCTTGTCTTTTTAGAAACCCACAGAAGGGTATGTCTGTGGATCGCGTAAGTGTTGTCTGTTATATTCAGTTTACCGCTTATAAGACTCATGGGATGAAAATAATCCCACGGATAAATATGAACGCCGTCTTTTTCGTATTCACTGCTTGTCTTTATACCATGCTTTTTATGCAGAATGTCTGTAATAAATACTGTATTCGGCGTCATCTCATAGCTTCCGTCTGAACGGATAAAATCCATCCGGTCATACATATCCATAACCTGTCTGTTAAAATCATATCCGGCAGCACTGCCGATTATACAGGTCGTAATAAGACTGTCAGCGCGGTTTTCCTCGTATCCCATAAAGAAATCGTTATTCAGAAAATCATCAAGCGGTTTTAACAGTTCCATGTCTGTATCCATATAAATACCGCCGAATTTGTTAAGGGCGTAAAACCTCGCATAATCCGATACGAACGCGTATTTCTTAAGCTCGTAGGCTTGTCTGGAGAACTTTGACATATTAACGTCAAAATTCTCCTCTGACCATTTTATTATTTTATAATCAGGACATTTCTCTTCCCATGTTTTTATATATGATTTTATATTGTCGGGCATTTCGTCTTTCCCGAACCAGCAGTAATGTATAATTTTAGGTATCATTTATTATTCCCTCATATTGCACAAATTTTAAGAGCGACGCGAAAGTTTCGGCATTATATGTAAGCTGTCGTATATCTTGTGTGATGGTCTGACATTTCCGTATACCTGTTCCTTTGCTGATGATGTTCTGTATATTTCTTTTGTTATATTCATCACGTTATGTATATCAAAGCGTTTGGCCTCGTTTATATTGTGCTGTCCTATTTTAAGTCTGAGTTCTTCATTTTCGATAAGAAGACTGATTTTTTCGGCAAATGCCCTGCTGTCGGCCGGAGGGCATTTGAAGCCTGTTTCTCCGTCTATGACATAATCCGTCAGACCGCCGACGTTTGATGTTACAAGCGGAAGTCCGGCCGCCATAGCCTCTGCCGCGGCAAGCCCGAATCCTTCTCTTCTGGAAGGGAAACAAAAGATATCCGCGCATTTGCATATTTCGTTTATATCATTTCTGTATCCGTACAGTTTTACCTGTCCGCCAAGCCCTGAGTTTTCAGCAAGCTTCAGCAGATAATCATGTGTGCCGCCCTGACCGCATATCACATATGTGATATCATTTCTTTTCAGTTCTGCCATTGCTCGTATTATTGTTTCATGGTTTTTATTGCTGTTAAGTTCGCCTACTGACAACAGCATAATATGATTATCGGGAACTCCGAGTTCGGCTCTTTTCTGCTGTTTGTCAACAACTGTTGAATATATTGTTTCTGTATTTATGCCCACGCTTGGTATATAATATACTTTTTTTGCTTTCATTTTTGTTTTTGCCAGATTATAGTCACCTTTGTTGATCGTTACAAGTACATCGGTATATCCTGAGCAAAATTTTTCAACAGGATAAAATATCCAGTTGCGTTTTGGCCCGCCCTTGAAAAAGTGGAAACCATGTGCCGTATATGTAACCTTTATATTCATTTTATGTCCGCAAAGCCGTCCAAGCACACCGCCGATAGGGGAATGACAGTGAATAAATTCATATTTATTTTCTTTCATTATTTTTAAGAGCTGATTATATGCTTTAATATGCTCTCCAACTTTTTTTATATTCCGCGCAAAATCAATCTGATAATATTTTACACCTGCGTATCTCAGATCCTTTTTCAGATTTTCAATATTTTCAGTATCTCAGTTGCTGAACTGTTCAAAGTTGCAGGCAACATCAACATCGTATCCCATGCTTTGCAAAAGATATATATTCGGCATATTGAACTGTTCTATCATAGATGCCGTTGAAGCAATCATTAAAACTTTTTTCATCTAATCTCCTCCATAAGCCCGGTCAGCGTTTTATCTGCAATATTCCGATTTAAAATATAACGATTGTCCGCATAAAAAGACTTCCCCCGCATTTGTATGACGGACGCTGATAAAAGCGGCAATATGAAACCGCCGTTGTGCAAATAAAAACACTGCTTATAATTTATACCACACAACAGTATATGTATGTCTGTCGCAACATTCATAATAACACAACAGAGTTAAAAATTCAAGTGTTTTCGCAAAAATAATAGCTTCCTTTTTTAAACTTGTTAAAAATAACAAGAAACGGTGTCTGTGGGAGTTAAATATTGATATTATAGTACAAATAAAAATGGATAAAATTTCTTGAAAACAAGCCGGAATAATAAAAAGACGCCGGTCATACCGGCGTCTGCTGAATAAAATCAAACGAGTTCGTCTGCCAACGCATTTATCTCGTCTTTGTTTTTTGGTTTAAGAGCAGATTTTATAGATACAGTTGTTTCGGTAAAGGTAATGTTTTTTGACTTTTCAAACATTCCCTTCATTACCTTTGCAGCCGTAAGCGCCCATGAGCCGTTTTCAATCAGAGCTATTGTTCTGTTCTGATAATTTCTTTCGGTAAGTTCTTCGATAAATTCACGCATGAACGGGAATATACCGCCGTTGTAAGCCGTTGTGGCAAGAACAAGCTTTCCGTATCTGAACGCATCCTCCACAGCTTCCGCCATATCGCATCTTGCAAGGTCTGTAACAACAACTTTCGGACAGCCTTTTTCTTTAAGCGTTTCAGCGAGAATTTCAACAGCCTCTTTCGTATGTCCGTAAACGGAGGTATACGCGATAAGCACGCCGTCGCTTTCAACGCCGTAGGATGACCATGTGTTATACAGGTCAAGATAATAGGACAGATTTTCAGTAAGAACCGGTCCGTGCAGAGGGCATATTATCTCAATATCAAGTCCTGCCGCTTTTTTAAGCAGAGCCTGCACCTGAACGCCGTATTTGCCCACAATGCCGAAATAGTATCTGCGCGCCTCGCACGCCCAGTCTGCCTCGACGTCAAGCGCGCCGAATTTTCCGAATGCGTCCGCCGAAAACAGCACTTTGTCGGTACTGTCATAAGTGACCATAACCTCCGGCCAGTGCACCATCGGCGCAAATACGAATGTAAGATTATGTTTTCCGAGAGAAAGACTCTCACCGTCTTTTACAGTAACTTTTCTGTCTTCGATATCAATATCAAAATAGTTGTTTATCATATCGAAAGTTTTTGCGTTTCCCACGATTTTTGCCGACGGATATTTTTCGGCAAATCTTTTTATATTCGCGGAGTGATCCGGTTCCATATGCTGGACGATAAGATAATCGGGAGACTTGTCCCCGAGGAGCTTATCAATATTTCCGAGCCACTCATCTCCGAATTTCGCGTCTACCGTATCAAAAACGGCAATTTTCTCATCGGAAACAACATACGAATTATAAGCCATACCGTCTGGAACAACAAACTGTCCCTCAAACAGGTCGATGTCATGGTCGTTTACTCCGACATAAAATATATCCTTTTTAATTGTCATACTATCATACCTTTCTTTTGAAAATAACAGCCGGACGAATAGTACCGGCATTTTATTGACCAATACATATATTACTATATTCCAGAGGAATTTTCAAGTATTTATCAATATTTTTTCAAAAAAATTTTCAGATATGCCAAAAAGACCGTGCGGGATATTACTGCTGCATATTGCTTTTAAGTACAGTTATAATCTCAAAGACCAGTTTTCGCTGTTTGCTGTCAAGGCCGGAAATAAGCTCGTCAAATTCCGTATGAAGAAAATTATTTCCCTCATAATCGGCGTTTACCAGAAGGTCGGTCACATCACAGTTGAGATTAGAAGATATCTTTGACAGCATTTCGAGATTTGCCTTTGTGATACCGCGTTCTATCTGACTTACATAACCTACGGAAACTCCCAGACATTCAGCAAGTTTTTCCTGCGTCATACGCTTGCCTTTTCTTTTTTTCTTTACTCTTTCACCTATTAGTTTGAAATCAATACTCATTATTTATCACCTGTATTTTATTATACAGGAAATAAATAAAAGTATACAGACATTGATAACTAAATATTTAGCTGTGTATTTCAATTGCTTTTTAAAAATTTTACGCTTTGGTGTAAAAAAATATTAGCGGGAACAGAAAAAGCAAATTAAAGTAAACTATTGCGTATACAGGCTGCATATGACGTTTTAAGGCAATAATTTCATGCGGTAACATATGATAACACAATTTATTAAAATGCGGTAAAACAATTGAAGGGAGCGCCGAAACGCTCCCCTTGTGAAAATCTGCGGGCTGTTTGATTAAAATTCCGATTTCAGAATTTTCAGAATTGAACTTAATTTCATTGTCTGTGTCGGCAGTTCAGTTCCCGAAAGGTCGGCAGCGTCTGCTTCTGTATCTGATTCGGCATTAAGATTTATGTTCAGTTTAATTCCGTATATATCCATTGAATATGACAATCCGACTATGCTGTTCGTTTCTTTATCGGATACAGTACCGCTCATGACTGCATTCATATCCGTTGCCTCAAGCTTCTGATAGAAATTTTCCATCATGTACTCGTCAGATAGTTCTTCAGGAGGCTGTTCTGCCAGCAAATATTCTGCTAAATCCTCATTTGTAAATTTATAATCAAACGAATACGAACCATCGGCATTTTCGGTAAGTCTGAACTTATCATTGCCGAAGATATTTTTCATAGTATCCACATGATTTGCCGCTGACCTTGCTTGTTCGGCGCGGTTTTTATTCATTCCAACCTCGTAAATTGATGAGAATACTTTATTGAATGCCTGAGGCTGTGTAAGCATTACAGACAGCATTACCGCCTCCTGCTGCATTTCCCTTGCAACCAATTCTGTAAAAAGCTCGTCAAGCGAGCCTGTGAGCCAGACGTCAGGGGTCAGGACGCTTGCGGCAAGAGCATACTTCGGGTCGTCCGGATATGCTTCTTTCAGGACATTTATAAGATTTGTTGACAGATACAGTGTGTCGTTGTCCAGTATAATATTAAACTGTATATTGCTGAGATTAATATTGTTTTCCTGCGATGTATTAAGAGCTGAAAAATCAAGTGTAATCTGTGCTTCTGTACGCTCTTTGTCCTTTTGAGATACCGATGTGATGCCGACATTTCGTCCTAATGTTTCAGAAGCATCGGTATCCTCCAAGGTAAATGAAAAACTGAGTTTCATATTTGAAAGATAATTCTCATTGATAGCAAACTGCATATCGCTAAGTTTCATATAATTGCTGCAGTTTTCGTTGAGTTCGCTTATAAAACCGTCAAAATCCGTTATGACGACCGCATGGTAACCTCCGTCCCAGCCTACCGAAAGTCCGAACGCTTCCGCGATAAATCTTACAGGAACAAAAGTCCGGTCATTGAAAATATCAATTGAAGAATCCATCTGTAATTCTGACTTTGTGCCGTTGTTGTCTATGTAGATTTTGTCGGAATTATTGAGGAAAAATTCAATCTTTATTCCTTTTCTTTCCGCTGACACTTTGGAAGTGGCTTCGTCATAATCCACAGTTGCCCCGATTTTTTCCAGAAGTTCTCTGAAAGGCATTTTTACGCGGCCGTCAATATTGACAGGATGATTGTCAAATCTTAAAGATTTACCGTTAAATATAACGCCCGCCGATTCATAGAGTTCATCATATGACAAAGTTTGTATATATTCCCCGTAATTTTCAGTCGATGCCGGCATTTCCGCGGCAAAAGCCGGCGCGCAGGACATTGTTAAGGACAATGCCGTTGTTAATGCAATATATTTTAGTTTTTTCATAATCATAACCTCTCAATCATATAAGATGATTTTATTATATCACACGCGCGCCTATACCGCAACATAAATTTTATAAATTTACAATATAAAACATTAAAGGGAGCGCCGTAACGCTCCCCTGTGAAAATTTATAAATCTGTTAACTGCGACTGTAAAAGTTTTAGGATTGTGCTTAATTTCATCGTCATTTTTGGCAGTTCGCGTCCTGAAAGGTCGGCAGTGCCTGCTTCTGAATTTGCCTGAGCATCAAGTTTTACATCCAGTTTAAATACGTCCGTATTTATTGAATAAGACATTGTAATATTGCTGTTTGTTTCTTTATCGGATACAGTGCCGTTCATGGTCATATTTATATCCATCGAATCAAGCATCTCATAATATTCTTCATCCGGCTGTTCATCAGACATTCCTGAGGAAGTCATTATTGATAACATATAGTCCGCCAGATCCTCATTTGTAAATTTGTAGTCAAACGAATACGAACCGTCGGCATTTTCGGTAAGTCTGAATTTATCATTGCCGAACATATTTTTCATAGTATCTGCCTGACTTGCTGCTGATAACGCATACATAATTGAATTTTCATTCGCTCCTGCTGCGTAAAGAGATGCGAACGCTTTATTGAATGACTGCGGCTGTGTGAGCATTGCCGATATCATTTCCGCCTGAGCTTTATCCATGCCGAGCAAATCAACAAAAAGCTCGTCAAGCGTGCCTGTGAGCCAGACGTCAGGCGTCAGCATACTTGCGGCAAGCGCGATCATTGAATTATCCGGATATACTTCTTTCAGTACGCTTGCAAGATTTGTTGACAAATACAGTTTGTCTTTGTCCAGTATAATATTGAACTGTACATTGCTAAGATTGATATTGTCATTCGTATGTATTGCCTTAAAATCTGAAAAATCAAGCGTGATCTGTGCTTCTGTACGCTCTTTGTCTTTTTGGGATGCCGATATGATATCGACTTTCAGCTCTGATGTTTCAGAAGTAGCGGGATCTTCCCCATTAAGCGAAAAACTGAGTTTCATATCCGACAGATAATTTTCATTAAGAGCATACTGCATTTCGCTGAGTTTCATATAATTGCTGCAGTTTTCGTTGATTGCGGTTATAAGTTCGTCAACATCCGTTATGACAACCGTATTGAAAAATTCATCCCAACCTACCGAAAGTCCGAACGCTTCCGCCATAAATCTTACAGGAACAAAAGTTCTGTCATTGATAATGTC
>CAZLOX010000007.1:17151-21520 GCA_964561265.1 uncultured Lachnospiraceae bacterium
TAATGCAAGATACTTTAGTTTTTTCATAAATGTAACCTCTCAATCATATAAGATAATTTTATTATATCACACACGCGTTTATAGCGCAACATAAATTTTATAATTTCCGATAAAAACAATTGAAGGGAGCGCCGTAACGCCCCCTGTGAAAATATGTTCAATTACAATGCTGATTCCAGCATATCAAAAACTGCGTCTAAGTTCATGGTATGTGCCGGCAGTTCGGTTCCCGAAAGGTCGGCAGCGCCTGCTTCTGAATTTGTCTGAAGATCAAGCTTTACGTTCATTTTAAAGCTGTCCGCATCAATTGAATAAGACAATACACCGGCACTGTTTGTTTCTTTATCAGATACAGTGCCGTTCATAGCTATATTTATATCTATTGAATCAGGCATCTGATAGTATTCTTCATTCTGTTCGTCAGACTTTTCGTCGAAAGCTATTACTGAGAACATAAAGTCCTCTAAATTATCATTGGTAAATTTGTAATCAAACGAATATGAACCGTCGGAGTTTTCGTTAAGTATGAATTTATCGTTGCCGAACATATTTTTCATGGTATGTACTATGCCTGCTGTTGTTCTTGCATACCTGAACGAATTATTATTTACTTCTTCTGTATAAAGCGATGACAATACTTTATTTAATGACTGAGGCTGTGTGAGCATTACCGACAGCATTTCTGCATGGAAGTTATCCATGCCAAGCAAATCGACAAGAAACTCGTCAGGCGTGCTTTCGAGCCAGATGTCAGGTGTCAGAACACTTGCGGCAAGTTCAAGCGTTTCATTACCAGGATATGCTTCTTTCAGTACATCTGCAAGATTTGTTGACAAATACAGTTTATCCTTATCCAGTATAATGTTAAACTGCAGATTGCTGAGATTGATATTGTCCTCCTGAAATGTATCAAGATATGAAAAATCAAGTGCAGTATGTGCTTTTGTATGCTCTTTGTCCTTCTGTGATGCCGATGTGATATTGACTTTTATATCCTCTGTTACAGGATGAGTACCGAAAAGAGAGTACTCCGAATTATACGAAAAACTGAGTTTCATATTTGACAGATAATTTTCATTTATAGCAGACTGCATTTCACTGAACTTCATATAATTGCTGCAGTTTTCGTTGATTGTGTTTATATACTCGTCAAAATCTGTTATGACAACCGCATTGAAACTTCTGTCCCAGCCTACCGAAAGCCCGAACGCTTCCGCGATAAATCTTACAGGAACAAAGGCTTTGTCATTGATGATATCAATTGAGGAATCCATCTGTATTTCAGACTGTTCGCCGTTGTGGTTTATGTAGATTTTATCGGAATTGAGGAAAAATTCGATCTTTATTCCCTTTCTTTCCGCTGATACTTTTGATGCGGCTTCATCATAGTCAACAGCCGCCCCGATTTTTTCCATAAGCTCCCTGAAAGGCAGTTTAACGCGTCCGTCAATATTGACGGGACTGTCGTTTAATGCTATAGATTTGCCGTTAAACATAACGCCTGTACGGTTATAGAGTAAAGCAAATAATTCGTCATTTGACACTTCGGGAATAAAATCCGTATAATTTTCCGGCGCGTTGCTGTAATCATTTTCAGCCGATGCCGGCATTTCCGCGGCAAAAGCCGGCGCGCATGACATAGTTAAAGACAATGCCGCTGCTAATGCAGGATATTTTAGTTTTTTCATAAATATAACCTCTCAATCATATAAGATAATTTTATTATATCACACACGAGTGTATACCGCAACAGAAATGTTATAATTTTTCAATAAAAACGGGTATGGGAGGATTATTCGGAAGATTGTAAAATTCATGTATACACACGATATACCTGTTCCGGTCTATCGTTCTCAGATACTGCATAAGCGCGTTTTTTTCGATAAAACCGCTGTCCGCGCCGCTGTATATACATATGCTCATAACAGCGCCGGATTTTAATATTTTCAGGCTTTTTTCAATTGCCGGTATGGTGAACTGAGGAGCGGTCGCTATATAATGGTCGCCGCCCGGCAGATAGCCGAGATTGAACATAATTGCATCGGCGGAATTTTCGGCGGCATAAATGTCTATGTTCTGATGATTGTTTAAAAATACCTGTACATTATGTATATTATGCTTTTCAAGGAGTGCGCAGGTGCTGCTGACCGCGTCTGGCTGTATGTCAATTGCGGCAACGCGTCCGTTTTCCCCTACACACTTTGATAAAAACAGACTGTCATATCCTCGTCCGCAGGTGGCGTCTATACAAAATCCGCTCTTCGGGATATTGTCTTTGAGTATTTTATGTATATAATCAGATATTTTCATAAAAAGAAGCCTTCTTTCGTTGTTCATATATATATTTTATCATATGGTGCGTGTTTTAGCAAGGGAAATGATAGGATTTATCATTTTTAAATATTGGGCATATTTGGAATGAGATTAACCCCTCGCGGAAAATATTGAAAAAATTTTAAATAAATATTTGCAAATAGTGATTTTTTATGATAGAATAGAAGTAGAGAATTATATGCTGTTATAATTCAGAACAGCATACAATAAATATAACGGGTCTGTCCGGCAGATTTAAAGGCAGACAGGCTCTTGAATGAAAGGATGAATCATAATGGAAAAAGAACAAGTGCTTAAAAAAATGACCGATGCGGGTCTTGTAGCTGTTGTGCGCGCAAGCAATGCCGAAGAGGCTATAAGAATTTCCGACGCGTGCCTTGAAGGCGGATGCCCTTCTATCGAACTTACATTCACAGTTCCCGGAGCGCATAAGGTTATAGAAGAACTCGCAAAGAAATATTCACACGGCGAAATGCTTCTCGGAGCGGGTACCGTGCTTGACAGCGAAACTGCAAGACAGGCTATTCTCTGCGGCGCGAACTATGTTGTAAGCCCTGGATTTAACCTTGAAGCGGCAAAACTCTGCAACCGTTACAGAGTTCCTTATCTTCCGGGATGTATGACAATAACGGAAGTGCTTACAGCTATGGAAGCCGGCGCGGATATCGTCAAGATTTTCCCGGCAGACCTTTTCGGCCCTAAAATTATAAAGGATATCAAAGGCCCTCTGCCGCACGCAAAGATGATGCCTACAGGCGGCGTTGACGTTTCAAACGTGCATGAATGGATAAATGCCGGCGCGGTTGCGGTAGGCGCGGGAAGTTCGCTCACAGCAGGCGCTAAGACAGGCGATTTCAAGAAAATCACAGAAACAGCTAAAGAGTTTATTGCTAAAATCAAAGAGGCAAGAGGACAATAATATATTTGGGAGGAAAAGTTAATGGCTAAGAAAATTGTTACATTTGGTGAAATTATGTTAAGACTTCAGACTCCGGGACATCAGAGATATATTCAGGCTCAGAGTCTTGAAGCAACATACGGCGGCGGCGAGGCTAACGTTGCCGTATCTCTGGCAAACTACGGAATGGACGCGCATTTTGTCACAAAAATTCCGAACAACCCTATTGGTGAAGCCTGCATTGCGGAACTCCGCAAGCATAATGTAGGCACAAAATATATCGCAAGAGGCGGCGAGCGTCTGGGTATATATTTCTGCGAAAAGGGCGCAAGCCAGAGAGCGTCAAACGTTGTTTATGACAGAGCTCATTCATCAATATCAGACGCTGACCCGTCAGATTTCAACTGGGTTGAAATTTTCAAGGATGCAGATTGGTTCCACTTTACAGGAATTACTCCGGCTCTTTCGGATAAGGCGGCGGTTCTTGCGCTGGAAGCCTGCAAGATAGCAAAAGAAGCCGGCGTTACAATCAGCTGTGACCTCAATTTCCGCAAAAAGCTCTGGTCGAGTGAAAAGGCTAATGAGGTTATGTCACAGCTTATGGAATATGTTGACGTTGTAATCGCAAATGAAGAAGATGCGGAAAAGGTATTCGGCATTAAGGCAAAGGACACAAATATCACAGGCGGAGAACTTTCAGAGGAAGGCTACCGCGATGTTTGCAGTCAGCTTGTTGACAGATTCGGCTGCGACAAGGTTGCAATCACACTCAGAGAAAGTATTTCGGCATCTGTAAATAACTGGGCAGCTTTGCTTTATGACGCTAAATCAAAGGAATTTTTCAAATCCAAGAAGTACAATATGACAATTATCGACCGTGTAGGCGGCGGTGACAGCTTCGGCGGCGGTCTTATCTATTCGCTGCTTTCCGGTTATTCAAATCAGGACGCAATAGAATTTGCGGTTGCTGCATCATGCCTTAAGCATACTGTTGAAGGCGATTTCAACCTTGTTACTGTTGACGAGGTTAAGGCTCTCGCAGGCGGCGACGGTTCGGGACGTGTTCAGAGATAAAAAAAATCAGACTGAAATAAGTTCTGAATAAAATATTGCACAGAATGAATTTATTGATAGTAT
>CAZLOX010000007.1:21620-35680 GCA_964561265.1 uncultured Lachnospiraceae bacterium
CGGAAAGATGTCCGACGCTTGCTATGCAAGCGGTTTTGCGCAGCAAAACTACTGATAGTATCGGAAAGATGTCCGACGCTTGCTATGCAAGCGGTTTTGCGCAGCAAAACTACTGAGCGGAATATGCTGTAAATTTATTCTGTGCATTTTTGTTTGTTCGAAATAATAATATAGTCCGTAAAATATGACAATTTTAACAAAATCGGCTTGACATAAAATTTTTTTAGGTGATATAATTAAAAAAGTGATATAAATAAAAAAGTGGAAGTGACTATTTCGCTGCCTTCTTGAAGAAAGGGGGTGGTATTCTATGGTACATACAGATATAAGCAGTACAATTAGTATCGGAAAGATGTCCGACGCTTGCTACGCAAGCGGTTTTGCGTAGCAAAACTACTGAAATATTTGTACTTGTATTAACACTTGTATTACATCATTTTTTTAGAAAAAAATAGTCACCCCATCCCTCAATGAGGTGACTGTGTCAGTGTAAACTGACATAAATAACCCAAAACGCGGAATGGCAATTCCACTTATGGTTTTATTATATCACTAAAAACAAAGCGTGTCAAGCAGATTTTGAAAAATCTGCCTGACGCGTTTTTATATTATTACAGTATCTTTTTAATTCTTTCCATAGCCTCGCGCGTATCTTCGGCATCGCCGAATGCGGTAAGCCTTATATATCCTTCTCCGCTCGGGCCGAATCCTACACCAGGTGTTGTCACAACATTTGCGTCAAAGAGCAGTCTGTCAAAGAAATCCCATGCCGGAGTATTATCGGGAGTTTTCGCCCATATATATGGCGCGTTCACACCGCCGTATACCGTAAGACCGGCTGAGGACAGTCCGTCCCTTATAATTTTAGCGTTGTTCAGATAATAATTTATAACTTCTTTTATTTCCTTTTGTCCGCTTTCGCTGTAAACCGCAGCCGCTCCGCGCTGTACTATGTACGGTACGCCGTTGAATTTTGTTGTGTGACGTCTGTTCCACAGACTGTTCAGCTCGGTATCGTCAATAACAAGTTCGTGCGGAATTACAGTATACGCGCATCTGTTTCCGGTAAATCCGGCTGTCTTTGAAAAACTCCTGAACTCAACCGCGCATTTTTTCGCGCCATCAATTTCATATATGCTGTGCGGAACATCATCTTCCGTTATAAACGCTTCATATGCCGAATCATACAAAATCACGGATTTTTCGCTTATAGCGTAATCAACCCATTTTTTCAGATATTCCTTGTTTGCCGCCATACCTGTCGGATTATTCGGGAAACATAAATATATCAGATCGGCGTGTTCTTCCGGAATATCAGGCAGAAAGCCGTTTTCCTCGCAGCACTGCATATATATAAGATTGGACCATTTTGAAGTGTCCTTGTTAAAATCACCGGCGCGTCCGCTCATTGCGTTGGTATCAACATAAACCGGATAAACGGGGTCGCATACGGCAACTTTATTGTCAACGGAAAATATATCGCCTATATTTCCGGTATCGCTTTTTGCGCCGTCCGATACAAATATCTCGTCTGTTTTTATGTCTATATTCCGCTTTT
Source organism: uncultured Lachnospiraceae bacterium (assembly GCA_964561265.1). Classification (GTDB taxonomy): domain Bacteria; phylum Bacillota; class Clostridia; order UBA1381; family UBA1381; genus JAFLUR01. Next base: position 23,179 of record CAZLOX010000007.1, read on the forward strand.
TATAGTCATTTTCCGCGATAAGCTCACGCAGGAAATCATATCCCTGCTCAGGACCATATCCGTGAAATCCCTCAAATGTACCCATTTCATGCACGGCGTCTTCCATAGCATTGATAACGCTCGCGCAGAGCGGACGCGTAACATCGCCTATTCCCATGCGTATAATTCTTTTATCGGGATTTTCCTTTGTGTATGCGCTTACTTTCTGAGCAATTACAGAAAATAAATAGCTTCCCGGAAGTTTCAGATAATTTTCATTTATTTTAGCCATATTCAAAATCCTTTCATTCAGAACCTATCCGCAAATTAAACCAAGCAATATGCACTTATTTAATTGCGGATAGGCTCTTAAAATATTTCACCGTCAAATACAAATTCCGCCGGTCCGATCATAAACACGTCCGAACCTTCGCCGTCCCATTCTATGGTAAGTTCGCCGCCAAGCAGTTTCAGAACTGCCTTTTTTTCAGCTATTCCGCATAATACAGCCGCCGCCATTGACGCGCACGCGCCTGTACCGCAGGCAAGCGTTTCACCGGCTCCGCGCTCCCATACGCGCATTTTTAATGTATGCTCGTCTATTCTCTCTACAAATTCGGTGTTTATTCTTTTGGGGAATAAACTGTGATTTTCAAAAAGCGGGCCTGTTTTTTCTATTTCAAGTCCGTCCAGCGTGTCCAGAAATACCACAGCGTGGGGATTTCCCATAGATACGCAGGTGACATCATAATCCCTGCCGCCGACTGTTACTTTTTCGCTTATAAAACGCTCCTTGGAGGAATCGACAGGGATATCTTTCGGGACAAGAATTGGTCTACCCATATTTACTCTTACTGTCTTTACTTTTCCGTCCTCAACATTGAGTTCAAGCGTTTTTATTCCTGCAAGGGTTTCTATTGTAACCGTTGTTTTATCGGTGAGATGTCTGTCATAGACATATTTACCCACACATCTTATAGCGTTTCCGCACATTTCCGCCTGAGTGCCGTCGGAATTATACATAATCATCTGAAAATCCGCCTTATCTGACGGACATATAAGGACAAGACCGTCAGAGCCTATGCCGAAATGACGGTCGCTCACCATTTTTGCTGTTTTGGAGATATCATCAATTTTTTCCTCAAAACAATTTACATATACATAATCATTACCGGCTCCCTGCATTTTTGAAAATTTCATTGTGCCGCTCCTTTCAAAATTTATCTTGATTTTTATATAAACTGAATAACTGTCCGTAAAAACGGAATTTATTTTGCTGTAATATTATTGATTCCCCAACTAACTCTTAAATTTTTCTGCTTGCCCAAACTGTGAAATTCTGCGTCAGAAAACCTTGAAAAACGCGAGTTTTCCTGCGGTTTTCTTTCTTTAGTATCGGAAAGATGTCCGACGCTTGCTATGCAAGCGGTTTTGCGTAGCAAAACTACTGAGACTTTCGCAGTTTGTTCTTCGCATAAATTCTTCAATATTTAATTGGGAAATCAATATTTTCAATTACCGGAACATACAAATAACAGTAATCGTGTTTGCCTTCTTCCGGTTTGAAAAAACCATAATATTCAATGACCGGAAGTGTATCGCTGCCATAAGTATAGCCGAGTTCGGGCGCAATCTGTTCTCCGATCCAATGATAAGGAGGAATGCCGCCCATCCATGGTTTATGTCCAAGCGTTCTTGCCGTTTCATCACACATTCTTATACGTAAAAATTTAACGGCAGGAACTTTGTAAATATCATATGACTCCGACTGAACATCGCTTCCGACAAGAAACCCAAACATCACGCCGCTTGGCCGTTCGTCTGAAAGATAATTCACACTCATACAGATATCCCAGTTATCTTCGCGGCTGTCTGGTACAGCGGAAACAGACATAAAATCTTCCATTATTTTTTCAACATCCGGTTCATCGGTATTATTGTCAGCATAACCAATCTTTCCGCACCAGACTGTGCCGCTCCATTCAACCAGATCAACAGCTATTCCGTTATAATCATAAGTTTTAATAATATGTTCCTGCGGATGCTGTATATTCACTGTGTCTTTCCTCCTTTAAACTACGGTTTATCAGCATATCAGAATTTATCTTGATTTATTTCTTCTTTTTAGATTTTGGTGCCGGCAGTTCATCATACATAGCATTAAACAAACCGGTCAAAAATTCTTTGCTGTCAACTTCATCAACCAGCAGCATTTCCTTTGCTCCATCATAAGGCAGTTCACGGGAGGCTGCCGGCATATATTCAATTGCCGATTTTATCGGTTTTACAAGTAATCTGTCATCATAGATACCGCCGACAATTTTACCGCGGTAATAGATAATAAATTCTCCCATCATCGCCCGATAAGTAATTTCCTCTAACTCGGATAGCTGCCCTAAAATAAATTGCAAATATTCTTTACTTGATGCCACAAGCTCACCTCCGCATTTTTCATATTGATTGTAATTATGCAGACAGCAGAAAAATCTATTTTTTGTTAAACAGAATCATTTCAGTACAATATTCCATTCATCACCTTCAATAACATATTGAAATTCATTTAACTTATCATCCAATATTACTTGAAGCAGTTCATTAAAATCATTTACCAGATTTACACTTGATAATTCTTTCTTTTGTATCCAGTGCATGGTTCCTTCTTCTGATGAAATGAGTTTACCCTCATATTTATCTGCACTAAAAAGAAAAACAATATACCGACCATCTTTTATAGGAAATTGTTTTACTCCGCAGAGTTTGGGATTTAAAATTGTCAGACCTGTTTCTTCCTTCATTTCACGGACTACGGCATCAACGATTGACTCTCCGGTTTCAATATGCCCGCCCGGTAAAGTATAGTCTTTCCAATCTTCTTTTACCCTATCCTGTAACAAATAAGCGTCTTCATTATATACTAAACACAATACAGTCAGTTCAACTTTCTCAGTTCGTGTCATATCAAATTCCTCAATTCCCTGCAAAATACCGATTTATCAGCACAATCATACGCTGTTTTCAAGCGGTTTATTTCAATCTATCCCAAAATCATCTTCGCCATATTAACCATACTCATTCCGGCATCCATACTGTGTTTCTGAATAAAGCGGTGCGCCTGTTCCTCTGTCATCATATTCCGCTCCATAAGCAGGAGTTTGGCTCTTTCTATAATTTTCTTATCCTCTGCTTTTCTTGCGGGCGCGTTTTCTTTTACAGATTTATATTTGTGTTTAAGAAGAATATTCACAGAAGACGCAAGTTCAACCGCATTCACCGGCAATGTCTGAATGAATATATCCGGATTTGCTATCATGCCGCTTTGCGCCGCCGATGCCAGTACCATCATTGAAAAGCCATTAGGCAAATCCTCATAGATCATATCCGCCGTTGCGTCGGAGAGTTTGTATCCGGTTATCAGCAGTCCGCTGTCAATATCGGCGGTATTTCTGATGATTTCCGCCTTTGAACGGCATACCGCCGAAACATGAATACCGCTGCCGGCAAGTATTTTTTTGATTTTCTGCGACAGTTCGTCTTTTGTGAATGCTGTAATTATATAATCCATAGGCTTTCGCCCCTTAATATATTGTCAGATATTTATCTATTTCCCATTTGCTTACCTGAATACGGTAATCTCCGTATTCCTTTTCCTTTACGCCGATATATGAATCAACAAGTTTTTCGCCGAGAACTTCTCTCACAAAATCAGAGCCTGATGCGAGTTTTATCGCTTCGTTAAGACTTATCGGAAGATTTTTCATTCCCAGAGTCTTTGCCTCCGCCTTGGGAATATCAAACATATTTACATTTATGCTTTTCGGAACGGGAAGATTTCTTTTTATTCCCTCAAGACCGCTTGCAAGGCAGGCTGCCAGAACAAGATACGGGTTTGACGTAGCGTCGGGATTGCGGAGTTCTATCCGCGCGTTTCCGCTTTCGGAGAAATAGGGAACTCTTACCATAAGACTTCTGTTGTTCGATGACCAGCCGACATATTCCGGCGCGTCAAAGCCGGATACTATACGTCTGTATGAATTGACGATAGGGTTTGTTATAAAAGAAAATTCAGGCATATACCGCAGTATTCCCGCCATAAATTTATATCCCATTTCGCTCAGACCGTTTTTATCGTCTTTACAGTAGAACACGTTTTCGCCGTCTTTAAAAAGCGACATATTGATGTGCATTCCCGAACCGGCTTCTCCGGCTATCGGTTTCGGCATAAATGTCGCGTGCAGACCGTGACGTTTAGCAATTGTTTTTACGACAAGCTTGAATGTCATTATGCGGTCGGCGGTAGTGAGCGCATCGCCGTGGCGGAAATCGACTTCATGCTGACCGTGCGCAATTTCATGGTGGGAGGATTCTATCTCAAATCCCATTTCCTCAAGCGTCATACATATATCGCGCCGGCAGTTTTCGCCGTTGTCAATGGGGGCAAGGTCGAAATAGCTTCCCTCATCATGTGTCTGAGTGGTAGGTTTGCCGTCGTCGTCTGTGTTAAAAAGGAAAAATTCACATTCGGGACCGACAGTGAAGGTATATCCCATATCATGCGCCATGCTTACCGCTTTTTCGAGCACATAACGCGGATTCATTTCAAAAACTTCTCCGTTCGGCTTGTATATATCACATATCAGCCTTGCAACCTTTCCCTGCTGCGGACGCCACGGGAATATCACAAACGTATCAAGTTTCGGCACGAGGTACATATCGGAATTTTCCGCGCTTCCGAAACACGGAACGGAAGAACTGTCGAATTTCATATTTTTATCCAGAACCTTTTCAAGCTGTGAGGACATAACAGCGGCATTTTTCAGCTGTCCGAACAGGTCTGTAAACTGCAGACGTATAAATTTCACATCTTCTTCCTGAACCATTCTCAATATATCCTGTTTTGTGTAATTAACCATATAAAAACCTCTTTTCATACAACTGCAAAACTAAAAAAAGGCATACCAACAGTACAGACTGCCGGAACGCCTTTGTTCTTAATAAATATTTTAACATATATACGCGGATATGTCAAGATTAAAATTCAAATTGAATACTATTCCTGCCAGATTACTTCATACTTTAAAAATTCACCGGCAATTCTCAATGGTATGTATGCACGATTATTAACTATTCTTGCGGATGTATCCATGGGATACTCTTTGCCGTTTATTTCATATTGATTTTCGCCTATAATAAAAGTTATGCTGTCGCCGCCGGCGCTGATATGAGGATCCGCCGGAACTGTAGAAATCATCACTCTATTTGGATTTTCAAACCAATACACGCGCTTATTCAAAAATTCACATAATTCCCTCACCGGAACCTGAAGTCTTCCGTTTTCATCAATAAAAGGCAGGTCTTTAAATTCAGCAATTGCGTTATCTATAGAAATTTGTATGTTTTCATTCACAATACTTACCTCTATAGAACCCAAGACGGTGTCGCCCTCATATGTATTTACGCTGTCGATATTGTCGTGAAACTCTTCAGTTTCCGTAGTTTCATAAGCAAATACTGCGAATGTGCCGAATACCTCAAAAACAAGGCTTAATACTGTGAATAGTGTGATAAATTTGTTTCTCATAAGATTGCCCTCCCTGTTATCATTAAAAAATTATTTCAGTGTTTTTATTATACCACACATCAATATATTTGTAAATATAAATTACACTGTTTTCACTTATGAGTTTTTAACGTCTGACGACAGCATTTTTTCAAGCGGTTTTTTCAGCTTTGAATTGAAAAACTTAACAACAACTCCTGTGAAAAGAGCCGAAATAACTGTGCCTTCTCTTGTGCCGATAATTTTGAAATCAAAGAAAACAAGCGACAGGACAAGCGCAGTGACCACGCATAAAATATCAAATATAATCTTAATGTTTCCAAACTCCTTGTGCGACGTATCCGAAATGGCTTTTACAAAAGCTTCGCCGGAGTTCATAATGACATTTGCGATAACAGAAAGTGAAATGCCAAAGCCTAAAATTATGATGCCGATAATTACATTTATAAGACGCATAGGGTAGTTGGCTGCCGGTACAGGCGACACGATCCACATTCCGAAATCGGTGAAAAATCCGAACAGAAATGACAGCGGAATCTGCAATAGCTGTATAGGCTGAAATTTACGGCGGAGTATAATAATCTGACCGATTATCAGAATACAGTTCCATACGATGAGCCAGTTCCCAAGCGAGAGTGACGTGAATTTACAGCTTACAACATTTGCCACAGAGGAAATAGGGGATACTCCGAGTTCGCCGTGCTTTGTGAATGCCACTCCAAGAGTGGAAAAAAACAGGCTGATTACTAATAATATGTATCGTTTTGCAATTTCTTTTTTATTCATTTTACATCGCTCCTTAGATTGTTACTTATTCTTGCAAGAAATTCATTCAGCTGTTCTGCTTCGCTGTCGCTGAAATCTTTTAAAGCCGTATCTTCAATACGGCGGAATTGATTTTTAATATTTTCCGCCTGCTTTCTGCCGTTTTCCGTAAGATAAACGTACAGACTGCGGCGGTTGCCGTCAAGTTTCCTCCGGCTGATAAGTCCAGCGTTTTCCATACCAAGCAGAAGCGAGGTTATCGTTGCGGGTTCGATATGGCAGGCGGCGGCGATTTCTTTCTGTACAGCGCCGTCATGGCAGAGCAGATAATCAAGCACCTTCGGCTGACCGGACGTTAAGCCGGTGTTTCTGATATCCGACATCAGAGCTTTCTGAAATGACAGATGAGTTGTCATAAGCAGATAATGAAGCGTTTCTTTCATAGTGACCTCCTTTTCAGAAACTTAATTATATATCTAATAATTAGATTTCTAATGATTATTATACAGCAAAAAATATCCTTTGTCAATAAGGAAACGCTGAATAAATCAAAATAAAAAAATAGTTTAGTCCTCCGACGGCGAAAAATATTTTTTTATTACCTTTAAATCAGCCTTTCCATAACCTGATACAATTTTTTCACGCCGCAGAGCAGTGACAAGGAACTGTTATAAAAATATTGTTAAAAAAAATTGGCGATTTATAAAAATAGTTCTTGCAAAAGCGCCCGAGATGTGGTAGAATAATAAACGGTGTTAGATGCAGATGTGCAGACACTAATATAAATAAGGAGGCGATTGTTTGTGAAAGAAGGTATTCATCCTGATTATCAGCCGACAACAATCAAATGTGCGTGCGGCGCGGTAATTGAGACAAGCTCGACCAAACAAAATATCAACGTTGAAATTTGTTCAAACTGTCACCCGTTCTTTACCGGCAAACAGAAACTTGTTGATACAGGCGGTCGTATTGAGAAGTTTAACAAACGTTTCAATCGCACAGCTAAAAACTAAGAAAATTTATCTGAACCTATCGCTTGGAACACCGATTCACCAACGGTATCTCGGCTGCGGGGGATTTTAAAAAATAGGAGGTGACATCAATGACAAAAGAGCTTAAACAGGAAATTATAAGCACTTATAAGACTCATGAAAGCGACACAGGTTCGCCGGAAGTGCAGATCGCTCTTCTCACAGAACGTATCAATCACTTGAATGAGCATCTTAAGATCCACAAAAAGGATCACCACTCAAGAAGAGGTCTTCTGATGATGGTTGGTAAAAGACGTTCGCTGCTTAATTACCTGATGGAACAGGATATTGAAAGATATCGTTCAATCATTGCAAAACTGAACCTGAGAAAGTAGTTTTGTATATTGCAGTTTTTTATATTTTGATTTTAAAGAAGCGCTGAGCAAGTCAGCGCTTCCTTAATAATAAACGATTTATTTTGAAGAAGTGCGGTATTTAGCAAATAAGCGGAATACCCTTTCACAGGATACTCCGCTTATCTGCTAAATCGCTGCTTCTTTGAATTTTACGGAGGTAATAAAATTATGTTCAGAACATTTGAAACAACTCTTGCCGGCAGACCGCTTGTTATAGAAACAGGCAAAATGGCTCAGCTGGCTAATGGTCATTGCCTTGTAAGATACGGCGATACCGTGGTAATGGTAAATGTAACGGCGTCACGCGCTCCGCGCGAGGGCGTGGACTTTTTCCCTTTAAGCGTTGATTATGAGGAAAAACTCTATTCAGTCGGAAAAATTCCGGGCGGTTATATAAAGCGCGAGGGAAAACCAAGCGAAAAGGCAATTCTTACAAGCCGTGTTATAGACAGACCTATACGTCCGCTTTTCCCGTCTGACCTGAGAAACGATGTCTGCGTTGTAGCTACGGTTCTTTCGGTAGAACAGGACAATCCGCCGGAAGTTGCGGCTATGATAGGTACATCAATAGCTATTTCCATATCGGATATCCCTTGGAACGGCCCTATAGGCGGCGTATGGCTCGGACTTATTGACGGCGAGTACGTTATAAATCCGACAGTCGCACAGCGTGAAAAGAGCGATATGCTTGTTACCGTTGCCGGAACAAAGCATAAGGTGGTTATGATTGAGGCCGGCGCGAATGAAGTTGAAGAAAGCGTTATGATGGAGGGCATTAAGTTTGCCCACAAGCATATTATTGAATTATGCGATTTTATTGAAGGTATACAGAAGGAAATCGGTAAGGAAAAATTTGAATATGAAGCGCATGACATTGACCACGACTTGTATGACAAGATAAAATCAATGGAATTTGAAGCACTGCAGCACGCGCTTGATACTGATGATAAAAATGTGCGTGATGACCGTATCGGCGTTATTACGGACAGGCTTGTTGCCGCGCTTGAGGAAGAATATCCTGATATTGCGACAGATCTGGGCGAAATACTTTATAAAATGCAGAAAGAAATTGTACGCGCATGGCTTCTGGAGGGCAGACGCGTGGACGGCCGTCAGCTTAATGAAATACGTCCGCTTGCGGCAGAAATTGACCTGCTCCCGAGAACACATGGTTCGGGAATGTTCACAAGAGGACAGACTCAGGTGCTTACTGTGGCAACTCTTGCGCCGCTGTCAGAAATTCAAAGACTTGACGGCATAGATGATGAAGTTGAAAAACGCTATATGCACCATTATAATTTTCCGGCATATTCGGTAGGCGAGGCGAGAACGTCAAGAGGCCCAGGCAGACGTGAGATAGGTCACGGCGCGCTGGCAGAGCGTTCGCTTGTTCCTGTACTGCCTACTCCGGAAGAATTTCCGTATGCAATACGCACTGTATCTGAGGTGTTAAGTTCAAACGGTTCGACATCGCAGGGCAGCGTGTGCGGTTCAACTCTTGCGCTTATGGCGGCAGGCGTGCCTATCAAAGCACCGGTTGCAGGTATTTCATGCGGTCTTATAACAACGGACACCGGCTTTACAACAATGGTTGATATACAGGGTCTGGAGGATTTTTACGGTGAAATGGACTTTAAAGTTGCCGGAACAAAGAAAGGTATAACATCAATACAGGTTGATATCAAGAATGACGGTCTGCCGTATGAGGTTATCTGGGAGGCTCTCACAAAGACAAGAGATGCAAGATATTACATTATAGATGAAATTCTGCTGAAAGCTATTCCGGCTCCGAGAGAAGAACTGTCACAGTATGCGCCGAAGGTTACATCTATGAAGATCAATCCGGATAAGATCCGCGACGTTATCGGACAGGGCGGAAAGGTTATACAGAAGATAGTCGCTGATACAGGCGCTAAGATTGATATAGAAGAGGACGGCACAATATTTATATTTGCCGCTGACCAGCAGTCGGGAAATGCCGCTGTGGATGCTATCAATGCGATAGTAAAAGATCCTGAAGTAGGCGAGATATATAACGGAACAGTCAAGACAATTACCGCGTTCGGCGCGTTTGTTGAAATTCTCCCCGGCAAGGATGGACTTGTTCATATTTCAAAGCTTGACCGCAAGCGTGTTGAAAAAGTTGAAGATGTTGTTAATCTGGGCGATAAGTTATTGGTTAAGGTTATGGATATTGATCCTAAAACCGGAAAGATCAGTTTGTCGCATAAAGATGTGTAAATAAAAATAGGCTGCAGCAAAATCATTTTGCTGCAGCCTATTTTTGCTGTTTTGTAAAATAGCATTTGTAATAACAACTAAATTTAGCATACAAAAAGTTAGCTGCAAAAGTAAAGCGCGTGAATATCATATGGGGTTCTCGCCGCAAATCATTGAATACGTGCCTAAATCTCAAACGGCAAAATTTTGCAGGCGGTAAATTACCGCGCAGCGAGCTGGCGAAAGGGGAGTTCTCAGAGGGGAAAACCTCCGCAGGTTTTCCCTTTTGAGCGGCGCTTTGGTTACTTTGCCGCTGATGGGAAAGTAACTCGGGGGTTGTGAACAAACGTAATTCATGAAAACTCACAGGGGCGTCGATACGCCCCTCTGCAGTAGATTTGTAATCTTATTACAAAACGGCATAAAGAAACTGCAACAAAATCATTTTGCTGCAGTTTCTTTTTTATTAGTTTATTTTCCGATTAAAAATATTTTCCGTCGTCTACACTGTCTGAGTAATCAGTTGATGCTGCGGCATACATATCTCTTGAATTATCCTGATATGAGCTGTTGTCTGAGAAGTCGGAAGTTGAAGAAAGATCAACTTTAAACTGACCTACAACGTCTTTCAGTGACTGAGAAAGACTTGACAACTCTTCACTTGCGGCAGCACTTTCTTCAGCTGTTGCTGAGTTTGTCTGAATAACTTTTGTGATTTCATCAATGCTTGTTGCAATGTGTGATGCGGACATAGCCTGTTCATTTGACGCGTCAGCAATGTTTTCAACTCTCTGACTTACCTCATTTACCATGCCGGCAGTCTTTTCAAATGATTCGCTTGTTTCCTGAGTAAGCATAACGCCGCTTTCAACGATCTGTATACAGCTTGCGATAAGTTCGCTTGTTTCCTTGGCAGCCTCTGAACTTCCGCTTGCAAGACTTCTTACTTCTTCCGCAACAACGGCGAATCCGCGTCCGTATGAGCCCGCTCTTGCAGCCTCTACTGCGGCATTAAGCGCAAGGATATTTGTCTGGAATGCAATATCGTCGATTGTGTTGACGATTTTCTTCATCTTTGTTGTAACTTCGTTGATTTCAAGCATTGCGTTGCTGAGGTTTCTCATTCTTTCGCTGCTTTCAACGGTAATTTCATGAGTATTATTTGTAATTTCGCTTGCTTCTGTTGCATTTCTGGCATTCTGCGAAATTTTATTTGTCATATCCTTAACGATATTTGAGAGCTGTTCAATTTCGCTTGCCTGCTCTGTAGCACCCTGACTGAGAGCCTGAGCTGCTGAAGATACTTCTTCCGCTCCGCTTGCAACTTCGCCGGCAGAAATATTGATTTTGCCGACAGACATATTCAGTGACTCAATAATCTTTTCAAGTGCATCAGATACCTGATGGAGATCTCCGACAAATTTACTCTTGTCAATTGTAACTGTCAGATCGCCTTCAGCAAGTTTATTGAGTATCTGAACGAGTTCATGGCAGAAACCAGTAAGACCGTTAGATGTGTTAAGGATTGCCCTTGCGATAGCGCCTATCTCGTTATTTGCAGAGGTATCAATTTCTGTCTTGTATACACCGTTAACAAGGTCGCAGTTTGCGAGCATTTCGAGGAAGTCCTCAGATTTTTTAAGAGGCTTTGTAATGTTGTTATTGGAGTTTCTGATACAGATGATCAAACCTACAACTCCGATAATAACGGCAAACAGCATGAAGATATATCTTATAGCAGTTGCTTCTTTTTCTATAGCTTCAACGTCCATACCGGAGAAACCTATACCGACAATTTTTCCGTTTCCGTCTTTAAGCGGAGTATAATGAGCCGTATAGCTTATACCAAGAATATCTCTTACCATATTATGGTCTTCGCCGTTATTCAGAACAATATCCGTAATGTTGCTCTCCAGTTTTGCGTTTATACCCCAGCGTTCGCCGTTATCCTGAAGAACTGTTGAGGATATGCGGGTATCATTGTGGAATATAGCATACTGATAGCCTGTTTGTTCTTTCAGTTCATCAAGCAGGTCATTGTCGCTGAGATCCATTGAGAAAGAAATAACACCAATCAGACCGCCGTAGTTATTATATACGGGATATCCTAATGAATAGCACAGATCAACGCCTTCAAAGTTTTCAACCATTGTAAGAGTCGAACTGCCTGAGAGTGCGCCTTTGATATGGAGCGCATCTGACAAATTTTTACCTGCCGGAGAATCCGCACAGTTTGACGCAATTACGTTTCCGCTTGCATCAAGATATGTAAGGTAAGTAACAGAGCTCAGGTGCTCAAGTATTTCCGGAGTCTTGCTGTTCAGAAAATCGCCGTTATACTGTTCAAAGGCAGTTATGTAATCGTTGTCAGCCGCCATAACGCCGGCTACTGCATCACATTCTTCGCCTACACTGTCCATATATACTTCATATGTGCTTATTCCGCCGTCTGCCATTGCCGAATAAAGGTTGTTTATAAGTGCCTGATATATGAAACTTGCAACTAAAGATAATACAACCAAAAGTACTATGGAAATAACAAACACCATTATAAGTTTTGAAGCAACCGCTCCGGTTCGTTTTGAATTAGAATC
>CAZLOX010000008.1:0-27260 GCA_964561265.1 uncultured Lachnospiraceae bacterium
CGGAACCATTATAACCACTATAAATCCTGTTAATATCAGAAGCCAGAATACAACTATGGTTATAACAGCTGATTTATTTTTTTTACGCTTTTTACTCATAAATCATAGTCCTTTCTTTAGAATCTGAAATACAGAAACGGATTATATGTCTGCCCTATAAGCAATATAAAGCACAGGGCAAATATCAGCACAATGCCGACAGGCTGAAGAAATCTTCTTGTAAAACGGCTGTTTTCACCAAATAATCCGAGCGTTTTTTTAGCCAGCGGAGTAGACGCGATAACCAGCACGATAATAAACCATATATTTGAAGCGGCAATTGACAATGCCGAATAATCGAAAAATCCGTTAAATCCGAGTCCTGCTTTGAAAAATTCCGCAAGTCTGTGAATATCCGTAAAATAGAATATTGACCAGCCTATAAGAGTAATGATTATATTGTACAAAACACCTATCGGAGCAGCCAGACGCATAAGCGCGCCGCCGAAGCATTTTTTTTCAATTGTAAGCAGTACTCCGTAATACAATCCCCACAAAATGAAATTCCAGCTTGCTCCGTGCCAGAATCCCGTTAAAAACCATACTACAAATATATTGAACATCTGATGTTTTCTGTTTCCGCCGAGCGGAATATACACATAATCACGGAAAAACGTACTCAGTGATATATGCCATCTGCGCCAGAATTCCGTCACACTTTTTGATATGTACGGATAATTGAAATTTTCAAGAAAATCAAATCCGAACATTTTTCCCAGTCCTATCGCCATATCAGAATATCCTGAAAAGTCGAAATATATCTGAAAACTGTACATAAACATACCAAGCCATGCCGCCGCCGCTGATGTTGATGAAAGATTGCCGTCAAGTATAAGTGACGCGACCGAACCTGCGCCGTTCGCAAATACCACCTTTTTCATAAGTCCTACTACAAACCGGAGTATGCCGTCACGGAATTTGCCGGCTGTTACCACTCTTGTATCAATCTGCCCTTCAATATCAATATAGCGCACGATAGGCCCCGCGACAAGCTGCGGAAACATTGACAGATATACGAGATATTTCAGAAAGGATTTCTGCACCTTTACATCTCCGCGGTACACGTCAATTGTATATGACAGCGTCTGGAATGTATAAAAGGATATTCCCATCGGAAGAGGCAATCCTTTAAAGTTAATTCCGGCTTTAAAGAAAAAGTTGATATTATCAACGAAAAATCCCGAATACTTAAATGCGACAAGTATGCCGAGATTTATCACAAGCGATGCTATAAGAGCGGCTTTCGCCTGCCATTTCCCGAAATGACTGCTGATTATACGCCCGTTTGTATAATCAACAAATGCGGAAAACAAGAGGCAGGCAATGCACATTGGTTCGCCCCAGGCATAAAATATAAGACTTGATATAACAAGTATTACGTTTTTATATGTCCGCTTTTTTGACAGATTATATAAAATCATCACAACGGGCATAAAAATGAATAAAAATACCAAGGTAGAAAATACCATAACAACTTCCTTTCATTAAATATCAAGCACTGTTATATCGGATAAATACTCATTGTTCGATATAGACTCCGGAAATGCTACCACATATTCGATCTGCGATGGTTTCACAGGACGTATATAAACAAACGCGTTATCATCAATAACAGATATGCTGCACTTTTTGCGGGTGGTTTCCTTTATGCTGAGATTATTGCTGTTTGCCGTCGGCTGAGTCGTATAATAAAGCTCAAATCTGCGAACGCCTGCATCAATAAATTTCTTCCATTCACCGTATTTTGAATCGGGATTGATGACAGTCTGCAAACTGCCTTTATTGTTATAGCCGATATAATACTGGAATTTAATTTCATCCTGTTCTTTGCTTTTATTATTATCGACAACCTTTATCCTGCCGCCCTCTCTGCACTCTATAAGTCCGAATACAACGCCTGTCTTTCCGGTCGGACGCGTTATATCGTTTTCATCGGCGCGGTTTCCGCGCTCCGCCTGTATCCGCTTTGCCTCGTCTGTGCCAAGCGGCGGAAATATCTCAAACATACTTTCAGACTGCGCCGATTCCTCTTTCATATGCTTATCAAAAAGTTTACGCACAATATCCGCCTTGCTTGAATTTCCGGCAAGCAGAATATTTATTTTCTTTATCGACGGATCATTCAGATCAAATGTTGATTTAAGCTGATAGAAGAAATTGTTTATTCCCTTTTCCACGCGTTCCTCAATCATTTCCTCAAGCCCTTTCATATCAACATTAAGCGTTACGCCTTTGTGTTCCTGTCCGTTTTTATCGAACAGATCAACGTGCAGTTTTCCCGCCTTGAACATATTTTCGCTGTACGCCTCGTTATGCTCCCAGAGCGGACGAAGTCTTTCAACAAGACGCTTTGTATTCACATGAGCCTCCTGAGTTTCCGCAATAAGCGCCTCGCTGCCGGCAAACTCTTTGCATTCGAGCGGTTTTGTAAAAGTAAAGCCCTCACGGCGTTCATCATCGGTTTCATCCTTGCGGAGAATATCCTGATTATTTTTGAATACATTGAATGCGAGCAGTTCAAGCAGATTTTCTCCGCCGAGCCGGATATCCCCGCTTGCTCCGAAATGCTCTATAACATAATCATACCGGCGTTCGGTTTCATTTGCCTCACGCCATATTCCATAGTCAAAATCAGTCGTTCCGCCGCCAAAATCAAATACGGCATAATAAATATTTTCATCTTTCTGAGGTTCAAACTTATATTCCTGCATAGCGCAGACCGCATATGCCGCCGGCTCACTCGCTCCCTGCTCCACAAAAAACTCATCCATAACATCCTCGTTTTCAAGAATAGACGAGGGCAGCGATTTTTTCAGTCCCTTTCTGAAACTTTCAAGTATTTTCTCGCGTATCGCAACCTCAAATGTAACCGGAAAAGACAGCTTGTAGTCAAGATATATTCCGTTGTGCATATTGTTTATATAGAGTCCTATATAATAAGCGTATATCTCTATCGGGTCAAAATCGTTTTCATCAAGGTCTATATAAGCTTTCAGATCACGCACATATTTTCCCTTTTTGTCCGTTATACGAATCTGCCTGTCTTTGTTTCCCGCCCACTGTTTCAGTTCGCTGAAAAAATTGTAGTAATCATCGCTTTTACTTGAATCAAGATCATTTTTCGCGGTATGAGAGATTGTCAGGTCTTCAAAATTAGTCGCCGGTCTGCCCTGTTTTGCGGAATAATCTTTCAGAAATCTGCCGATATTGATAAATTCCATAATAGTCGGGTTTTCATAATCCTTAGGGGTTGCCGCGACGGAATAACGCGCCATGCCGACACGCATAGGCATTGTAAATTCGCCGTCCTTCTGATAAGCGACAACCGTGCTTTTCGTACCGAAATCTATACCGACCACACCGTCATACTGAATATCCGCCTCAGGATTTCTTGCCACAAGGTGCATATCGGTAATGATTGTTTCATCATTGTTGCCCGACCATAAATCCCAGTGTCCGCTGTTCGGGTCGGAAAGGATTTTTCTTGCGTATGGCTCAATATTCGCGCGCTTTTCATCGCATTTCAGGAGCATACGCTCTATAACCTCTTTTTCATATTCGGTTATATGTATCTTTTTGCCCTCGGATATGCTGTTCATAATATCCAGTATGCTGAAATTAATGCCGTTTATTTCTTTTATTTTGCCGTAAAGACAGTCTGTTATAAGTCTGTCCGTTTCCTTTATCTGGCTTGCTTCGACTGTTATATATTTGTTTCTCAGAAGATCATTGAAAGACTGTATGAGAGCGGACTCATTTTCCGCAAAATCATCAAAAGCAGCAGGTGTCAGTCGGTTTTTCTGCCATGCCATAAATATGTCTATAACTGCCGAATCGTCCGTTATACCGATATGATTTATCGGAAGATAATAAACATCGCCCCATTTGCCGTCATTAAAAGAATATGTCACATAATTGGATATATGCGTGTCTATATTCGAAAAAACTGTATATTTATGATTATACAGCGCCAAGGCGGCTGAAAGAGCGCCGTCCTTGTTTTTT
This sequence comes from uncultured Lachnospiraceae bacterium, assembly GCA_964561265.1. Lineage (GTDB taxonomy): Bacteria > Bacillota > Clostridia > UBA1381 > UBA1381 > JAFLUR01. Next base: position 4,045 of record CAZLOX010000008.1, read on the forward strand.
ATATGTTCGCCGTTTATTATCGGAGAACGAGGGTCATAAATTATTTTTTCAAGATCCTCCTCAGTCGGAAGTTCTCCTTCAAACTGATAAAAGGCAAGGGAAATACCGCTGTCAAAACTATACCCTGAATTGCTTGACTGCAATGTAAACTTTTCAGTATTCGGCATAACCGCGCGGATTTTATGATTATACCATATTTCGGAATTTTTCATTTCAACCCAGTCATTATTCAGCATCTGGGATATTTTTGAGAAAAGCGTTCCGAATTTGCTTATAGCCTCATGAATTTTATTTTTCAGTTCCGCTTCAATTGTGTGGTCCAGAATTTCTCCCACTGCGGGCAGAGTATTGACAGTTTTACTATTCATTATTTGCCTCCTGTATATTCAAATATTTAAGTATATAAATTTTACCCCGTTATATACTAATTATAACATTAAATTCATACTATTGCAACACAAATTTTTACACAAGCCGAAAAAATACTCAGCGCACACCGGAACATCAGCATAGAAACTTTTAAATATTTTGCCGGAATTTTCGATAAACTGTAAAAAATATATTGACATTCCGCTAAAAAATATGTATAATATTATTACATTATTACTGAAGAAAAGAGGAGAATTAAATGGTTTGTATTTTATTGGCAGCAGGATATGCGACAAGACTTTATCCGCTTACCGAAAATAAACCCAAAGCACTTTTGGAATTAGGTCAGAAAACTATTCTTGATATGATTGTGGACAAGATTGAGGAAGTAGAGGATATTACACATATCTATATTGTTACAAATGCCCGCTTTTATGAACAGTTTAAGGAATGGGCTGATAATTTTAAAGGCAGCAGCAGTGTAAGCGTCCTTAATGACTTTACAACAAATAATGATAACCGTCTGGGCGCGATAGGCGATCTGAAATATACAATCGAAACATATAATATAGACGATGAACTGCTTGTTATGGCAAGCGACAACATATTTGATTTTTCGCTTAACGATTTTGTTAAGCTTTACCGTGAAAAGGATGCCGATATGATATGCGCAAATGCTGTCGAAGATGCGGAGGCTCTTAAGTCCATGGGCGTTGCGGAAGTGGACGATGATATGAAAGTTACAGGCTTTGAGGAAAAGCCTGCAAATCCGAAAACAAATATAGGCGTATCACCTTTTTATCTTTACAAAAAAGAAACAGTGCCTATGATAAGTCAGTATCTTGATGAGGGCAACAATAAAGACGCTCCCGGCAACTTTGTTCCGTGGCTTATAACCAAAAAACCTGTATACGCATTTATAACAGACGGTATGCGTATTGATATAGGAACTCCCGAAACTTATTACGAAGCACAGAAACTTTATTAAAAGCACTGTCTGTGATTTAATATAATCAAAAATGCTTTTGCGGAGATTACACACTTGTTTTTCTGCTGAAAATTCATACTTACGGACTATTTTTCTCCATTATCGCCAGAACCGCTTTTTGATTTTTAATTTATTCGGTATTTCACTAAAAAAAGTATTGATTTTTTCTCTGCTATACGGTATAATTATAAATGAGTTTGAAGAGAAGAGAAAAGTCAAGATTAGTCAAGATTAGTTTTAATTCTGAATATAGGACTTTATATCCTTTTCAAGTGTCTTGAAAAGGATATTTTCTTTTAGTATCGGAAAGATGTCCGACGCTTGTTCCACAAGCGGTTTTGCGCAGCAAAACTACTGAATATTCAACTCTTGTAAGTATTGATACTTTATGGAGGAATTATTTATGAAACAGTATTTAAAAAAAATCATCAAAGGTGAAAATTTAACACGTGAGGAAGCAAAGCAGTGTATGGAACTTATGCTCAGCGGAACGGCTACGCCGATACAGACGGCCGGATTTTTAACGGCGCTGAGAATAAAAAGCGAATCGGCAGATGAAATGCTCGGATGCGCCGAAATGATGCAGCATAAAGGCGCGTCAATATCACCGTCGGCAGAGAATTATATTGATCTGGTCGGAACAGGCGGAGATAACACAAACACATTCAATATTTCCACAACTTCTGCCATCGTTGCCGCCGCGGCAGGCGTTGCCGTTGCAAAGCACGGAAACCGCGCAAGTTCAAGCAAAAGCGGCAGCACTGATTGTCTGGAAGCACTTGGCGTTAATGTGTCGCTCGAACCCGAAAAGGTATGCGAATGTGTGGAAAAAGTCAATATAGGATATATGAACGCTCAGATTTTTCATAAACTTATGAAAAATGTAGCACCGGTAAGAAAAGAGCTTGGCATAAGAACTATCTTTAACATATTGGGTCCTCTCTCCAATCCGTCCAGAGCAAAAAATCAGCTTATAGGCGTATTTGATAAAAATATTATTCACACTTACGCAGAAGTTATGCAGACGTTAGGCGTTGAAAGGGCAATAGTAGTATGCGGCAGCGACGGAATGGACGAAATCACAATGACCGGAATCACATATGCAGCTGAGATATCAGGCGGAGAAATCAAGGACTATATCATTGATCCGAAAGATTACGGATTTGAATATGCAGACGCAGAGGATATAAAGGGCGCATCTCCGGCTGAAAACGCTGTTATAACAAAAAATATCCTCAGCGGAAAGGAAAGCGGCGCAAAACGCGATATTGTACTATTAAACGCAGGCGCGGCGATTTATATAGGCGGAAAGGCGGACTCAATAAAAGACGGAATTAAAATTGCAGAAGAAACAATATCATCCGGAAAAGCCGCCGCAAAACTTGAAGAACTTATAGCATTTACAAATGCGGCATAATCACAGAGGAGCGTATTATGATACTTGATACAATTATCGAATCCACTAAAAAAAGAGTGTATGAGCAAAAACAGGCAATACCTCCGAAAGAACTTTTAAAAGCACTGGACAGCGCACCTTACATACCCACCGGATTTAACCAATCAATAAAATCCTTTGACGGAATATCTATAATTGCCGAAATAAAGAAAGCATCGCCGTCAAAAGGGCTGATACGCGAGGATTTCAATCATATCCTGATTGCCGAAGATTATAAAAAAGCCGACATACAGGCGATATCCGTTCTGACTGAGCCGGAATTTTTCAAAGGCGATCTGAAATTTATCGGGGATATAAGGCAAATAACCGATATACCGCTTTTAAGAAAAGATTTTATAATAGACGAATATCAGATATATGAAGCTCTGCTGCACGGAGCATCAGCAATTCTGCTTATTATGGCTGCCTTGTCCGACAAAGAATATGCGGCATTGTATAAATGCGCAAAAAGCATAGGTCTTGACTGTCTTGTGGAAACCCACAACAAGGAGGAAATTCTCCGCGCAGGAAATGCGGATGTCATCGGAATAAATAACCGCAATCTACAGACATTCGAGGAGGATATCACGACTGCTGAACGCCTTCTCCCCTTTGTTCCGGACGGCGTGACGGTAATCGCCGAAAGCGCGGTACGCACACATGACGACTTTGAATATTTAAAAAGCCTGAATATAGACGGGGCACTGATCGGCGAAGCATTTATGAGAGAAGCCTCGCCTTGCAGCGCGGTGAAAAAACTCAGATACGGTAATTAAGGAGATGTTATTGTGAACAGAATTGATAAAAAATTTCAGGAACTTCAGAATAAAAAAGCGCTTATAACTTTTGTGACGGCAGGCGATCCTAATTTTGACTTATCGGAAAAGATAGTCATGGAAATGGAAAAAGATGGCGCGGATATAATCGAGCTGGGCGTGCCGTTTTCCGACCCGTCGGCAGACGGCCCTGTAATTCAGGAGGCAAATATACGCGCTATGTCAAACGGAGCAGACATATATACAATTTTTGATTTTGTAAAAAAAATCAGAGAAAAAGTATCTGTTCCGCTGGTATTTCTGATTTATTTCAATGTCATTTTCCAGTACGGCACAAAAAAATTTTTCGCAAAATGCAGCGAAGCAGGAATAGACGGAGTGATAATTCCTGATCTGCCTGTTGAAGAAAGCGGCGAAATATCGGAATATACAGAAAAATACAACGTTTATTATATAAATCTTATATCTCCCACCTCCGGCGAAGAAAGAATAAAAAAAATCACCGAAAACGCGAAAGGATTTTTATACTGCATATCCTCTCTCGGCGTTACCGGAGAGAAAAAAGAATTCAGAACCGATTTTGACAATTTCTTTTCTATGATACGCAAATACACCGATATGCCGTGCTGTCTTGGATTCGGCATATCAAACGGCAAACAGGTCAGTATGCTTAAAAATTACTGCGACGGAGTTATAATCGGAAGCAGTATCGTAAAAGCCGCGGCACAGGGAAATACAGACGATGAAAAACTGCAGTCGCTCAGAGATAAAATGCGGGATCTGAAAAGCGGGATTTGACGGTTCAGAATTTTGTAATATTAAATCCCCCTTATGAATATTATATTTTATGAGTGGATTTAAAACAACTGAAAATCAGCGGTTTCCTCAAAACAACAAAATAAGGGGGCAATAAAATGCAGGAGAATAATAAAGCTGTAATAGTCGGCAGGGTCGATGATGAACTGACTTTCAGCCATGAGGTATACGGTGAAAAATTTTATAGCTTTTTAATGTGTATACCTCGTTTAAGCGATGTGAATGATTATATACGGGTTCTTGTATCGGAAAGGCTTATTCTTGATAATACAATCAATACCGGCGATGAACTGGAGGTAATCGGTCAATTCAGATCATACAACAATTACAACGGCAGCAACAGACTTTTGCTGACAGTGTTTGCCAAGGATATCATATATTCGGATTTTCCGGATATAAAAAATCCGAACAGCATATATTTAAACGGCTACATATGCAAAGAACCTATCTACCGGACTACTCCGTTCGGCAGAGAAATCACCGATATGCTTATAGCCGTAAACCGTTCATACAACAAGTCGGATTATATCCCTGTCATAGCATGGGGACGAAACGCCCGATACTGTAAAAATTTAGCCGTAGGCGACAATATAAAAATCTGGGGCAGAATACAGTCAAGGGAATATCAGAAAAAACTTTCCGAAGATGAAACCGTCACAAAGACGGCATATGAAATTTCAGTAAGCAAACTTGAAAAAGTTGAAGAGGAAGAAATATAAAAACACACAAAGAGGATGCAGCAAAAATATCCCGCTGCATCCTCTTTTATAATATTCAGTTCTTTTTAACCGGTATCCATAATTCGCAGAACAAACCGCTTTCACCGTTTTCAAAATATATTTCATAATCCGTACCGTCCGCCTGTATATAACCTGTCTGAGGCACAAACTCTCCGGAAAATCTGTTCCATATTTCATTCAGACAGCCTGCGTCAGAACCAAAACATCTGAATACAGCATAGTCGGCAGGCTCAGTTTCCCATACAGAATAACCGCTCCCGACAAACCGCTCTGCTTTTGCTATATCTGTATCCTCGTCAATAATAACCCCTATTCCGTAGTTGAAATGCGTGCTGCTGTTCTTAGCAGGCGCGCATAAACCGTACAGATCTCTTTTACCGTCAGCTCTGAGCGACTTCATAGGCTCAATAAGATTTTTCTTATAACATTCTGTCCAGAAATCGGGAATACTGTTATTATTTTCTTCATTTGTAATCTCATTCGGAAAAGTCCTTACCATTGCAATAAACTTCTGATGTCCTTTGTGTTCTATTCTGTAATCCATAATATGCCGCCTTCCAATATAATTTCTATGGAAAGGCTGATTTAAGGTAATAAAAAAATAGTTTTACGGAAAATATACGCTCTCCATATGAATTTCCTACGGAAATTCACTACTTCCGAGCTATTTTCCGCCGTCGGGAGACTAAAACTATTTTTTTATATTGATTTATTCAGCGTTTCCCTATCACAAAAAGTACCGTCTGCCGGCGGTACTTTTTAATCAAAAATGAAATTTACTCATTATTTCGCCTTTTATCCTTTTGCCCTGAAATAGAAACAGACCAGATAGTGCAATTACATTCAGTCCTACCGAAGTAAGCGACGGATACAGAACATTTAAAATCCCCGTACATATGAATATAACCGGCACTATGCCGAAAAGCATATTTACAAACAGGTAAAATATAAAATCCGATATATCCAGTTTCTGCAAAATAACCACTAATATAAGCGATATATTCGCTCCCACAAACAGAAATGGTATTACATAATCAACCGCCCATTTATGCCATCCGGTGAAAAAATCCCACAGCAGAACTATCGCCGCGGCAACTACTACCTGATACAGAATAAATTTCGGCAGATTATGCCTTTTCCTGTATGCAAGCCCGAGAGATATCCATACACAGACAACTCCTATAACAACAAATGCCGACCAAAATATCTTTGTCGGAATAAGCATATTTATTATTACGGACACAACGCACGCTGCTATCGAAACAAGAATAATAAGCCGTATCAATATGCTGTGACGGTCATATAATGTTGGTATTACCGGAAATACCGCGCTGTTGTCATCGCTGCTGTCTTTGGACAAATCGCACTGACAAAGAGGACAATGTATGCTGTCATCCGTTACCTTCACACCGCATTTTTCACAAAATTTCATCACATTTCCTCCATAGTTGTTTTATTGGAAACCACAGAAACATCTATGCCCATATTAACAATACTTCTGAAAAAATCCTTTTGGATATCAGTGTCTTTAAATGCCGAAGAAAAGCTGACAACAAGATTGTCGCAGTATGAGCATACGCACATCTGAAGCTTATCAGTGCTTACAAAAACGTCAAACAGCCGCACATATTTTTCAAAGCCGTCAGGCATACTGATACGGCCTATATTTGAAACCGAACCGGTTATACCCTTAGGCTGATTTCTTCCGGCTATTTTCAGAACAATATCCTTAAACCACAGCGGAGTCAGTCTTACAAAAGCATTGCGTTCTATTTTTGTAAAGCGGTTCATTCTTGCAGCGAGATTTTCAGCCGTAAGTTCTTTTTTAAAAATACGGCTCACTTCTGCGGCAACACTTTCCAGATCATCCGGATCTTCGTTGAAATTATAGCCGGCGTTAATTGTGCAGAAAAAGTTTCTTGCTGATTCCGAGCGGAAAAATCTTCTTAAATTCACAGGTACCATTAACACAACAGGGCGGCTTTTTTTTGAAAGTTCGGCATTTTTATTGATTGCGCATAAAAACAAAGCTACAAGCAGTACAGTCAGTGTGATGTTGTATTTATGCGCTTCATCCGACATACTTTTCAGCGACATCACGCCCTCTATGACCTTTATACGATATTCTCCGGTTTTTGCACCTTTTATTTTATACGCGCGCTGTTCTGAAAAATTCATATTCTGAGTTCCGCCGCGGTAATATTTTTTAAAACTGTCCTCTGACCTCTGATATATTGACGCGTCATAATCCGGCCGCGGAACTTTTCCATTGAATTCATCGGCATACTTTATTGATATATAATAATAAACCAGTATACGCAGAAAATGCAATGCCCCCGTGCCGTCTGTCAGCGCGTGATAAACTTCAAGGTTAATACGCTTATTAAAATATGTCACATCAAATAACAGATTATATCTGTCCGCATCATATATGGAACTGCACGGCGGCGTGTTTTCCTTTTTGATTTTCGGCTTTATCTTTGAATCCTTTAAATAATACCAGAAAAGTCCGCGGCGCAGAGTTGAGCGGAACACAGGAAATTCCTTTATCGTTTCATCAAGAGCTTTCTGCAGAACCATGCTGTCAACATCTTCGTAAAGCTCCGCCGAAAAGCGGAATACTTTTGTATCCTGTTTGCCGCTGTTTGAGGGGAAAATTTTCGCGGCATTGTCCAGATCCATCCATTCGACCGGAGTATTCTTTATCATTCTGAATTTCATATAAATGCCTCTCCTGTCAGCAATGCGGTTTAATATTTATATGTGATTATTCCCGTTGCCGGTTTCGGGAAGATACATACCGAACGTTCCGGCATTTTTTCTCCGCGCGCAGCGATTTCGGTTATCTGATTGGCGCGCGTCGGATTGATAAGAAACACGCAGTCATACTCGCCGTTCTGCACCGAATCAACAGCCGGTTCTATCTCTTTCGTATATGTTATGCGCTCATAATAATTACTTTCATTTATATTTAACAGTTCCTGTAAAATCAAATAATTAAGCACAGTTATATCAAGACTTCTGTACGCATCGGATTTATCCGGAAGCAGCGTTTTTAAATATTCCCTGTCGGTAAGGGTGAAACGGTAGAAATAATTGCCTCCGCAGTAAAACGCTATTTTATTTTCCTTTCGCTGAGTCGCTATCTGCTTTTTCATTGTATTCACAAGCTCATTCATATCGTCGTCCACAATAATTTTCTCGACTTTAAAATGATCCTGAGCGCATGCGACTATATAATCCGCCTTGAATTTAGGCTGATTTACAAGACGGTATACCGGACGCTGCAGCATATCGTCATTATCAATATTGCTGAAAAGCGTCATTATATAGTTATAGCCTTCCTGTCCGTTGTGGTCAGGATTGGATTTACGCATCATTTTCGCATATTCAAGACATGCCTCATATCTGTTCTGACCGTCCGCAACAACGATATGCTTGTTAATGACAGAATTTTGTATAATTTTTATTGTGGGTTCATAAGTTATCGCCCATACTCTGTGTGTAACGCCGTTTTCCGCAGTAAAATTCATATCGGGTTCTGTTTCGGAAATTTCGCTCATCACAGATGAAAGTACCTTTTCATTGTCTGAATAAATGCAGTTTATCATACCAAAGTTTGCATTTGTAGCCGAAACGAGATTATAGCGGTCGGTCTTTGCAACACGCACCGATTCCTCACACGGCATAATTGAATCACCGCTGAAATCTTCAAGCTCAAGCAGTGCAACAAATCCCATGCTTGAATGCATCTGCACTTTATCAAGCGGGACAATCTGCTCATAGAGATATATTGCCGGCGCATCCTCCTGCACAAGCACCTGTTCACTGATCCATTCTTTCAGCAAAGCGGCGGAACGTGTATATTTATTATTTCTTTCCGTATCGTTCGGATGAGAGGCACCCAACATAAGCCTTACTATATTATTTTCACTGAGTTCATAAAGATTTTGCTGTTCCTCATCGGATATGGAATCATACGGAGGAGCTATGACCCTGCCAAGCTCCGGTATTTTAACGCTGTTATATCTATATCCTTTAAAAGGCATAATTTTAGCCATTTTTTTACCTCCAAACTTCAAAGTAAATATTTTCTGACGTATATTAAATGTTAAATTTCTTAATTTATATACAGTTTCTTACTCATTTCATTACAAAAATAAGCCATAAAACCCTACACGTTTTATTATAAGGCTCCGCGGCTTATTTGTCAATATTTATTTTTTATTTATACACGTTAACATCATCTGATTTTTTAGAAAAGAAGATGATGTTAACAGCTGTAATTGCGGTCCACCAAATACAAGTGCCGGAAAATATTCCTGCCGCTAATCCTATGCCTTGTATAATATTCTCTATTTGGAGGATCAATATTAGACCTTTCGCATAGCATAATGGCTGTGTGCCGATTATCTTACAGCGGACCAGACGGAGATTTTCGCTGTACCATCCTGACATAAATCTTCATCTAACACATCAACATGCCAAAGCCAATCTATCTTTTATCAACTTATATTTGATTTTATCAACATTTCCTCCATTGAAATCAACCAGCGCTTGTGCTATACTTATAATTAAGAAAGTGACTTTCGGATATCATAATTTTAAAGGAGCAATTTATTATGAGTATAGAAACAATAGGAAAACGAATAGCTTCTATGCGCAGGGATCGTGGAATAAGACAAGAGGAACTTGCGAATTATGCAGGTGTAAGCATACAGGCAGTGTCCAAGTGGGAAAACGGCGGGACGCCGGACATTGAACTGCTTCCCTGTATTGCAGATTTTTTTGGAGTTTCGGTAGATTCCTTATTTGGACGCAGCATAACTGATTACAGTGATTTAGACTCGTCATTGATCAAAAAAATTGTTGAAACACCTGTGGAAGAACAATTTAAGATTGCTTTCGATTACTGCTGGAATATGGAAAGAGCCTTTTTTGGTGAACTGTCTCCTAAAGATGGCAGCATTGAAGATTACGAAAAAGAGCTTGATAAAAATGATCAGAGATATTCAAGCATTATCTCTGATCATGGTTTTACAAGAATGGGCATTGCCAACAGGCAGCAATATTTTCTTCTGGTACCAGAAAATAACGACACACAGACAGCATTTTTCGGAAACATAAGCGATGAGGATTATATGAATTTTTTTAAGGATTTTTCGGACAAAAATGTTTTCAAGGCTTGCATAATGCTAAACAAACGTGACAGCAAAAAAGCATTTACTCCGTATTTGCTTACAAAAAACATGAAAATTGAAAAAACGGAGGCGGAACGTGTACTCAATGTTCTGGAAAAATATCATCTGCTGCGGAAAACACAGATTGAAACTGACGATGAAGTACAGACAGTTTATAATTTTCTGCCTACCCCTTCATTTATCGCATTTCTGATATTTGCGGGAGAAATGGTAAAACCGCCAAACTGTTTTTCCTATTATATGGCGGGACGAAAAAAACCGTATTTAAAATAAAAAATCCTTTATGATAGAATAGTATTTTTCATGGCAGGGTTCTAAAAACCCTGCCGTAACTATAATATATAATAAAATTTCCGGCATATCAATAGCGCCCGTAGGGCGTTCATGAGCAGTTTGATGCGAAACCCTTGACTTGACGGGGATTTTGTGATAACGCTTATTCGGGCAGTCTTCCCTCGTACATTATGGACATCTCGCCATAAATCCTGCACCATTTCGTTATATATATTTCATATTACTGGTCAGCTTATTTTCAGCTTTAAGCGTTTCAGTTCATCCTCCATAACCTTCTGCCGCAAATCAAGATGATTGATTTTGCTGTTTACCGTATCAATATGCAGACTGTCCATTTTTTCGCGATTAGCTATATAACCATCACCATAAGCTTTCAGACATTCCGCTACTGTTGTTTCAATAGCCACTGTGTTATGCTTGACTTCCTTTTCAAGATTATCAACTCTTGCACTGAGTACCTGAACATCCTGCTTAAGTTCTTGGACTTCCTGCTTAACCTCTTGGACTTCCTGCTTAACCTCTTGGATTTCCAGCTTAAGTTCTTGAAATCCCTGCTTAAGCTCCAGATTGTCTTGTTTAATAGCCTTAATCTCATTAAGAATCGCCTGCATCATTTCAGAATCAGTCATATAAATCCCTCCTTCCATTTATTATAAATCTGCTTGTATAGATATTATTAACATTATAGCATATATTCATAATAAATTCAAGTATAAAATTTATATTTTATTTTTAAAGCATCCTTGACGTTATGCGCTGAGTCTGATATGATATGAATATATAAATCATATTTTCATGGGGGATTTACAAATGAAAAGCAGAAAAGATGCGGTTGAGTTTTGTCTTAAATTTCCGGACAGTTATGAAGATTACCCATTTAAAGACCATAACTGGACTGTTATACGGCATAAAAGCAATAATAAAATATTTGCATGGATATTTGAGAGAAACGGACATATATGGATCAATCTTAAAGCGCGTCCTGAATGGTGCGATCTCTGGCGAAATACATATGCTTCTGTCATTCCCGGATATCATCTGAATAAAAATCACTGGAATTCCGTTATACTTGACGACAGTGTGCCCGAAGATAAAATAGAAATTATGATCGCCGACAGTTATGAATTAACACGGATAAATCATCAAAATTGACATATTCAGATATTGTTTGTCTTTAAATATATGATAAATGCACAAATTATCATATATCTAAATAATATTCCCAAAAAAATGTTGATAAAAATATAAAGATATGATATACTTATTATTGTATTTTCAGATTATTATTTTTGGAGGGATTTTATAAATGGCACAAAGAGGAACTCTTTTATCATACAGACCGGATATAAAAGTTGTTGACGCAACTATCCGTGACGGCGGTCTGGTTAATAACTTTTATTTTGACGACGCTTTTATAAAGGATTTATATCAGACCAATATAAAAGCCGGCGTTGATTATATGGAATTCGGATATAAAGCATCGAAAGAAATATTTAACGTGAATGAATTTGGTGACTGGAAATTCTGCGACGAGGAATCAATAAGAAGAATAGTAGGCAATAATGATACCGATCTTAAAATTGCTGTAATGGCAGATGTCGGCAGAACAGATTATAAAAAGGATATCATAGATAAAAAAGACAGCGTTATTGATATTATCCGCATAGCAACATATATAAACACTATTCCGGCAGCGATAGAAATGATTGAATACTGTCATTCAAAGGGATATGAAACAAGTATAAATATAATGGCAATATCCACATCGGATGCGGCGGATATAGAACAGGCTCTTGAACTTCTGGGTCAGAGTCATGTGGATGTATTCTATATAGTTGACAGCTACGGCGCTATATACCCTGAACAGATGAGAAGGCTCAGTGAACTGTATTTATCTGTTGCTGACAAATACGGAAAAAAAGTAGGCATACACGCTCATAACAATCAGCAGATGGCTTTTGCAAACACAATCGAGGCAACGGCATGCGGTGTAAGTTATCTTGACGCGACAATGCTCGGAATGGGCAGAGGCGCCGGTAACTGTGCGCTTGAATCACTGCTTGGTTTTCTTAAAAATCCAAGATACAGCATTACGCCTGTTCTTAAATTCGTTCAGACAAAAATGCTTGAACTCAAAGCTCAGGGTCTTGTATGGGGTTATGATATACCATATCTTATCACAGGTCTTTTAAATCAGCATCCAAGAACAGCCATTGCTATGATAAACAACAAAGATACAGATTATGCCGGATTTTACAGGGATATCTGGGACAGAGAATATTGATCTATACAAGAGCCTGTCTGTATATTAAGCCAAGACGTTTAATTACAGACGGGCTCTGAGTGTTTATGCTTCAATCAATATTATATTTATAAACTATATATTAAAAAAAAGACAAAAATATGGAAAAGAATGAGATTTTGAAAAAGGTTGCTCCGTGTTCTTTGATGTGTCACACCTGTTCGGCATATAATAACGGTGTGATTTGTGAATCTTCAAAAACATTATTAAAATATTTAGACGGTATAAAAGAATTTTATAAAAAACATATTCCCGATGCTGCCGAAAGTTATGGTCATTTTGAAAAAATACTTGGCATATACAGCTCCGCTCCCTGCGCAGGATGCCGCAGTAATGAACATAACGGATGCAGTATCAAAGACTGCTTTTTGCCGGAATGTACTAAAAAGCATACCGTTGATTTTTGCGGAGAATGTGATGAATTTCCATGCAAAAAAACAGCCGAACTATTTGAAGAAGAAGTATATGTGCAGTGGCTGAACGGTAACAGGCAAATCCGTGATTATGGTATAGAATTTTTTTGGGAAAACAATTCCGCTAAACCGCATTATGAACAATATAAAAAATAAACAGATCCGGATAAATTTACTTACACCGGATTTTTCATCAATATTCTAAACAGTGAATGAAATTTATATAGAGCCTATCCGTAATCAGATAAGTGCACATCCTGCCTTAATTTACGGACAGGCTCTTAAATTCAATAATATTCTTACTCTATTGTAACCGTGACACTTCCGCTGCCGAGTGCAGAAGTTAATTCCGATACATCATCAATATGACCTATTCTTGTATAGCTGTAAGATGTGCTGAAAGTTTCATAAAATATAACAATACAGCTTGAGCCGTAAAGCATAATATCACCTGCATGAATTGTTTCTATGCGTTCTGTATTGGTCGGCAGACTTTCAGATAAATAGAAGTATTTTTCATTTCCGTTAAGTTCGCTCATGTTCATACTCATAGGCAGCATTGATTTAAGCGCAGTTACAGTTTCGTTATCCTCAAGTGTCGCTGTAAAAAGTTTATCACCTATATGGATCTTCATTTTCATTTCATTATCATCCTTCATTTCAGTTTTCTCCGTTGGAACAGGCATGGGTGTAAGTGCAGGCGTAGGTTCTGCTTTTTGTAATTGCAGAGAGATCATACCGCACAAAGGACTGATGGTTTTCATATCCCAGAAAAATGCTTTTAATTCTGTCGCGTCTGCTAAATTACCGTTCAGTTCTCTTTCGATATCACATTCAATCTGACCGCTGCCATTATAAGTTCTCACACCTGTAAGAACACCGCTTTTATAAAAAGCAGATATAAGTGTTCCGTTTTCTGCAGTGTTAGTTACAGTTATTTTTCCGTTTTCTACTTTAATTTCAGGTCTGCTTTCTATTTCATCTGCCATAACAAGCTCTATCCCCTCATTTTTACCAAGATTTCTGCTGTACTGCTTATCGGCCGGATTATTCCAATGTTCATGTACGCCAAGATTTGTAACTGCTTTACCGAAACTGTCGGTATAAACTGTACCGGATGGAGATGAAGCCGCAAGTCCAGCTTCGTGCAGATAATTTTCAACAGACGCATCCCTCGCAGAATAATTATTATTTATGATTGCGGGCTCGTTAGTCAGAAAATCAGCGCCTACCGAGTCTATCGCAACAGGATCCTGTGACACAAATATACTTGAAGTATAGTCATTATCAAACGGTGTCTGCTGCCATTTTGAATTGTTTCCTGTTATTGAAGCGCCCTCTGATTCAGCGCATATAATCGCGTCAAGCATATACAATACCGTTTTACCGCCGAGGTGTTTATTTGCCATAAGGTCAACAAGCGGACTGTAAATACCCGTTTCATTTCTTGTCAGCCATTGATGCAGATTTGCGCCTTCAGGAGGACGCATTGCGTTTCCATTTATAAATGAACCAAAATGATTTTTGCCGCAAAGTGTGATTCCGTAGCTGTGCCCTTTCAGATTTGCAAGGTTGATCATGTATTTTGCTTCGGTAACACAGGTCGGTAAATAATTTACCCTGCCCGAAAATTCATAAGACCATTGTATCGGCGCGTTTTCATCGGCAGTTCCGTTATTGCGGTTTACAAAGTTCACACCCTGCAAAATGCCCTCGCTGCACATTTCGGTCATATAATCCGGAAACAGCCTTGATACATCATAAACTGTAATGTCAGACGGCAATACGCCGGCATTTTTAACAAGCGATATAAGCAGGGTTTTTAATAATACAGGGTTTGTGTAGCTCATTTTTGTTTCGCCGGATGTATCATCGTCCATTACTGCTGAACCGTTTATATTCGCTTTTACGGCTATTTTTTCTCCCGCTTTATAACCGCCGCTTTCTCCATTTCTTTCATTCCGATCTGTAAATAAGGCTTTCCATCCTTCTGCAGCTGTTGATTTTCCGCCTAATTTTGCAATGGAACTATCCACCATATTCTGAATAACTGTTTCATTAAAGTTGTTTATTTCCCACCAATATCCGTTTCCGTCCCATTCGACAGAATCCGGCTCATACGACCACACAACTCTGCCCGGCATTGCTCCGACACCTTCTCCGTATGGTTCATGTCCTGGGAAAATACTTCCTTCAGCAAATGCCTTCCATGGCAGCGGCATAATTGTAAGTCCTAAAATAAGTGATAATATTTTTTTTAAATGTATCATTGATAAGCAGCTCCCTTCATTTTGTTTTTCTGATTGTGATTCTTTATATTACTATTATAAAGCATTTCAATTCAAATGTCTAATACTTATTTTGAATATATATCTATGCTTGACAGTTATATCATAAGATGATAGAATATAAATAAATTTCACAGGAAATTATTATGGAAATTCATGTATTAAGATATTTCCTTGCAGCTGCAAGGGAGGAATCCATTTCGGGCGCGTGAAGTTCTGCATATATCACACTTTCACGTCAGCTTATGGATATGGAGGGCGGAAATGCCGAAGACGTCACTGAAAAACCCGACAAAGACCTGCTGGATTTCAGTCTGCTTATTGAGCCGGCAGATACAGCCACAACCTGCTTGGTGTAACTATTGGTGACAATGCGGTTATAGGAGCGGGAAGTGTTGTAACAAAAGATATTCCCCGTAATGCGGTTGCGGCAGGAAATCCGGCAAGAATAAAAAAACTGATAAAATCCGAATAAGAGCCTGTCAGCAGACAGTATGAACACTTATCTGTATAACAGCCTTCTGAAAATGCTCTGTCTTGCCGTATTATAGCTGTGGGCTGAAATCACCGGAATGCTTTCAGCCCACAAATCAGCATTTTTGAGTTTACAAAAAAACGCTGGATCATTTCTTTGAATCTTTATTTACACTCCTGAATACGCCGTAAATCCGCCGTCTATCGGAACTGTAATTCCCGTTACAAATTTTGCCTCGTCGCTGTTGCACAGCCAGAGCATACCGCCCAGAAGCTCCTCCGGTTCTCCGAAACGCTCCATCGGCGTTTTACGCATTACCTTCTGCGCGCGCATAGTCAGGGAGCCGTCAGGATTTGTCATAAGATTTTTGTTCTGCACAGTAAGGAAAAATCCCGGCGCGATCGCATTCACGCGTATGCCCTCTTTTGCGAAATGCACTCCGAGCCACTGTGTGATATTTGAGATACCCGCTTTTGCCGCGCTGTATGCCGATACCCTTGTCATAGGTGAATACGCGCTCATTGATGAAACATTAAGCACATTCGCTCCGGGATTTCCGATCATATCCTCCATGAATACCTGCGACGGAATAACTGTTCCGGTAAGATTGAGTTTGAATACAAAATCAAAATTACGCGGATCAAGGTCAAAAAATGATGTAATATCATTATTTTCAATATCTCCCGGTTCAAATATATCCTTTGTAGTATTTCCGTTCGGATGATTTCCTCCGGCACCGTTCAACAGAATATCGCATCTGCCGAATTTATCATTCACCGCTTTCTTTGCTTTTTTCACACTTTCAACATCTGTAACATCACATTCAACTGCAAAGGCGGAATATCCTTTAGCTGTAAGCCTGTCCTCAAGTTCCTTGACTTTTGAATAGGTTCTGCCCAGAAGCGCAACATTACATTCCTGATGTGCAAATTCCTCCGCAAAGCATGAACACAGCACTCCTGCCGCTCCTGTTACAACAACGGTTTTATTTTTAAAAAACGCTCTTTTTTCCATTATACATTCTCCTTGTTTTCCTTTTCTATTGCTTCCCAAAGTCCGTTAATATAAGCTATTCCAAGCGCCCTGTCATACAAACCATATCCCGGACGCGCCTTTTCATCCCATATCATGCGTCCGTGGTCAGGACGGATATATCCGGTAAAGCCTATATCATGGTACGCTTTCATAATTTCATAAAGGTCAAGCGAACCGTCAGCGGAAAAATGCGATGCCTCATGGAAATCCTTGTCGCCGAAAAATTTGATATTGCGCACATGGGCAAAATGTATTCTGCCGGCAAACAGTCTTATCAGTTCCGGTATATTATTATTCTTATTTGCTCCGAGAGAACCGCTGCAAAGTGTAAGACCGTTGTACGGACTGTCCACCATAGCAAGCATA
The DNA here is from genome assembly GCA_964561265.1 of uncultured Lachnospiraceae bacterium. Classification (GTDB taxonomy): domain Bacteria; phylum Bacillota; class Clostridia; order UBA1381; family UBA1381; genus JAFLUR01. The sequence continues at coordinate 21,543 of CAZLOX010000008.1, forward strand.
CGTTCGATATATTCACGGCAGGTTATGATGCGCGGAAGTCCGTATATGCTCCACGGCGGGTCATCCGGATGAATTGCCATCTTTACATCACATTCCTCGCATACCGGAATAATGTTCTTTAAAAAGTATTCAAGATTTTCAAAGAGCTTTTCTTCATCTATATTCTGATATGCCTCCATAAGTTTCTGCAGTTCCGCAAGGCGGTATGGTTCCCATCCGGGGAGAGTAAATCCGTTTGAACCGCTGTCAGTGCTTTTCACAAGTTCAAGCGGTGTTGTCGATTTTGCAAGCTCGTCTATATAACACAGCGCGTTTGAACCATCCTCAAGCGGATATGCAAGATTTGTCCGCAGCCAGTCGAATACCGGCATAAAGTTATAGCATATAACCTTTATGCCGTATTTGGCAAGACGGCGTATTGTTGTTTTATAATTTTCTATGTATTTGTCACGGCTCGGAAGTCCGAGTTTAATATCCTCATGTACATTTACACTTTCGATAACCTCAAGTTCAAGTCCGGCATTATTAACGGTATTTTTGAGATTTAAAATATCTTTTTCCTTCCATGCCTCTCCTACCGGAACATCAAACAATGCTCCCACAACTCCGCTTACATTAGGTATCTGGCGTATCTGAGAAAGCGTGACCGAATCATCATTCTGCCCGTACCATCTGAATGTCATTTTCATATTGATATCCTTTCCGCAGTTTAAAGACCGCAATTTATTTTTCTTTTATAATTCCCTGCTTATACGCGTCAACAAGCGCGCGGAGGGTTTCTATTTTATCTCTGAGATTGCCGCCTTCATCTACTTCCGATATAAGAAGCCGGTGTGATGTCTGAGCAATCGGTTCAAGCGTTGAATGTATGTCTTTTTCCTCAGAAATCGCGCTTTCTATCGAGTCAAACGCGTCGTGAGCCGAAAGAAGCAGTCCGTGTGAATTGAAAATAAGAGTATAGCCGGCTATTCCGGTCTGACTCTGATATGCACGCGACAGTCCGCCGTCTATAACCAGAAGCCGTCCTCCCGCTTTTACCGGACTTTCGCCCCTTTTTATTTTTACCGGAACATGACCGTTTATTATATGCGAAAATCCGTTATCGCTTATTCCAAATTCACGGAGTATCTTTTTGCATATTCCCGCATTTTCCACAAGGGTGTAATATACATCCTTTATTTCGGTCCATGTGGATTCATCGTCTATAAAATAACGTTCAAAACTTGTCATCTTATTTTTTCCGTAAAGCGGCGAATATGAACCGCACCATAAAAACCACATAAAATCCAGTCCGTCAGCGCGTTCCTTGGAACCTGCCGGCGCAAAATAACCGTTTCTCGCGATTTTTTCAGCAAGATCAAGAAATGCTTTTCCGCTTACTTTCTGACCGCAGAGCGAAATTTCCTTGAAAGAACCATCCTCATTCATCGGTATGCACCCATGATAAAGAAGATTGGAATTATAACATAGATACATACTGCCCTTTGAGAAAAGCAGTTTAATATGACGCTGGAGTTTTTCGCTTTTTCTGAAACTCGCGCGGAGTTCATCCATAACCCTTTGCTCATCCTCTGTAAGTTCAAACGGATTTTCGGGGTCAATAGTCGGAAAATTATTGTCTTTCAGTTTGTATTCCACACCGTCTATATTTATGGTAAATTTCTCATAGTTGATACGGTTAAGCATTAAGTGATTCTGCATATTGTACTCAGGATGCCTTAAAATGGTTTGTCCCTCAAGTTTAAACTGAATAATAGCGATAGCCTTGTGGAGTTTTGCCCAGAAATCCCTGTCATGCTGTGAAATACTCACTTTGTTCGGATTGCGCAGCATAAAGCACTCGCACGGGTCATCGGCATAGGTTTCAAGTGCGAATACTGTAAGCGGACGCAGGTTTATTCCGTAGCCGTCCTCTAAACAGTCGAAATTGGTATATTTTGTCGATATAGACAGAACATTCGCAATGCACACATCAGAACCGGCAGCGGCGCCCATCCATGATATATCGTGATTGCCCCACTGAATATCAAGCGAATGATAGTTTACAAGATTATCAAGTATTATATCCGCGCGCGGTCCTCTGTCGAAAATATCTCCTATTATGTGCAGTCTGCCGATAGCAAGGCATTGAATGAGTCTTGACATTGCTATAATAAACTCATCCGCCTGTCCGAGTTCGACAATTGTGGATATTATCTGATTGTAATAATCCGATTTGTCATTGCCGTAATCGGTGTGCGCATGGATAAGCTCGTCGATTATATCGCCGAAATTTTCCGGAAGAGCCGCCCTTATGCCTGAACGCGTGTATTTGGAAGATATGACACGGCATACCTCTACAAGGTGGTATAATGTTATTCTGTACCAGTCATTTATATTTTCTGTGCTTCGTTTGACAAGTTCAAGCTTTTTCTCCGGATAATAAATCAGCGTGGCAAGCACCGAACGGTCATGCTCCGATAAAGTCATTCCGTATATGGATGTAATTTTATCTTTTATAACTCCGGACGCATTTTTTAAAATATGAAGAAAAGATTCATATTCACCGTGTATATCACTCATAAAATGTTCGGTCAGCTTAGGCAGTTTAAGCTGCGCTGTAAGACGTATGATCTCACAGCAGGCTTTTTGTATGGTCGGAAATTGTTCCGAGAGCATATTCAAGTATTTTATATTGTATTCATCCATATAAGAACCTCCTTTTATTTTTGCCGCATGTTTACTGCATTTTTAATTTTGTTTCTTTTTTATAATAAGGCAAACCGTTATGTACGCAATAATTTCGGCTGCAACAAGCGCCAGTGTTGTAACTGTATACGGAATCAGCAGAGTATACCACGGAGCTGAATAAGGCTGATAAATGTACGGATGCGCAAAATAATCATACCGCAGCCAGATACATTTCCCGATATATACCCCGACAGACGCAAATATTAAAATCCTTATTATTTCTTTTATCTTTCCCATTCATATATCTCCTTGATGTTTCTGTTTATATATGTTGCTCCAAAAGCGGTCAGAATGATGGTGTGTTCTTTGATTTAAGAGTATCTGAAAGCTTTTGAAATAAAGAGTTCAGTCTGATTTTCATTAATCTTTCGGCTTCCTTCTTTTCAAATTCTCCATTGTTGAGATATTCCTGCATTCTTTCCGACATACTGTCTGATTCTTTAATTTCCAGGGTTTTCGTATCAAGCGTCGTGACGCTCCATCTGTACAGAGGATTGTTGTCATCAAAAAATCCGCAGAGATATACTTCTCCTGCTTTAGGTAAATCTTCTTCATATAAGAATATTTTATATGTAAGTTCACGTCCCTCCAGAAAATCTCCCTTGATATTTTTCATTTGTATAACCGTAATATAATTATCGTCCACGCTTTTTACTTCTCCGAAATATACCTGACTACCATCTTCGGAAAGCAGATCCTCCGGTACAGAACCAGCATGGCATATTGATACCGACTGCATCATCATTGCGGCAGATATAAAAATAACCGCCAAAAATTTTTTTGTGTCTTTACACTTAGTCCTCATCATATTCCCCTCCATAAAATAATACTATATGTATTTTTCCATATATACAAAAGTCAGTTCTTTCGTAATCTGCTTTTTATCAAAAATTTCATATCCCAATTTTCTATAAAGCGATATATTCTTTTCGCTTCTGCTGCTTGTGAAAAGCTCATATCTTTTGCCGGAATATTCATTTTCTATTTCCATCAGCAGAGCGGTTCCTATTCCCTGGCGCTGATTTTCCGGATGAACAATCAATTTTCCAATATGAACAGTTTCTTTATTGCAGAAGGCTCTTACCGAACCTATTATATTATCATGTATATCTACTGCCTTTAAAATAATACCTTTTTCATACTCATTTTCAATATCATCCAAAGTCTGTTTCAGCGGAGGAATATCAGTACTGTTAAAAAGACGGGCCTCACTTTGATATGCAATATACTGCAAATCAAGTATTTTCCTCAAATCCTCTTTCTGCGCTTTCTTTATTGTCATTTAAACACCTTCTTACTTTCGCCGGCTATTTGTTAAGATATACAAAAATCCCTTACTGCAAATAAAACGAACCATAATTCTTTTTTCGCTCAAATATATGATTTTTTTCCCTGTCATGCATCTGGTAAGCCAGCAATGTTTCGGTTTCCATCAGTTTCTGCTGAAATTCATTCTCACTGTGAACCAGAGCGGCATTGGAAATTATCCTCACCTTATCCGGAATGCTGAACATTCCCATGTCCAGCACTTCAACATTATGATTAAGCATAGCGGAAATATCATAAGATATCTCATAAAGTTTCTCCGATGTTATCTCGTCTTTGCTTGCCGCGATAAAATGAATACTTTCGCTGTCATGTATCATATATACCGCAAACGCTTCAGCGTCATGTGAAATCTTATCCGCCGCCGCCATAATTATATCTTTGTCAAGCTCTGTCATTGATTATCATATCCTTTCTTATTTTCCCTGCAATTTTTTTATTTTATCTCTAAGTTCCGCCGCTTTTTCAAATTCAAGATTTTCCGCGGCAATAAGCATACTGCTTGTAAGTTCGGCAATAAGTTTTGAAACGTCAATTACATTGTTTTCAGCGTCTTCTTCATCAGCCGGTTTCATAACCTCAATAGCCGAGCGTATATCCTTTTTAATCGTTTCAGGAGTGATGCCGTGTTTTTCATTAAATTCCTGCTGAAGTCTGCGGCGGCGTTCTGTTTCGTCCATCGCTCTTTTCATTGACCCCGTTATGACATCGGCATACATAATAACCTCACCCTCGGCATTTCGCGCCGCACGGCCTATTGTCTGAATAAGAGATGTTTCACTTCTTAAAAAGCCCTCCTTGTCAGCGTCAAGTATTGCAATAAGCGATACTTCCGGAATATCCAGTCCTTCACGAAGAAGATTTATTCCCACAAGCACGTCAAATTCACCGATACGCAGATCACGCACTATCTCGGTACGCTCAATCGTCTTTATTTCAGAGTGCATATATTTGACCTTTATTCCCGCATTGTGAAGATAATCCGTTAAATCCTCCGCCATACGCTTGGTCAGTGTTGTCACCAGAACGCGTGATTTATTCTCAACACGCTTGTTTATCTCGGTTATAAGGTCGTCTATCTGATTTTGTATCGGTCTGACCGATATAACAGGATCAAGAAGCCCTGTCGGTCGTATAACCTGTTCGGCAATATTATCCGAATGATTTTTCTCATATTCAGCCGGAGTCGCGCTTGTGAAAATAACCTGATGAATACGATCTTCAAATTCCGCGAATGTAAGCGGTCTGTTGTCATAAGCCGACGGCAGGCGAAAACCGTATTTTACCAGCGTATCCTTGCGCGCTCTGTCGCCGTTGTACATAGCGCGTACCTGCGACACTGTAACATGGGATTCATCTATAATCATCAGAAAATCATCCGGAAAATAATCAAGCAGTGTAAAAGGCGCGCTTCCCGCTTCCCGTCCGCTTATATGGCGCGAATAGTTTTCTATGCCCTGACAAAATCCGATTTCCCTCATCATTTCAATATCATATCTTGTCCGCTGTTCAATACGCTGTGCCTCTATAAGCATATTATTGTCTTTGAAATATTTTATTCTTTCTTCAAGTTCAACTTCTATCGAGGCGATAGCAAGCTCCATTTTCTCCTTTGTTGTAACATAATGCGATGCCGGAAATATAACCACATGATTTCTGTAT